>NZ_JBFRSC010000019.1:0-210984 GCF_041473335.1 Vibrio sp. 10N.222.55.C7
GTATTTTAGGACGAGACACTGAGTAATATTGCACAGCTAGTTATCACAAACAGGAATAATCGCGCAGCTATCAGCTAGCTCGCACCTTTTTCATAAACTGTGATATCATACGGCGCTTTTTGAAATCCCAAGAGAGATCCATACCTTGAGCCAACAAATAAAACTTCTCGTTGGACTGGCTAATCCAGGTCCAGAATACGCCAAAACTCGCCACAACGCGGGTGCTTGGGTAGTTGAAGAATTAGCGCGTGTACATAACGTGACACTAAAGAACGAACCAAAGTTCTTTGGCCTAACGGGTCGTATCATGGTTCACGGTGAAGATCTTCGTTTGCTGATCCCAACTACTTTTATGAACTTGTCAGGCAAAGCAGTTGCAGCCTTAGCAAAGTTCTACCAAATTAAACCTGAAGAGATCATGGTCGCTCACGACGAGTTAGATCTGCCTCCTGGTATTGGAAAGTTTAAAAAAGGTGGTGGTCATGGTGGACATAATGGTCTGAAAGACATCATCAGCAAACAGGGTAACAATAAAGAATTCTATCGTCTTAGATTAGGCATTGGCCATCCAGGACACAAAGATAAAGTTGCAGGTTATGTATTAGGCAAAGCTCCTCAAAAAGAGCAAGAGTGTATCGAGGCCGTCGTTGACGAATCGGTTCGCAGCCTAGACATCTTATTGAAAGATGGCCTACCAAAAGCACAAAATCGCTTACATACGTTCAAAGCAGAATAAGGTTTATATCATGGGTTTTAAATGTGGCATCGTTGGTCTACCAAACGTTGGTAAGTCAACTCTGTTTAACGCACTGACTAAAGCAGGCATCGAAGCAGCAAACTTTCCATTTTGTACGATCGAACCAAACACAGGTATCGTTCCGGTTCCAGATCTACGCTTAGATGCATTAGCAAAAATTGTTAATCCACAGAAGATCCTTCCAACGACAATGGAATTCGTAGATATCGCGGGCCTAGTAGCTGGCGCATCTAAAGGTGAAGGTCTTGGTAACAAATTCCTAGCTAACATCCGTGAAACTGACGCTATCGGTCACGTTGTGCGCTGCTTTGAAAATGAAAACATTGTTCACGTTGCTGGCAAAGTATCTCCAATCGAAGATATCGAAGTGATCAACCTTGAACTTGCACTGGCTGACTTAGACAGCTGTGAGCGTGCAATTCAACGTAACGCGAAGAAAGCAAAAGGCGGCGACAAAGACGCTAAATTCGAAATCACTGTACTAGAAAAGCTACTTCCAGTTCTAACAGAAGGTGGGATGGCGCGTACTGTTGAACTTGGCAAAGAAGAAGCGGCAGCAATCGGCTACCTAAACTTCCTAACGCTTAAGCCAACAATGTACATCGCAAACGTTGCAGAAGATGGTTTTGAAAATAACCCATACCTAGACGCTGTTCGTGAATACGCTGAAAACGAAAACAACGTAGTTGTTGCTGTTTGTGCAGCAATCGAATCTGAGCTTTCTGAACTTGACGACGAAGATCGCGAAGAGTTCCTAGCGGATATGGGTATCGAAGAGCCAGGTCTTAACCGAGTGATCCGCTCTGGTTACGAACTACTGACTCTTCAAACTTACTTCACAGCTGGCGTTAAAGAAGTTCGTGCTTGGACAATCCCTGTAGGTGCAACTGCGCCACAAGCAGCGGGTAAGATCCACACAGACTTCGAGAAAGGTTTCATCCGTGCTGAAGTTGTTGGATTTGATCACTTCATCGAATTTAACGGTGAGAGCGGAGCGAAAGACGCAGGTAAATGGCGCCTTGAAGGTAAAGAATACATTGTTAAAGATGGTGACGTTGTTCACTTCCGCTTCAACGTATAATTCTGATTAAACATCTAGAAAAAAGGCCAGTGAATTCACTGGCCTTTTTGTTTTTCCCCTTTCTAAATTGCCCCTCATCAGAAACTTAACTTCCTATATATATCGCCTTTTAGACCTGTTTTTTGTCGACAAATACGCCTCTTTGCCTAAAAAGAAACCGAACAGATGTTTATTCGCGATTTATTCAAAAAAAAAGTTGACGGGTTTCGCTCAACTACGCATAATGCGCCCCGTTCACAACGAAGCGGCAACGTCTCGAAATGAACGACAATTTGGAAATGGCTACTTAGCTCAGTTGGTTAGAGCACATCACTCATAATGATGGGGTCGCAGGTTCAAATCCCGCAGTAGCCACCATTTCCTAAGCACTCTGTTTGTTATTAAACACATGTTTATTAACGACAAGAGTTTTTAGGAAAGTAAAGCGGTCGTGGCGGAATTGGTAGACGCACCAGATTTAGGTTCTGGCGCCGAGAGGTGTGAGAGTTCAAGTCTCTCCGACCGCACCATATTGAGATGTCTTAAGTGATATCATTGTTGGGCTATCGCCAAGCGGTAAGGCACTGGCTTTTGATGCCAGCATTCCCTGGTTCGAATCCAGGTAGCCCAGCCACAATTTAAAGTGTAATTATCTTTAAAAAGATAATGGCATTGGAAGCGAGATTATATTATATTACTTCGCTCTCAGATGGCTACTTAGCTCAGTTGGTTAGAGCACATCACTCATAATGATGGGGTCGCAGGTTCAAATCCCGCAGTAGCCACCATTCTTTCTTTATGAAAGAAGAACAAACAACGTTATATTGAATCACCAATGTCGATATAACTATACTCTTCGCTAGAGTAAAAGCTTTGCTGCGGTCGTGGCGGAATTGGTAGACGCACCAGATTTAGGTTCTGGCGCCGAGAGGTGTGAGAGTTCAAGTCTCTCCGACCGCACCATTATTTAGATATCTTAAGTGATATCATTGTTGGGCTATCGCCAAGCGGTAAGGCACTGGCTTTTGATGCCAGCATTCCCTGGTTCGAATCCAGGTAGCCCAGCCACTATTTAAACTCTTTGTTTTATTACTTAAGTAGTTAACTAAGAGCACAACGTTACATCGAATCACCAATGTCGATATAACTATAAAGCTTTGCTGCGGTCGTGGCGGAATTGGTAGACGCACCAGATTTAGGTTCTGGCGCCGAGAGGTGTGAGAGTTCAAGTCTCTCCGACCGCACCATTATTTCTCTTTAATTAGAGAACAAATAGTGAATCTATTAGATTTATTATGGCTACTTAGCTCAGTTGGTTAGAGCACATCACTCATAATGATGGGGTCGCAGGTTCAAATCCCGCAGTAGCCACCACTTATACAATGTCTTATTGAAGCACCAATATTCGATATGACTACAAAGATTTGCTGCGGTCGTGGCGGAATTGGTAGACGCACCAGATTTAGGTTCTGGCGCCGAGAGGTGTGAGAGTTCAAGTCTCTCCGACCGCACCATCATTGAATGAAACCCAGCTTTTTAGCTGGGTTTTGTTTTATCTGGAATATGTAAATCTGATAACTCCGTCACCAAGTATTTCTCTCTATCTAATCACTTCATGACTTTTTTATAAGACAATGTCTGCTCCATTTTCTAATTGAGTATGACTGCCCTATGAAAAACCTCACTCTAACGATCGGTTGCTACACAGACACTCCCAGTAAAAGCCAAGGCGTATATCAGGCTCAATTAGACTTGGAAAGCGGAAAGCTATTACCTTTAGAGCTCGTTGCAGAGTGCACTAACCCGTCTTTTGTCGTAGCGACAAAACTTGGCATCTATACCGCGTCTGAAATTGATCAGCCAAAACAGCCGCAGCTGATTCATATTCCTAGCCCTAACTCAAAGACGGTTAAGAACTCCGGTACTATCGCTGGCGGTCACCCCTGTCACATCACGATAGATCCACACAATAAGTTTGCTATCACGTCGCAATACTCATCAGGCACATTCGATATTTTTAGCTTAAGTATCAATGGCAACATCGATAAGCGCCTCAAAACAATCAAGATGGTTGGTTCCGGGCCAAACAAAGAGAGACAAACTAGCCCGCACGCCCACCAATGCCTGTTCTTACAAAACTCGCCACAGTTTGTGACTGTCGATCTCGGCACCGATCGAATCAACTTCTATTGCTTCGATGAAGAACAGGAAGAGTTTCTAGACGAGCCTGTGCAGTCTATTAAAGTGCCAGCCGGCAATGGACCTCGCCATTTAATCTTTAACAAAGCAGAAGACAGAGCCTATGTGATCTGCGAGCTATCTGAATCGATACTTATGTTGGAAAAGGTTTTGGGGGTATGGAATATCGTAGAAGAAATTGATGCGCTTCCCAATATGGAGAAAGGAGAAGCTACGGCTGCGATAAAACTATCGCCGGATGAGCAATTCCTCTATGTATCTTGTCGACACCAATCAAGGATCAGTTGCTTCAGAATCGAGCCGACAACGAAAATGCCTATTTTTATTGATAGCTATAATACTGAAGGCAACTTCCCTCGCGATTTTCATATTACTGACTGCGGACGATGGCTTATCGCAACAAACCAACACTCCAATAGCATCACCTCATTCAAACGAAATAGTGAGGATGGGTCTTTGGTTTATACAGGATACTCTTTAGAGATCGACGCACCGGTTTGCGTTACACAGCAGTTATAGCACTCAGCACCAAACAAAAAAGGAGAGCATCTGCTCTCCTTCTCTATATAGATAATCTGAACTAATAAATTAAAGGCCTAATGCGTATTTCAATACTTGGATTTTAATCGGCCCAGAGTTCTCTGCTAATTTTAGCGCAGCATTACGTGCAAACTTGAGCGGACCAATGTCGTTGCTGAATGTCTTGTAGAAAAAATCCATGCCACTCTGCATCATTAGGTTGTCGCCTCTTCTCATCACTTCATAACGTCTTGCTACAGACTGATTCAATTCACCCTTTTCGTTGGTGATATCCAACAGTACTGATACATCTTTAAAGCCTAAGTTAACACCCTGCCCTGCCAATGGGTTGATCGTATGTGCAGAGTCCCCGACTAAAATACAGTTATTCTTCGAATATGATTGAGCATGACGTCGTGTCAGAGGAAAAGAACCCGAATTCAAGACTTTAATATCACCTAACTCTTTAGGAAAGTGAGAAAGTACTTCGTTACGTAGTTTTTCAGGGGTCATTGCTGACAGTTGCTTAATACGCAGTGGAGAATCATACCAAACTAATGACCCCTGCCCGATTTCTTGACCGTCAGAGGTTAGAGAACACAAAGGCAAAAATGAACGAGGACCACTTGGTAAAAATTGCTGCCAAGTAATATCTTGCTGAGGCTGCTCGGTTTCTACGTTGATAAGCATACAGTGCTGGCGGTAGTCCCAAGCAGTAATACCGATACCAGCTTGTTGACGAACGGCTGAATTGGCGCCATCCGCGCCAATCACCCATTTCGCGGATAGCTCAGCCCCAGATTGAAGCTTAACGATATTGATTTCACCAAACTCAATCTCATCGAGCTTTTCTGGACATAGCAGTTCGAGATTGTCGTAGGCATCAAATTGAGACCATAAACCTAATTGAATGAGTCTGTTCTCAACGATATAGCCCAAACGAGGAAGGTCCAGTGATGCAGCATCAAACCGAGTACGACACTCTGGGTGTTCCCACGTCTCTAAACGCTTATATGAACACACTCGCATCGCTGCAATACTTTGCCATGCACCAAGATCTTCAAGCAACTCGACCGATGCTTGAGAAATCGCTGACACACGAATGTCCATCGTTTGTGACTCATCAAAAGCTTGTGGGGCAAAACCTTCGATTACCGCAACACTCAGACCTTGCTTTGCAAAACCGATAGCTGTTGCTGCGCCAACCATGCCGCCACCGACTACTACAATATCGTAACTGTTCATATTTTGTACTTATCAGTTTGATTCTTTGACTGTTTTTGATTGTACTTTTTCATAACTAACTTGTAACCAAAAACCTTATTCGAAAAAAGGGTTATCCCTTATGGCATATGGCGTTAACGATAATAAAAACCACTACATAAGAGATTTGTTCAGACTACTAGTCAGTCGGTTTTGAAACCAGTACAATACGCCGCTTGCCGCTAGAGCCTGTCATAAAACTGAATACTGAATTATGACATATGGAGCTAGCGGATGAATAATGGGCGATTTGCTCCCTTAAATTAAACTAACGATCGAGCGAACATATAATGAGTAAGAAACTGCTAATTAAAACTTGGGGCTGTCAGATGAATGAATACGATTCATCAAAAATGGCCGACCTGCTTAACGCTGCAAATGGCTATGAGCTAACTGAAGTACCTGAGGAAGCAGACGTACTACTATTGAATACTTGTTCTATCCGCGAAAAAGCACAAGAAAAAGTATTCCACCAGCTTGGTCGTTGGAAAACGCTTAAAGATAAGAAAGAAGGTGTGGTGATCGGTGTGGGTGGCTGTGTAGCGACTCAAGAGGGTGATCACATTCGTCAACGTGCACCTTACGTAGACGTTATCTTTGGCCCACAAACACTGCACCGTCTGCCAGAGATGATTAAATCATCACTGTCTAACGAAAAGCCAGTAATGGACATCTCTTTCCCAGAGATCGAAAAGTTCGATAACCTGCCTGAGCCAAAAGCTGAAGGTGCGACGGCATTCGTTTCTATCATGGAAGGTTGTTCTAAATACTGTACTTACTGCGTTGTACCATACACACGTGGTGAAGAAGTTAGCCGTCCAATGGATGATGTACTGTTCGAAGTGGCTCAACTTGCAGAGCAAGGCGTACGTGAAGTTAACCTACTAGGTCAGAACGTAAACGCATACCGCGGTCCAACACACGAAGGCGATATCTGTTCATTCGCAGAACTGCTTCGTCTTGTTGCTTCTATCGATGGTATCGACCGAATTCGTTTCACAACCAGCCACCCGCTTGAGTTTGGTGACGACATCATTGAAGTTTACAAAGATACTCCTGAACTAGTGAGCTTCCTTCACCTACCAGTACAAAGTGGTAGTGACCGTATTCTTACGATGATGAAGCGTCCACACACGGCTATCGAGTACAAGTCTATTATCCGTAAGCTGCGTAAAGCTCGTCCTGATATTCAAATCAGTTCTGACTTTATCGTTGGTTTCCCTGGTGAGTCTAAACAAGACTTCCAAGATACAATGAAGTTAATTAAAGAAGTTGATTTCGATATGAGCTTCAGCTTTGTTTTCTCTCCTCGTCCGGGTACGCCAGCGGCAGATTACCCATGTGACGTACCAGCACAAGAGAAGAAAGATCGTTTGTACGAACTGCAACAAACGGTAAACACACAAGCTATGCGCTTCTCTCGTCTAATGCTAGGCACAGAGCAACGTATCCTTGTTGAAGGTCCATCAAGAAAGAACCTAATGGAACTTCGCGGCCGTACAGAAAACAGCCGTGTTGTGAACTTCGAAGGTTCTGCAGACCTAATCGGCCAGTTCGTAGATGTGAAGATCACTGAGGTTTACACCAACTCACTACGTGGTGAGCTAGTTCGCACAGAAAAAGACATGGGTCTACGCGTTGTTATGACTCCAGCAGAAATGATGGAAAAAACAAAACGTGAAGACGAGCTAGGTGTAGCGACATTTACGCCGTAGGCAATACAACTGTTTGAGCACAAAGCGCAAACACAAAGCTTGAAATTACCTAACTAAGTGACCATCTTAGAAATAGGGATATCACAATCAAAAGCCCGGTCTAAATCGGGCTTTTTGCTCTTTGTTTTATTTAAGAGCGAGTGGCACAAAATGAGAGGCTAATTTGAGCAATAAAATCGTTACCTTAGAGATAAATCTAGAGCCAGCCGACAACAAGCGCTTGGCTAGCTTATGCGGACCATTCGACGACAACATCAAACACCTTGAGCGTCGTCTTGGCGTTGAGATTAATTACCGAAGCAACTTCTTCACCATCGTTGGTAAGCCTCACACAGCAGCCGCTGCTTTAGACATCATCAAACACCTCTATGTTGAAACGGCTCCAGTTAAAGGCAACATAATCGATATCGAACCAGAGCAAATACATCTGGCGATCACCGAGTCAGGCATTTTGGAGCAACACGTCGAGTCTGAAATTGACTACGGCAAAGAAGTGACCATTAAGACTAAAAAAGGCGTCATCAAACCTCGAACGCCAAACCAAGCACAGTACCTAATGAACATGGTGACTCATGACATCACCTTTGGTATTGGGCCAGCAGGTACAGGTAAAACCTACTTAGCCGTTGCTGCAGCAGTTGATGCACTTGAACGCCAAGAGGTTCGCCGAATCCTACTGACTCGTCCTGCTGTTGAAGCCGGTGAGAAGCTTGGTTTCCTACCGGGTGATTTAAGCCAAAAAGTAGACCCATATTTACGTCCACTTTACGATGCGCTGTTTGAGATGCTTGGCTTTGAGCGAGTTGAGAAGCTGATTGAACGTAACGTAATTGAAGTTGCGCCACTGGCTTACATGCGTGGTCGTACATTGAATGATGCGTTTATCATTCTTGATGAGAGCCAAAACACCACGGTAGAACAGATGAAGATGTTCTTAACCCGTATCGGTTTTAACTCACGCGCTGTGATCACAGGTGATATTACGCAAATCGATTTACCTCGTGGTGCAAAATCAGGCTTACGCCATGCGACTGAAGTGCTCAATGAAGTCGACGACATTAGCTTTAACTTCTTCATGTCTGAAGACGTCGTTCGTCACCCTGTAGTTGCTCGTATCGTCAACGCATACGAGAAGTGGGAAGCAAAAGACCAGAAAGAGCGCAAAGAGTTTGAAAAGCGTAAACGTGAAGAGCGTGAAGCCAAACTTCTTGAGGCTCAGCAGGTAGTTACGACACAATTAGCAACACAAAATAGCTCTGTAATTGCAGAACAAGGTGATAAATAGATGTCTATTGAACTAGACCTGCAATTAGCGGTCGAAAATGAGCAAGGTCTTCCAACTGAGCAAGATATTCAGCTTTGGTTGGACAAGACAATTCCTCAGTTTCAAGAGAACGCTGAGTTGACGGTTCGTATCGTTGATACACAAGAAAGCCACCAGCTCAATCATGAATATCGTGGCAAAGATAAGCCAACTAACGTGTTGTCTTTTCCATTCGAGGCTCCTCCAGGGATCGAGTTAGATCTACTGGGCGACCTCATTATCTGCCGCCAAGTTGTCGAAAAAGAAGCAGAAGAGCAAAGTAAGCCTCTGCTAGCACACTGGGCTCATATGGTTGTACATGGCAGTCTGCATCTGCTAGGTTATGATCATATCGAAGATGATGAAGCTGAAGAGATGGAGTCACTCGAGACAGAAATCATGCAATCTATGGGGTTTGAAGACCCTTACATTCTAGAAAAGTAAATTGATTCTAGTAAAGTAGGTTGCAGAGAAACAATAACTCATCGAACCTGTGATTTTCGCAGGAATCTGAGTTTTAACGTGTGCTATCACACTTCTGATAGCGTTATTTTTTGAGAAATCATGAACGAAGGTAACCCCCCCACTTCTGAGGGAAGTAAAAAATCTGAAGGTCCGAGTAGAAAGTCCTTCTTTGAACGCCTAGGCCAACTATTTCAAGGTGAAGTAAAAGATCGCCAAGAGCTCGTAGATGTAATCCGCGACTCAGAAATTAATGACCTAATTGACCACGACACACGCGACATGCTCGAGGGTGTTATGGAAATTTCAGAGATGCGAGTACGCGATATCATGCTGCCTCGCTCTCAAATGGTTACAGTTGAACGCACAGATGATCTAGATACATTGATTGCGCTCATTACTGATGCTCAACACTCTCGCTACCCAGTGATCAGTGAAGATAAAGACCATGTTGAAGGCATTCTATTAGCGAAGGACCTACTTAAGTATTTGGGTTCAGAAAGTGCTCCATTTGATATCGAACAAGTGATTCGCCCTGTCGTGGTTGTTCCTGAAAGTAAGCGAGTTGATCGCCTGCTTAAGGAGTTCCAAGAAGAGCGTTACCACATGTCTATCGTTGTCGATGAGTTTGGTGGAGTTTCTGGCCTGGTAACCATTGAAGATATCCTCGAAGAAATCGTTGGTGAAATTGAAGACGAGTTCGACGATGAAGAAGAGCTAGATATTCGTAAGCTGAGTAAGCATACCTTCTCTGTAAAAGCTTTAACCACTATTGAAGAGTTCAACGATACGTTTAACACTGCCTTTAGTGACGACGAAGTGGATACGGTAGGCGGCATGGTTATGACAGCACTCGGCCACCTGCCGGTTCGTGGCGAAATTGTAGAAATCGAAAACTACCATTTCAAAATAACATCAGCAGATAACCGTCGTGTGATTCAGCTACAGGTAACCATTCCTGACGAACAGCCTCTTCCGACTATCGAAGAATAACAACTTCTCTCTAAAGAGATGACAGAAATTAGATGACTAATACCTTTATTCATCGCCTATTACGGCCGCTTGCGGCCGTTTTTGTTGGCGCTATAACCACCCTTTCATTCGCTCCATACTCTATATGGCCTCTTGCTATTCTCAGCCCAGCTTTGTTGCTGTTACTGATCCACAACCGCTCTCCTAAAAGTGCGCTTTGGATTGGCTACGCATGGGGTTTAGGTCAATTCACCACAGGTATCAGCTGGGTATACGTCAGCATTGATGGTTTTGGCGGCATGCCACTGGCAGCCAACCTATTTTTGATGGCATTGCTTGTTGGCTACCTAGCCGTTTATTCAGGGCTATTTACCTGGGGTTTGAATAAATTCTTCCCTGCCAATAACCTAAGCCGCTTTTTCCTTGCAGCTCCTGCATTCTGGCTAGTCTGTGATTGGCTGCGTGGCTGGGTAATGACGGGCTTCCCTTGGCTTTGGTTAGGCTACAGCCAAATCGATTCGCCATTGGGTTCATTTGCACCGATTGGCGGCGTAGAGCTAGTAACTTTAGCGATCATTGTTTCAGCCTCTGCATTCACTTATGCGATTGTTAACCGGGCTTGGAGCATCGCTCTCATTCCCGCCGTCGTATTTAGTGCAGGCTTTGGTATTCGCAACATCGACTGGGTCACGCCGAACCCTGAAAAAACCACGTCAGTCGTCTTGATACAAGGCAACGTCGATCAAGACAGTAAATGGCTACCGAGTCATCGCTGGCCAACCATGATGAAGTACACCGACCTAAGCAGAGAAAACTGGGGAGCGGATATCATCATCTGGCCTGAAGCGGCTATTCCAGCATTCGAAGTTGAGATCCCATCTTTCCTACGTAACTTGGATAGCGCAGCGAAGATGAACAACAGTTCGATCATTACCGGTGTGCTGAATCAGTCTGAAGATAAGAAATACTACAACAGTGTTCTTTCTCTCGGTGTGAATCCATACGGTGAGTACAGCTACGATCCAGACGAACGCTACCATAAACACCACCTGTTACCATTTGGTGAGTTTGTGCCGTTTGAAGATATCTTGCGTCCATTAGCACCTTTCTTTAACTTGCCAATGTCATCATTTAGCCGTGGCGACTTTGTTCAACCAAACATAGTGGCAAATGGTCGTCACTTAGCGCCTGCGTTGTGTTACGAGATCATCTTTAATGATCAAGTTAGGCAGAACGTAACCGACGAGACTGACTTTATTTTAACGCTCTCTAACGATGCGTGGTTTGGTCGTTCGATTGGCCCTCTGCAACATATGGAAATCGCACAGATGCGTGCTCTGGAGCTTGGTAAGCCAGTTATTCGCTCGACCAACAATGGTGTGACGGCAGTTACCGATTACAAAGGCAACATCCTCAAACAAGTACCTCAGTTTGAAACGGCAGTGTTAAAAGCTGAACTCATTTCAACGGATGGTCAAACGCCTTATCACACAGTAGGTACTTGGCCACTGTATATCTGGGCGATGCTCAGCTTGGTGATTGGTTGGGTAATTAGAAAGCCAAAAAGCTAGATTCGACGAAAAGTGATTTGAGGGTTGACTGATCGGGTCAACCCTTTTTCATTGCTGTGGTTTTGCGTTGATACGCTATGGTTCAGAAGCTTACGGTTTAAGGGCTTTACGACTAAACCCTTTAGAACCACATTTAATGCATGGAATGATATTGGTTGGGTGGTTATATTCGGTTTGGTGACCACACTCGTCACATACTAAGGTTCCCAAGCCAATGACTTCACCCGCTTGATACAAGCCTTGGTGTTCTAAGTCTTGGAACAGTTCAACCCATTCCACCTTAGTACGATCAGTAATATCCAACAGCCCTTGCCAAATAGAGTCCGCAATCATCAAATAGAATGGACCGCTTTTACTCTCTTCATAGCTTTCGGAAAACTCTTTTAAGTCCGACTTCACGTAGGCAGAGATCAATGAAAGCTCATCTTTAGTCATATCATTAGCTGCTTTCGCAAACTTGCCCGACGTTTCGATTTTGTTGTTGAGCTCTTCAGGGCTATGCTTCAGCGTTTCAATCACCTCTTCGACGACTTCTTCATAGAGCGCTTTTTTCTTCGGCATAACAACCTCCTTAAGATAACCAACCTTTTAGTGAGCAAACGGATGCGCTGCAATGCACTCCCGCTTACAAACAAATGCAATTCATACTCTTAAGTATAGTTGCCCTGCGAAATTCAGTGAAAATTACACAATCTACTAAGCGGCAACTGCAAGTATGAAGGGTATAACTATTGTTGTACTCAGCTCCTTTAGGTATTCTATGACGATCTGTAAGATTCTGTTCTAACCGAACTCACAAATTCCAAGATAACCGGATACCATCGATGCAAGAACAATATAACCCGCAAGAGATTGAACAAAAGGTTCAACAACACTGGGATAACAGCGAGACTTTCGTTGTAAGTGAAGACCCAAACAAAGAAAAATTCTACTGTCTTTCTATGTTCCCTTACCCAAGTGGCCGACTGCACATGGGTCACGTGCGTAACTACACCATCGGTGATGTGGTATCTCGTTTCCAACGTCTACAAGGCAAAAACGTAATGCAGCCAATTGGTTGGGATGCATTCGGCCTACCTGCAGAAAACGCCGCTGTTAAAAACAATACAGCACCTGCACCATGGACTTACGAAAACATTGAGTACATGAAGAACCAGCTTAAGCTTCTAGGCTTTGGTTACGACTGGAACCGTGAATTCGCAACGTGTACTCCAGAGTACTACCGTTGGGAACAAGAGTTCTTCACTAAGCTTTACGAAAAAGGCCTGGTCTACAAGAAGACATCTTCAGTGAACTGGTGTCCAAACGACCAAACAGTACTGGCAAATGAGCAAGTAGAAGACGGTTGTTGCTGGCGTTGTGACACTCCAGTAGAGCAAAAGAAAATTCCACAGTGGTTTATTAAAATCACTGAGTACGCTCAAGAGCTACTAGACGATCTAGACAACCTTGAAGGTTGGCCTGAAATGGTTAAGACCATGCAGCGCAACTGGATCGGCCGCTCTGAAGGTGTTGAGCTATCTTTCGCTGTTAACGGCGAAGAAGCACCATTAGAAGTGTACACAACACGTCCAGATACACTAATGGGTGTTTCTTACGTTGGTATCGCTGCAGGTCACCCTCTTGCAGAGAAAGCATCGAAGAACAACCCAGAGCTTGCTGCATTCGTTGAAGAGTGTCGTAACACTAAAGTTGCTGAAGCTGAACTCGCAACGATGGAAAAGAAAGGTATGGATACTGGCCTAACGGCTATCCACCCTCTTAACGGTCGTGTTGTTCCTGTATACGTAGCAAACTTCGTACTTATGGATTACGGCACAGGTGCGGTAATGGCGGTTCCTGCTCACGATCAACGTGACTACGAGTTCGCAACTAAGTACGGCATCGATATCATCCCAGTAATCAAACCTGAAGATGGTTCTGAACTAGACGTGTCTGAAGCGGCTTACACTGAAAAAGGTGTACTGTTTGATTCTGGTGAATTCGATGGTCTTGCGTTCCAAGAAGCATTCGATGCAATTGCTGCGAAGCTTGAAGCTGAAGGCAAAGGTAAGAAGACAGTAAACTTCCGTCTACGTGACTGGGGTGTATCTCGTCAACGTTACTGGGGCGCTCCAATCCCAATGGTAACCACTGAAGACGGTGAAGTTCACCCAGTACCAGCAGACCAACTGCCAGTCATTCTTCCTGAAGATGTAGTAATGGATGGCGTAACGAGCCCAATCAAGGCTGACAAGTCTTGGGCTGAAACAACATTCAACGGCGAACCCGCTCTACGTGAGACTGACACGTTCGATACGTTTATGGAGTCTTCTTGGTACTACGCACGTTACTGTTCACCGCAAGCAGACGACATTCTAGATCCAGAGAAAGCAAACTACTGGCTACCAGTTGACCAATACGTTGGTGGTATCGAGCACGCTTGTATGCACCTGCTTTACTCTCGTTTCTTCCATAAGCTTCTACGTGATGCTGGCTACGTGACGTCTGATGAACCGTTCAAGCAACTACTATGTCAAGGCATGGTTCTGGCTGACGCGTTCTATCACGAAAACGAAAAAGGCACCAAAGAGTGGATTGCACCGACTGACGTAACGGTTGAACGTGACGGTAAAGGTCGCATCGAAAAAGCAGTCGACGATCAAGGTCGTGAAGTTGAACACTCAGGCATGATCAAAATGTCTAAGTCTAAGAACAACGGTATCGACCCACAAGAGATGGTAGACAAGTACGGCGCTGATACAGTACGTCTATTCATGATGTTTGCATCACCTGCAGACATGACGCTTGAGTGGCAAGAGTCTGGCGTTGAAGGGGCTAACCGCTTCCTTAAACGTGTTTGGAAATTGGTTCACGCTCACTCTTCTAAGGGTGCTGCTGAATCTGTTGATGCTTCTGCGCTATCTGGCGACCAAAAAGCACTTCGTCGTGATATCCATAAAACTATCGCGAAAGTAACGGACGATATCGGCCGTCGCCAAACGTTCAACACAGCAATCGCTGCGATCATGGAATTGATGAACAAGCTAGCGAAAGCACCTCAAGAGTCTGTACAAGATCGTGCAATCCTTGATGAAGCGCTAAAAGCTGTTGTTCGCATGCTTTACCCAATGACGCCACACATCTCTTACGAAATGTGGATTGCACTGGGTGAATCAAACGTAGACTCAGCAACATGGCCAACTTTCGATGAGAAAGCGCTAGTTGAAGACGAGAAAACTATCGTTGTTATGATCAACGGTAAGCTACGTGCGAAACTAACCGTTGCTGCTGATGCAACAGAAGAGCAAGTTCGTGAGCTTGGTCTAAACGATGAGAACGCTAAGAAGTTCCTAGATGGCTTAACTATCCGTAAAGTTATCTTCGTACCAGGTAAGCTTCTAAACATCGTTGCTAACTAATTTCGTTAGCACAATGCAATTGCTAAAGAATTAACGAACTTAATTCATCAAAAGCAGTCTGTAGACAGGGTAGCTAATTGCCCTGTCTACTTATTTAAGCGCTTTAGACTTGAGCCTAACCACTCAAACGAACTAAAGCCTTTAAATAAGTATTCTACCTTCATGAGAGCCATCAAATAATGCGCCTGATTTCACTATCTTCATTGAAAGTTACTGTTGTTGTTTTAACCGTCAGCCTATTAAGTGCGTGTGGTTTCCACCTACGTGGTGATTACTCCGTACCAGAAGAACTCAACAAGATCTCCGTAACCAGTTACGACCAATACAGTACGTTTACACGTATGATGAAAGGCCAACTGCGCATGAATGATGTAGAAATTGTGCCACCAGCTGAAAATACCCCTAACCTGCACATCATTAGCGAGAGTGTTGGTGAGCGTACTTTATCGCTATACCAAAATACTCGTGCCGCCGAAATTGAGCTAACATTTAACGCTTCATACCGAGTAACGATCCCAGATCTTGGCTCAAAAACGTTCTCAACCAGTGTTACCCGTAGTTACCTAGATAACCCGCTAACAGCCCTCGCAAAGTCGGTTGAACGCGACATGATCGAAGATGAAATGCGCAAGCTAGCAACTAGCCAAATCCTTCGCCAAATGGCGCGCCTAAAAGCCAACATCGCTGCAGACAGTATGGACCTTGAAGCACTAGAACACGTTCAAGTAAAAGAGCTTGAAAAGCAATACAACATCAAGAATGTTGAGATTGACGACGTTGAAATCGAACCAAGCACAGAACAACAACCAGAGCTCAGCGAATCTGCTCAATAATAGGTTTATTTGATGCGTATTTTTGCTGACCGCTTACCAGAACAGCTTGCTAAACAACTGAGCAACGTTTACCTGATCTTTGGTAATGAGCCACTGCTATTACAAGAAAGCAGAGAAGCGATTCAAAAAGCGGCTAAACAACAAGGTTTCGAGGAACGTCACCGCTTTGCGATTGATAACAGTATGGACTGGAACCAAGTCTATGACTGTACTCAAGCGCTAAGCCTGTTTTCTAGCCGTCAGGTCATCGAGCTTGAACTGCCAGAGTCAGGCGTCAATGCCGCAATAGCGAAAGAGCTACTCGCAATCTCCGAGCATATCCACAGTGATATCTTGTTAATCTTGGTGGGCACTAAGCTCACCAAAGCTCAAGAAAGCGCTAAGTGGTTTAAGGCTCTTTCGAATCAGGGTCACTGGGTCAGTTGCCTAACGCCAGATGTCAGCAGGCTACCTCAATTTGTTCAAGCACGCTGCCGTCAAGTCGGGTTGTCGCCAGACCCTGAAGCGATTCAAATGCTGGCGCAATGGCATGAGGGTAACCTGTTTGCACTCACACAAAGCCTCGAAAAACTGGCACTTCAATATCCAGATGGAAAGCTAACCTTAGTGCGCTTAGAAGAATCGCTGAGCCGCCACAACCACTTCACTCCATTCCATTGGAGTGATGCCCTATTGGCAGGGAAAGGAAATCGAGCACAACGAATCCTGCGTCAGCTAGAAGCTGAAGGTGTCGAACCCGTCATTTTATTACGTAGCATACAACGAGAGCTTGCTCTGCTATTACAAATGCAGCAACAAATGAAACAGATGCCGATTGGTCAGGTCTTCGAAAAACACCGTATCTGGCAATCTAAAAAGCCTCTTTATAACGCCGCGCTAACAAGAGTTTCGATTTCTCAATTACACTCTTTGTTCGCGTTGCTCACTCAAGCTGAATTGATGACAAAAACTCAATATGAGCAGTCGCCTTGGCCACTAATTCATCAGTTAAGCGTAGAGTTTTGTATCCCTTCAGCTTCAATACCATTCCACGCATAAAAGCGTGTTATATTCTAGGGTCAACAAGCCCTAAACAAAGCTAAATTCAGATTAAAGGAACACCCAGTGTTACGTGAAGAACTAAAAGATTTTCTTGCAGACAAAGCCGACGACATGAAAGCAGAATCGATTGTAACTATCGATGTAGAAGGCAAATCAAGCGTTACTGATTACATGATTGTTTGTACTGGCACCTCTAAACGCCATGTTGCCTCTATTGCACAGCATGTTGCTGATGAAGTGCGTAAAGCGGGTATGCAACCTCTAGGTATGGACGGTCAGCAAGAAGGTGAATGGGTTGTTCTAGATATGGGCACAAGCATGCTTCACGTTATGCAAGAAGAGCATCGTGAGCTGTACCAACTAGAAAAACTTTGGGGCTAAGCTTTGAAGATCCAGTTAATCGCAGTTGGCACAAAAATGCCAAAGTGGGTTGAAGAAGGGTTTCAAGAATACAAACGCCGCTTCCCTCACGATATGCCATTAGAGCTCATTGAAATTACTGCAGGAAAGCGCGGTAAAAATGCAGATATTGCACGCATTCTTCAAAAAGAAGGTGAAGCGATGCTGGCTGCAGTTCCAAAAGGCAACCGTATTGTCACGCTCGATATCCCAGGTAGAAAGTGGGATACACCTCAACTTGCTGAGCAATTAGAAAGTTGGAAGCTGGATGGACGTGACGTATCTATCCTAATTGGCGGGCCTGAAGGATTAGCACCTGCATGTAAAGCGGCCGCAGACCAAAGTTGGTCTCTGTCTGCGCTTACTCTCCCTCACCCATTAGTACGCGTTATCATGGCTGAAAGCTTGTATCGAGCTTGGAGCATCACTGCTAACCACCCTTATCATCGAGAATAAGCGTTAATGTTACGTAAACGTAGCCAAATCCGCGATTACAAAGCAGAAGCACGACTATTTACTAGCCGTGCTTTTGTTGCGTTTGCGGGGATCATTGTCATGATGTCGATGTTGGTTGTTAACCTGTACAACATTCAGGTCAATCAATACCAAGACTATAAAACTCGTTCTAACGACAACCGTATCAAGGTCGTTCCGATCGCCCCTAACCGTGGTTTGATTTACGATCGCAACGGTATACTTCTTGCCGAAAACCGTCCTGTTTTCAATCTAGAAATCATACCCGAAAAAATTAAAGATATGGATGACACGCTTGCTCGTCTGCAAGCATTAATTGAGATCCCGCCAGAGCGTATCGAGCGCTTTAATCGTGATCGTCGTAATTCACGACGCTTTAAATCAGTACCTATTCTTAATCAACTGTCTGAAGAACAAGTTGCCGTCTTCTCTGTAAACCAACACAAATTCCCAGGTGTTGAAGTTACGGGAACTTTGAAGCGTTTCTACCCTTACGGTGATGTGCTCACTCACGTAATAGGCTATGTATCGCGCATCAATGACCGTGATATGCAGCGCTTGATGCGAGAAGAAAAAGACGCCAATTACCAAGCTACACGTGATATCGGTAAGTTGGGTATTGAGCGTTATTACGAAGATATGTTGCACGGTACAGCTGGCTACCAAGAAGTCGAAGTTAACAGTCGTGGACGAGTGATTCGTACCCTCAAATTTGTCCCTTCGGTTCCAGGCAAAGATATCGTACTTAACTTAGATATCAAGCTACAGCTATACGTACATAAGTTACTTGATGGCCGCCGTGGTTCAGCTATCGTTCTCGATCCGAAAGACAATGGCGTGTTAGCCATGGTATCGAGCCCAAGCTACGACCCAAACGCATTCGTGCATGGTATCTCGTCTAAAGGCTATAACGCGCTACTTCAAGACAAAAACCGCCCTTTGGTTAACCGTGCCACGCTAGGGATTTACCCACCAGCATCGACGATCAAACCCTTCATTGCTGTTGCTGCTCTGCAAGAAGGTGTTATTACACCAAACACTACGCGCAATGACCCAGGCTATTGGAAGATACCAAACTCAAAAACGAGACCATTCCGTGACTGGTTGCGTTGGGGACACGGTGTCGTGGATATAGAAAAAGCGATTGAAGAGTCGGTGGATACCTTCTTTTACCAAATTGCTTATGATCTCGGCATTGATCGCATATCCAAATGGATGATGATGTTCGGCTTTGGTGATTATACTGGCATCGATATCTACGAAGAAAGCAAAGCCAATATGCCAACTCGTGATTGGAAGATGGCCAGACACCGTGTGCCTTGGTATCAAGGTGATACTATTCCAGTTGGTATTGGACAGGGCTACTGGACTGCAACACCCATGCAGATTGCAAAAGCCACATCAGTTTTGGTCAATGAAGGTGAAGTAACCGCACCTCACCTACTTCGTTCAACCATTGATAACGGTCGTCCATTCGATGAACAAATCATGTCGGACATTGAAACTTACCCACCGCTAACCGGGGTTAAGAAGAAGTATTGGGATATCGCTCAGGAAGGTATGAGGCTGGCTAACCACGGTAAAAAAGGCACGGCAAGACGTTCATTCCAGAAAATGTCTTACCAAACCGCTGGTAAATCGGGTACCGCGCAGGTATTCGGCTTAAAAGAAGATGAAGAGTACAACGCGGATGAAATCGCAGAGCACTTACGCGATCACGCCCTCTTTACGGGTTACGCGCCTTTTGAAGATCCTGAAGCCGTCGTGACTATCGTTCTAGAGAACGCAGGTGGCGGTTCTTCTAACGGCGGCCCAGTAGTAAGAAGGATTTTAGACCATATTATCCTTGCAGAAGATTATCAAAGTGAGCCAATTAAATAATGAAACTTGATCCTTCAACTGGACGAAATAGAGCCCTATTCGAAAGGCTGCATATCGACCTGCCGCTATTGCTCGGCATTCTGGTTTTAATGGGCTTTGCCCTACTGATCATGTACAGCGCAAGCGGACAAAGCCTTGCGATGATGGATCGCCAGGCGATGCGCATGGCTCTGTCTTTAGGTGTGATGATCTTCCTAGCGCAAATCTCACCTCGCACTTATGAAACCTTGGCACCACTGCTATTTGTAGGTGGTGTCATCTTGCTATTGGGCGTGTTGTTCTTTGGTGAAGCCTCTAAAGGCGCCCAGCGTTGGTTAAACTTCGGCTTTGTTCGATTCCAACCGTCAGAGCTATTAAAGCTCGCGGTGCCTTTGATGCTGGCACGATTTATCGGTAAGCGCTCACTTCCACCAACATTCCAAACATTAGCGATCTCGCTAGTGATGGTGTTTGTACCAACGATTCTAATCGCAAAGCAGCCTGACCTAGGTACATCTATCCTTATCGCCGCATCTGGTATCTTCGTGATATTCCTGGCTGGTATCAGTTGGAAAATCATTGCTAGCGCGGCAATCGCATTAGGGGCATTTATCCCAATCCTATGGTTCTTCTTGATGCGTGAATATCAAAAAGTGCGTGTTAGAACCCTTTTTGATCCTGAATCAGATCCATTAGGTGCGGGTTACCACATCATTCAAAGTAAGATTGCGATAGGTTCGGGTGGTATATCAGGAAAAGGTTGGCTGCAAGGCACTCAATCTCAATTAGAATTCATTCCAGAGCGCCACACCGACTTCATTTTTGCGGTCATCGCCGAAGAATGGGGCATGATCGGTATCTTGTTCTTGCTTGCGATCTACCTGTTTATTATTGGACGTGGCTTAGTGCTTGCGAGCCAAGCTCAAACCGCATTCGGTCGAATGATGGGCGGAAGTATTGTACTGAGCTTCTTCGTTTATATTTTTGTAAACATTGGCATGGTAAGTGGCATTCTACCTGTAGTTGGTGTTCCTCTTCCTCTAGTCAGTTATGGCGGTACTTCAATGGTTACCCTTATGGCTGGTTTTGGTATTTTAATGTCGATACATACACACAGAAAAGCATTCTCAAAGGCGACCTAATCGATGTCTATTACAACGTTTCAAAAAAAAGCATCCTTGGTTGAAGAACTGCCAATCAAAAAAATAGTCTCTATCTTGGGGCTAGCGATTTTAATCAATGGTTGTTCTTCAAAGCAGCCAACAGGCCGCTACGATATTGATTCAGATATTGCACCAGACGCACCGATCTCAGTAGAGCATCTCGAGGATGCTCACCCTCAGTATGAACCTTATAGTTTAGGTGGTAACACGGATTACACTTTACGTGGCGAAGACTACAAGATCGTAAAGAAGACCGAAGGGTTTACTGAGAAAGGCAAAGCCTCTTGGTACGGTAAGAAATTTCATGGCCACTTAACGTCGAACGGCGAGATCTACGACATGTATTCGATGTCTGCGGCGCACAAAACATTGCCAATTCCAAGCTATGTAAAAGTGACGAATACTGACAACAACAAAACGACAATTGTTCGTATCAATGACCGCGGCCCATTCCATGAAGGCCGAATCATTGACCTTAGTTATGCGGCAGCTTACAAGCTCGATGTGTTGAGAACCGGCACGGCAAATGTTGAGATTGAAGTCATTACTGTGGCTATGCCAACCGACGCAAATAAAAAGGCTGCTTTACCGCAATTTATTATTCAAGTCGCAACATCTCCACATGAAGATAGGACCGAAAAGTTAGCGAAAGATCTAGCCGAAAAGCTAGAAGTAGCAACGTTCTTGCAGCCAAATGATGACAACTACCGTCTGATGATTGGGCCATTTCATGACTATGCTCTGACTCAAGAGAAATTAGAACAAGTTAAGCTAATGGGTTACCCGTCAGCTTATATAAAAAAACACACCCTAACTCGCTAATTAATCTAACAGTTACTTCTGGTAATCAGCGCTCTGGTGTGACAGAGTGATTCTGTTAATATATGAATAGTTCACCAAATAATTGCATTCAAAATGATTAAATCTAATAAACTTGTTAAATCGATTTTTGCTACTTCTGTTGCTCTTTCTGCAACGATAGCTACATCGTCATTCGCCGCTCCTATTGTTGTTCCTGATGCACCTCAAATCGCCGCTAAAGGTTTTGTTCTGATGGATTACCATTCAGGCAAAGTACTAGCAGAGAAAGAGATGAATACTCAGCTTTCTCCAGCAAGTTTAACCAAGATGATGACGAGCTACGTGATCGGCCAAGAGCTCGACCGTGGCAACATCAACCTAAACGACGATGTTGTAATCAGTGAAAATGCTTGGGCTAAAAACTTCCCAGATTCATCTAAGATGTTCGTTGAAGTGGGCACTACGGTTAAAGTTGAAGAATTAAACCGCGGTATCATCATTCAATCAGGTAACGACGCATGTGTTGCTATGGCTGAACACATCGCTGGCTCTGAAGATGCATTCGTTGACCTAATGAACGCTTGGGCAAGCTCTATCGGCATGAAAGACACGCACTTTGCTAACGTGCACGGTCTAGACAACCCGAACCTATACTCAACGCCTTACGATATGGCGCTACTTGGTCAGGCGCTGATTCGCGACGTACCAGACGAGTACCGTATCTACTCAGAGAAGAAATTCACATACAACGGCATCACCCAATACAACCGTAACGGTCTGTTATGGGATAAGAGCATGAACGTTGATGGCATCAAAACGGGCCACACAAGCAATGCAGGTTACAGCCTAGTAAGCTCAGCGACAGAAGGCAAAATGCGCCTAGTGGCTGTAGTTATGGGCACCAAGAATGCGAATGCTCGTAAAACAGAAAGCAAAAAACTGCTTAGCTACGGCTTCCGCTTCTTTGAAACAGTGGCACCACACACAGCCGGTGAAACCTTCGTAGAAGAGAAGATCTGGATGGGTAGCAAGGACACAGTTGCACTGGGTGTCGACGAAGATACTTTCGTAACGCTACCTCGTGGTCAAGCTAAGAACCTGAAGGCAAGCTTCGTTCTTGAGAAAGAGCTAGAAGCGCCAATCAGCAAAGGCGATGTAGTTGGTAAACTATTCTACCAAGTAGACGGTGAAGACGTTGCTGAATACCCACTACTAGCACTTGAAGATGTAGACCAAGGCAGCCTATTCAGCCGTCTATGGGACTACCTAGTTCTTCTGTTCAAGGGTTTATTCTAAACAAGCAAAAGGTTTGTTCTAGGTAAAACCCAAGCTTGTTGTATAGCTAACCTAATGAGTAAGTTCATGATTTACTCATTAGCGAACCAAAAGCCGCCATGTGCGGCTTTTGTTGATCTTGAGTTCGGCGATATTTACACGTAATATTCCGCATTATTACTCGTGTCTGTTGACCGAACACGCTTTTTATCGACTTTTCGCCACTTTGCGAGAGTCTAGCCTTTTGGAGCTAATCATGAACATCAATTCTGATGCAAAACTAAAAGACCTCTTAGAGTTCCCTTGTTCATTCACTTACAAAGTAATGGGCCACGCTAAGCCAGAACTGACTGAGCTAGTACTAGAAGTGATCCAGCGTCATGCTCCTGGTGACTACAGCCCAACGCTAAAACCAAGTGCGAAAGGTAACTACCACTCTGTTTCTATCAATATTACTGCGACTTCAATTGAGCAAGTAGAAACTCTTTATAAAGAACTGGGCGAGATCGAAATCGTTCGTATGGTTCTGTAATCTCCGATTACACATGAAAAACAGCGGCTTATTGCCGCTGTTTTTGTTTAAAGCACCCTATCTAGCTCAAATTCATTCAACTTAATTTTCAATAAATACAAAGAAAGTTGAAAAACCTTGCAGTCCGTCTGTAGTTAGAATCATGTTTCGCGTTTATAATGCGTTCACTTTATTAATCCTTGAGGGAGTGCAGCTTTGCAAAATAAGCTAATCGTAAAAAAATTAGGCCGTCAGGATTACGAACCTGTATGGAAAGCCATGCATAAGTTCACAGACGAACGCACGGAAGAAGACGTAGACCAAGTTTGGTTGGTTGAACACAACCCTGTCTTCACTCAAGGACAAGCAGGCAAAGCTGAGCATGTATTAAATGCTGGTGATATCCCTGTAATACAAAGCGATCGCGGTGGCCAAGTGACTTATCACGGCCCAGGCCAATTAGTGGCTTACTTTCTGATTAACATCCGCCGCAAGAAATTCGGAGTACGTGATTTGGTTACTCATATCGAGAACCTCGTAATCAATACTCTGAAAGCTTACAATATAGATTCAGCTGCCCGACCTGACGCTCCTGGTGTTTATGTCGATGGCAAGAAAATCTGTTCACTTGGATTACGTATTCGACGTGGCTGCTCGTTCCACGGGTTAGCACTCAACGTCGATATGGACCTGTCTCCATTCCTACGTATTAACCCATGTGGTTACCAAGGTATGGAAATGGCGCAGGTAAGCCAACTCGGCGGACCAAGTGAACTAGAAAACGTTGAGCAACAGTTAATACAAGAGCTCGTAGAGCTACTCGGCTATGACCAAGTAGACATTCAAGCCACCAGTAACATTACAGCAGAAGCATAAAATCATGAGCAAACCAATCCAAATGGAAAAAGGCGTTAAATATCGTGACGCTGACAAAATGGCATTAATTCCCGTAAAGAATATGCCTGCTGAACAGAAAGAAGTTCTACGTAAGCCTGAATGGATGAAGATTAAACTTCCTTCAGACAGCCATCGTATTCAAGAAATCAAATCAGCAATGCGTGAAAACAACCTGCACTCAGTTTGTGAAGAAGCGTCTTGCCCTAACCTAGCCGAGTGTTTCAACCACGGTACGGCAACGTTTATGATTCTTGGCGCTATCTGTACTCGTCGCTGCCCGTTCTGTGATGTTGCCCATGGTCGTCCTGTTGCTCCTGAAGCTGAAGAGCCGAAGAAACTGGCTAAAACAATTCAAGACATGAAACTGAAGTACGTTGTAATCACTTCAGTTGACCGTGATGACTTGCGTGACGGCGGTGCTCAGCACTTTGCTGACTGTAACCGTGAGATTCGCGAACTCAACCCAAATATTCGTATCGAAACACTGGTTCCAGACTTCCGCGGTCGTATGGACGTTGCGCTTGACCTAATGAAAGACAACCCGCCAGATGTTTTCAACCACAACCTAGAGACAGCGCCACGTCTATACCGTAAAGCGCGTCCAGGTGCGAACTACAAGTGGTCTCTTGATCTACTGAAGAAATTCAAAGAGCAGCACCCTGATATCCCAACAAAATCAGGTGTGATGATGGGTCTTGGCGAGACAAAAGAAGAGATCGTTCAAGTACTGAAAGACCTTCGCGAACATGGTGTGACTATGCTGACACTAGGTCAATACCTAGCACCAAGCCGTCACCACTTACCAGTAGAACGCTACGTGCCGCCTTCTGAGTTTGATGAGCTGAAAGAGATTGCTCTAGAGCTAGGCTTTACTCACGCAGCGTGTGGCCCGTTTGTACGTTCTTCTTACCATGCGGACTTGCAAGCTCAAGGTATGGAAATTAAGTAATCACGATTGCTTAACGAACAATGCAAAGGCGCTGAATATTATGTTCAGCGCCTTTTTTCTATCTTGTTCGTGCCGCTATAGCTTTATATTTCGTGCCACTAAGCTTTATATAAAAACAACAAAGCCACTCTTTATGAGTGGCTTTGTGCTTAATATTTCAAGTTCAGAGGAGGTAATTTCAAAAAGCCCAGATAGGGTTCTGCATTAACCGAAAGATGCCCAGATAACCGTTGCTACCAAAATTGGGCACACAAACTTCACATACATTGGCCAAACCTTACCAAACCAACCAAGTTGAAAATCAGGACTGCCTTGTTCAAGCTCTTTCACTTTTGAAGCTCGGCTCCATACCCAACCACCAAACACACAGAACATCAGTGCAGCGACTGGTTGAAGATACTGAGTTGCAATCATCGCTACCATGCCAAACATCGCAGCAAAGTTGTAAACAATCACCACACTAAACAGCGCGATAGCACCACCAATCACCCAGCTTGTTGGCGTTCGTCTAGTATTGAAACGCTCACTCACTAGCGCAACCGGGCCTTCAAGCATCGAAATCGAAGAAGTCAGTGCAGCAATCGTTAGTAGTAAAAAGAACACAATCGCAAAGATCTGTCCAAGCACACCTAAACTATCAAACATCAACGGCAAAACCGTGAATACTAGAGTGTCAGAGCTTAATAGTGAGCCGTCTTCAGCGTAGATTTGAACGCCTTTTTGCATCGCAACAAACATTGCTGGCATCACCACTAATCCAGCAATAAAAGCGACAGCAGTATCCACCAGAGTTACGTTCATCGCCATTTTTGGTAGGTTCTCTTTCTTGCTTAAGTAAGAGCCATAAACCAACATCGAGCAACCGCCAATAGTGAGTGAGAAGAACCCCTGTCCCATTGCCGCCAGAATCAGTTTTCTATCCCACACTTTCTCAAAGTCTGGAATAAGGTAATGTTTTAGGCCTTCCATCGCGCCAGATTGCGTCATGATGTAAACAAACAATAAGCCAAATAAAACAAACAGCGCAGGCATCAAACGAGTCGACCATTTCTCGATGCCTTGCTTAACACCGCCCTGCACAATCAAGATAGTCAGTACATAGAACACGACGGTACCAAATACGTTGCGCTCAACACTGAAGCCCTTAAACCAATCAGCAATCGCTTCTAGGCCGATAAGATCCGCGACCGCACCAATTAGGAAACAGATCAACCAGCCACCAACAATACTGTAAAACGCCAACACTGCGCTTGGTACACTCAGTCCAACCCAACCGACAAACTCACCGACTTTCTTACCCAAAGGGTTTGTCGTCAAAGATCGCATGCTATCAACTGGGTTTGCTTGGCCGTGACGGCCTATAGCCATCTCAACCACCAACATAGGGAAAGCAACCACGAAGATCATGATCAAATAGACTAAAAGGAAAGCGCCACCACCGTTGCTAGCAACTTGAGTCGGGAAACCCCAAATATTACCCAAGCCAACCGCTGCACCAGCCGCTGCTAAAATAAAACCTAAACGAGAGCTAAAGTACTCTCTTGAAGAGGAAGATTGTTGGTCCATATCGCCCGCATTAAAAATCAGTGAACTAGTTGAGAAGTACAGTAATAAAAAGCAATGATAGGCACAACCAATAAATGAACAATTCTCTGATTTTTACAATCAATGCGCTATTTAGAACAACAAAATTAACAAAAAACCAGTCTTATCGTTCAATTATAAGCAACAAAGCGAAGCAGTAGGCTTAAGAAGGAAATGGATTGAATTGAGATAAATACTCGCCGTGTGGTTCCATTTATACAAACAAAAAGAGCACCGACCGGTGCTCTTACTATTCATCACTAGACTCGAATTAAATTGTGAAGACTTGGTAATCTTTTAAGTTCGGAATGATTTCATGCAGTTCTTGCTCTTGTTCTGCCATCTCATCAAGTGAATCACAGAACTCATTCGCTTCCTCCTGTACTTGTTGAGAGTGTTCTTTCATTCGCTCTTCAACTTTCAGCTTTAATTCAGCCATACTGTCAGCCAGTTCAGTCAGGTTTAGGCCACCGTCTTGTTTCATTTTTTCTGACATCGCATTAAAAGCGCTAGAGATAAATTCTTGGTTAAAGATTTCTTTCGCCTTCTCGAAATCTTCAGACCAACCATTGGCCATCGAATCAAAGCTTTCTGCAGGCAACACTAATTCGCCATCTTTGTAATAACGCGCTTCCAGTTCTGCAAAGTAGGTTTTCATTGATTCTTTTACATTATCAAATGACTCAGGTGAATCCAGGCTAGCCGCGATATCATCAATCACGTCATTGGCTAACGCTAAGCTATCGTTGGCCATTTGTTTCGCTCGAGGTAAGTACTCACTCATGTTTTCGCGATATTTCTCAATCGCCGCTTGTTGGTCGGCATCAAGCTCAACCTTCTCACCATGAATATAGAGGTCGTTGTTATCATCAAAAACGGCCGTATCACCATTCACTTGATGGATTTCGACTTTTTGGTCATCAATTCGTAGTTCATTCTTCAAATCAACTCGACACTGAGCAGCAAACGTTGGCAAGCTCACAACAGCGATAACCGCTGTTAGTGATGCAATTAATACACTGTTTTTCATAAATACATTGTTTTTCATAACATCCTCTCATCAATCTGACAGATTACTATACCCTTGGTATATGCTCCTTTGTCAGAGAAACGTTTTATATCTATTAGTCAGTTAGTTAGTCGATAGAGATAACTTCGTAGCAAAACTGTTTATCTGCGACCTTAAACTCAATCTCATCACCAACTTCTTTACCCATTAGAGCCTGGCCAAAAGGTGCATTTGCCGTCACGATGGCAATCTCATTCTCATTCCACGTGACAGAAAGTCCGCCGACTCTCGGCCCCATAAAAAAGTGTTTATATTGATCATGCTCGTCAATGACCACAACGTAACTGCTCACCGTAACCTTCTCACTATCACGCAACACTAAGTTACGATAACACTGAATATCGTCTTCACACTCTTGTACCCTCACCGCTTGACCATGGGCGAGATACGAAGCTTCTAATGCCAATGTATCGTACTTATGTTCAGGCACTGTCTCTTCATCTGTCGCAGCATCAATAGCGCGTTGAGTAGCAGATTGTGCGATACGTAATCGGGATTCAAGTTGCTCTATGATTATTTGGCGAAGCTCAGACTTATTCATACTATTGGGGTGCTTTTCTATAGGAGCTACAGAATAGAATTAGGTACAATCAGGTGCAAGACATTTGATTCATCAAGCGACGCTATCATGAATGGGCGCCCGCTTTAGCATCAATACGACACTTAATAACTCAGGTAGAACATAAATGATTGAGCAGAAGCTAAAACAAGTATTCGGATTCGACTCACTGCGCAATGGGCAAAAGCAAGTCATTGATAACGTTCTATCTGGTCACTCGACTGCCGCGATATTCCCGACAGGCTCAGGTAAATCGCTGTGCTATCAATTACCAGCATTAGAGTTACCGCACTTAACCTTGGTGATATCGCCACTGTTAGCCTTGATGAAAGACCAACTCGCTTTCCTGCACAGTAAAGGCATTAGCGCAGCGGCAATCGAATCAAGCCAAGACCGACAAACCACACAGCAGGTTATGCAGTCAGTGCGTAACGGTGACACCAAGATCCTCATGATCTCCGTCGAGCGCTTGAAGAACGAACGCTTTCGTCAGTTTATCTCCCAAGTGTCGATCTCACTGCTTGTGGTCGATGAAGCGCACTGTATTTCAGAATGGGGACACAACTTCAGACCCGACTACCTGAAGCTTCCTCAATACCAAAAACAGCTCAACATTCCTCAGGTTCTACTACTGACAGCCACTGCGACTACAGCGGTTATCCAAGATATGAAGTCAAAGTTTGAAATTGATGAGGAGCGCGTTGTGGTTACGGGTTTCTATCGTCAAAATCTCGATCTGTCGATTCAACCTTGTGAACAAAC
Organism: Vibrio sp. 10N.222.55.C7; assembly: GCF_041473335.1. Lineage (NCBI taxonomy): Bacteria > Pseudomonadati > Pseudomonadota > Gammaproteobacteria > Vibrionales > Vibrionaceae > Vibrio > Vibrio sp. 10N.222.55.C7. The sequence continues at coordinate 29,400 of NZ_JBFRSC010000019.1, forward strand.
CAGTAAGCTAGAAACCTTGTGCAATGTGGTTAACCAAGCTTCTCTCGCTCCGACTATTGTTTATGTCACCCTTCAACAAACGGCAGAGATGGTGGCTCAGCAGCTTCGCAATGCTGGCGTTAATGCAGTGGCTTACCATGCGGGTCTTAAGCCTGAAAATAGAGATGCTATTCAACACCAATTCATGAATGATGACGTGAGCTGTATCGTCGCAACTATCGCGTTTGGTATGGGCGTGGATAAGTCCAACATTCGCCGAGTGATTCACTTTGACTTACCAAAATCGATCGAAAACTACTCACAAGAGATCGGCAGAGCTGGTCGAGATGGGCAAGCGTCTGAATGTATTTTACTGGCTAACAAACACGGTTTAAGCACACTCGAGAACTTCGTTTTTGGTGATACGCCAGACAACATATCGATCCAAGCGGTATTAAAAGAGATCTACGAAAATCAAAACATTGGCGCTTCTGGCTCGAATCAATGGGAGATCATGCTTAATCAACTATCACGTGAATCCAACATTCGTCAGTTACCGCTAAAAACACTACTGGTGTATCTCGAAATTGAAGGTGTGATTGAGCCCAAGTACAGCTACTTCGCAGACTACAAATTTAAGTTCATTCGTCCGAAACAGCAGATCACAGAGCAATTTCAAAGTGAACGTCGTCAATTTGTCGAAGCGATTTTCCAATGCTCTCCTCAAGCAAGAGTGTGGTGCCAAATCGACTTCGATGCGCTTTGGACACACTTCCAAGCCGATCGTCAGCGCGTAATTGCAGCTATCGATTACTTCAATGAACAAGGTTGGATTGAATTGGAGAGCAAGCAGATCACCGATGTCTACGCGATCCACAATACTTCTGAAGATATGATGCAACTGTCAGAGCGTCTAACTGAGTTGTTTAAAGCAAAAGAAAACAGCGAGATAAACCGCCTTAACCAAATGCTGAATTTCTTTGAGGCAGATACTTGCCTAAGCTCACGCCTTGCGAGTTATTTTGCCGATGATAAAGCACCAACAAACTGCGGTCACTGCTCTGTATGTCGAGGAGAAGTGGCAATCTTACCAACCGTTGATGTTGAACCTATCGATGATGAGACGGTGATGACATGGATACATGAGTTTATTTCGGCTAGCCAACAACTGATTACCGACGAGGCAATTACTCGCTTCTTATGTGGAATAGCCACCCCGCTTTCAACCAAACTCAAAGCCAGTAAAATGGTCGGTTACGGCAAGCTAGAGCAGCAACCGTTCAGTGATACCTTAGCGCGAGTAAAACAACTTCCTAGGTAATTCTTACTTATAAAAAACCGACTAGGCTATGAAGCGTAGTCGGTATTCATCTCACTCATTATCTTTAAAAGAAGCTCAACTGACGCATTTGGTCTTTGGGTTGCAGCATTACACTTAAACCAAGTAGGCGTATCTCTCGCCCTTGTTGTCTTTTCAGTATTTCACTAAGCAGCTCTTTGAAGTGTTCACGATCGAGAGAGGCGTGGATGTGCTCAATCGTGGTTTGTTGAAAATCGGCGAACTTGAGCTTAATGCCCTGCTTGATGATCGCTTTGCTTGGACTAGCCTTTTCTAAGCGAGTCTCGAGTTCAGGAAATAGCTTGTCTTCGATTACCTGCCAACATTCAGCGTAAGTTGAAATATTTTGAGTGAAGGTGCGCTCTACGCCTACCGATTTTCGCTCGCGCTCGATGATAACTTCTCGATCATCAATGCCATGACTGCGCTTCCAGAGTGATGCACCTTGACGGCCAAACTTGAGTAGGAGGTCTCGATAGTCAGACTCTTTAATATCCTTACAAGTAAAGAAACCTGCTTGATGCAGCTTTTCAATGCTCACCTTGCCAACACCGGGAATCTTTTCAAGTGGTAGCTCATCGATCACTGATTGCACGTCTTGTGGAGGGATAACAAACTGACCATTGGGCTTATTCAGATCTGAGGCCACTTTCGCCAAGAATTTAATCGGTGCAATTCCTGCAGAAGCTGTCAGGTTCAGTTCGTTCCAAATATCACGGCGAATAGACTCGGCAATAAGTGTTGCTGAACCGTGACACCGCTTAGAATCGGTGACATCAAGGAAAGCTTCATCCAAGGAAAGTGGTTCAATGATTGATGTGTATCGAGAGAAGATTTCACGGATCTTTTTAGATATCTCGACATAGACCGACATTCTTCCCGGCACAACCAATAGATTAGGACAAAGCTGCAGGGCTTTTCCGGTCGGCATTGCAGAGCGAACACCAAACTTGCGGGCTTCGTAATTACAGGTACTCAAAACACCACGTTGCTTTTCATGCCCACCAACAGCTAACGGGCGATTTCGGTAAGCAGGGTTATCACGCATTTCTACAGCAGCGTAAAAACAATCCATATCAACATGAATTATTTTTCTTACTTTCTCTTCACCCGCACTACACATCTAGGAATCACTCGACCTTACAACTGTATCTATAAACAGTATAATCCAATTATTATCAGATTTAAAACGATCTCGAGTCCAGCTAAAGAGGTTTCTCTTCAATAGCCATGAGCTCTTCTGATACTATTGTTAACGAGTATTTAGTCTATAAGTAGGGATAGCTTTTGAGTGAAAAAATACTAGTGGTAGAGGATAGTCGCGCATTCAGAAACTATCTTTACCAACAATTTAAGAACGATGGCTATGAAGTTGCGTTGGCGGAATCTGTAGAAGAAGCCAAAGCGATCTTAGAGCAAGAAACGGATTTCTTGTGTGCAGTCCTCGACTACTGTTTACCTGACGGCCAAGACGGCGAGATCATTGATCTCGTCTTAGGCTATCAACAGAAAATCATTGTCCTGACCGGGATGTTCGACAATCAACTGCGAGAGCAAGTCCTAGCCAAAGGCGTTATCGATTACATACTTAAAGACAGTATGTCATCAGTAAGCTACCTACTTCCCCTGGTTCAAAGAATTTCGAATAATCGCCATCACAAAGCATTGGTTGTCGATGATTCAGCGGTCGTTCGCCGTTACATAGCTCAACTTCTAGAACACCAATATATCCAAACTATCCAAGCCGAAGATGGCGAACAAGCATTAAAGCTCCTTCATAACGATCCCGATATTACGTTCGTTGTTACAGACCATGATATGCCGAAGAAAGACGGTATAGCGATGATCCGTGAGATACGACGCGATCACGACAGAAGCCAGTTGGCTATTCTAGGGTTATCAGGCAGCGATGATCGCACCATGACAGCTCGATTCCTTAAAGCGGGGGCTAACGACTTCCTTTACAAGCCTTTTAACCAAGAAGAATTTTTTTGCCGTATCCATCAACTGCTTGATATGAAAGAAGCGGCCAACGAGCTATTTCGACATGCCAACGAGGATGCTCTTACTGGCTTATGGAACCGTCGTTACCTGTTCAATCAAACATGTAAAGGTTGTGAGCAGCGCAGTATAGCCATGATGGATATCGACTTCTTCAAGAAAGTGAACGACACCTACGGTCACGATGGTGGTGATGCAGTCCTCGTGGAAGTCGGCAAGATCATCAAAGACCATTTTAAAGATGATGTTGCTGTACGCTTCGGTGGCGAAGAGTTTTGTATTCAGTCGTGTGGTTCGTTTGAGAGCTTTGTTGACAACTTAGAGTCCATGAGAGAAGCCATTGAAAGCCATGTTGTTGAGCATGACTCTCAAAGAATCAAGGTCAGTATCAGTATCGGCGTAACCGATTTAGACGCGAAGCTAGATGAGCAGATCAAAGCCGCTGATGAGCTTCTTTATACGGCAAAAGAGCAAGGTAGAAACCAACTAGTGTTTGCGCGTAACAGCATGCAAATCGAACAATAGTCATTCGCCTCTGTTTCCATTTTTGGTATACCAAGATTAATTGCTAGACCTCAAAACTAAAAAAGCTCAAGACGATAATCTTGAGCTTTTCAATTTGAGGGCATAGATAACTCTATCCCCTATGACTGTCACCAATTAAGCGATACGGTCTTTACTCCAAGCCGCTTCTTTTTGTTGACGCTCAGCCAGCTTCTCTTCACGGTAAGCTTCACGTGCTTCACGCTTCTTACGCGCGTCACAAGGTTCAGGGCAGTTACATACTTTATCAATACCAACAGCACCCAAACCGCCACAGCTACCTTTCACAACTTTCTTTTGGATAATGTAGCCAATTGACATCGCTGCGATTACTGCAAGAAAAACACCAAATGTAATCAGAAATGTATTCATAATTATCTCGCTTACCTTATTTACCTAAGTATGGCTTAAATGCTTCAGAAGCAATTTCTTTAAAGCCATCTGCTGTTTTTACCACCATGAACACTGGGATGTTATGTTGGTTTGCGACTTCCATTCCTTTTTCCTCACCTAAGACCATAAGGCCCGTAGATAAGCCGTCTGCAGTCATTGAAGACGGGTTTAAAACAGTCACAGAAACCACTTTATGGTGAAGAGGCTTTCCTGTTTCAGGGTTGATGATGTGTGAGTAACGAACACCATCACGTTCAAAATAGTTACGGTAATCACCAGAGGTTGCGATAGCCATATCACCCGGCTCGATGATCTCTTGGATATTACGCTCATCAACGCTTGGTTTCTCAATCGCGATACGCCAGCCCACGTTCTCACGGTTTAAACCTTTCAGACGAATTTCGCCACCGACTTCAACCATGTAGTTGTGAATACCGATAGAATCAAGGTAGTCAGCGACGACGTCAACACCCCAACCTTTTGCAATCGTGGATAGATCGACATACAGGTTAGGTAGGTCTTTCTTCAACATGTTGCCTTCAACACTAAGATGATGGATACCAATCTTAGCCTTGCGAGCCGCCAGCTCTTCATCTGATGGCACAACTTCAGGACGAGCTTCAGGACCAAAACCCCATAAGTTAACTAACGGACCAACCGTTACATCCAGAGCTCCTTCAGTAAGACCGTTCAAACGAATCGCTTCTTTCACAACCGTCGCTGTTTGCTCAGATACTTCGAACGCATCCGCACCTTTATGCTGGTTGAAACGGCTTAATTCGGAATCTTCACGGTAAGTCGACATCTGGTCGTTTACTTCTTCAAGTAGACGATCGATCTCTGTATGAACTTCATTAGACTCAGGAAATTCATCACCATTGATGTATTTAATATTGTAACTCGTGCCCATCGTTGGGCCACTCAAATGCACTTGCTCTCTTGACTGCTCACAGCCCGCAAGAAAAATCAAAGAAGTTAATGCAACAAGCCAAATTCTCACTTGCTTACTCCTGTCTAATGTTGAGGATTTATATAAGGAAAAATAAGAGTAAAAAATAGGTATTTTGAATGCCTTACTCTTTCTTATATAAGCCAGTATGTTGTCAAAAGCTGTCTTAGAAAAACAAATGGCTGACTCGTAGGAGTCAGCCATAATATCAATCACTTAAGTGGATTAACCACCGAAGTCATCTAGTAGGATGTTTTCATCTTCTACACCAAGATCTTTCAGCATGCCGATAACAGCAGCGTTCATCATCGGTGGACCACACATGTAGTACTCACAATCTTCAGGAGCTTCGTGATCCTTCAGGTAGTTTTCGTACAATACGTTGTGGATGAAACCAGTGTAACCGTCCCAGTTGTCCTCTGGTTGAGGATCAGACAGTGCACAGTGCCACACGAAGTTTTCGTTTGCAGCCGCTAGGCCATCGAAATCTTCAATGTAGAACATCTCACGCTTAGAACGCGCGCCATACCAGTAAGACATCTTACGAGTAGACTTAAGACGCTTAAGTTGGTCGAAGATATGAGAACGCATAGGCGCCATACCTGCACCACCACCGATGAATACCATTTCATTGTCTGTGTCTTTAGCAAAGAACTCACCAAATGGACCAGAAATAGTACATTTGTCGCCTTCTTTAAGAGACCAGATGTATGAAGACATAACACCAGGAGCTACGTCAGGGTTGTTTGGCGGCGGAGTCGCGATACGAACGTTCAACTTGATGATACCTTTCTCTTCTGGGTATGAAGCCATTGAGTAAGCACGGATTGAATGTTCTTTAACGATAGACTCGTAACGGAATAGGTTGAACTTATCCCAGTCACCACGGTATTCCTCAGGAATATCGTAATCTGCGTATTTCACGTGATGTGGTTCAGCTTCAATCTGAATGTAACCACCCGCGCGGAACGGTACTTCTTCACCTTCAGGGATTGCTAGCGCAAGTTCTTTGATGAAAGTAGCTTCGTTGTTATTCGAGATAACAGTACATTCCCACTTTTTAACACCAAAGATATCTTCGTCTAGTTCAATCTCCATGTCAGTTTTCATAGCAACTTGACATGCAAGACGTTCGCCTTCGCGAGCTTCACCTTTTGTGATGTGATCAAGTTCAGTTGGAAGGATGTCGCCACCACCAGACTTAACTTTTACACGACACTGACCACAAGAGCCACCGCCACCACAAGCAGAAGATACGAAGATACCAGCGCCAGCCAGGGCACCAAGTAGCTTGCTACCAGGTTGAGTAACGATCGCCTTTTCAGGGTCGCCGTTTACTGAAATAGTGATGTCACCTGATGGTACTAACTTAGACTTAGCGAAAAGAATCACTAGTACTAGAGCCAGTACAATAATGGTAAACATCGCTACGCCAAGAATAATACTAAACATTTGTTATTCCTTATTACTGGGTGCTTACCCTACAGTTGAACACCAGAGAAAGACATAAAGCCTAACGCCATCAGACCAACAGTAATGAACGTGATACCAAGGCCACGTAGACCTGGAGGTACGTCAGAGTACTTCATCTTCTCACGGATACCCGCAAGAGCAACGATAGCTAACATCCAACCCACACCAGAACCAAAGCCGTAAACAACAGATTCAGCAAAGTTGTAGTCACGAGTTACCATGAAAGATACACCACCAAAGATTGCACAGTTAACTGTGATCAGTGGAAGGAAGATACCTAGTGCGTTGTACAAAGGTGGGAAGAAACGGTCTAGAACCATCTCTAGGATTTGTACAAGTGCCGCGATAACACCGATGAATGCGATGAAGTTAAGGAAACTTAAATCGACACCTTCAACAAGCGCGTTTTCTTTCAGGATGTGTGTGTAAACAAGGTTGTTTACAGGAACAGCGATTGTAAGTACTACAACTACCGCAACACCAAGACCAAAAGAAGTTTTAACTTTCTTAGATACCGCTAGGAATGTACACATACCTAGGAAGAAAGAAAGCGCCATGTTTTCGATGAAAATCGATTTAACTAGCAGACTAATATAATGTTCCATGACTACCTTACCCCTTCGCTTCTACTTGTTCTGGTTTGAACACACGAATTGCCCAAATCAAGAAACCAATTAGGAAGAATGCAGAAGGTGCTAGAAGCATCAAGCCGTTTGGCTGATACCAACCACCGTTGCTCACTAGAGGTAGTACTTCCATACCAAATAGTTTGCCAGAGCCTAGAAGCTCACGGAAGAAACCAACAGTGATAAGAACGAAACCGTAACCAAGACCGTTACCAAGACCATCGATTAGAGATGGGATTGGCGCAGACTTCATTGCGAATGCTTCAGCACGACCCATTACAATACAGTTAGTAATGATTAGGCCTACGAATACAGATAGCTGCTTAGAGATATCGTATAGGTATGCTTTAAGCACTTGGTCTACCACGATTACTAGTGATGCGATAATTGCCATCTGAACGATGATACGCACACTGTTAGGAATGTGGTTACGGATCAAAGAAACGAAGAAGTTAGACAGAGCAGTAACGAACATTACCGCGATAGTCATAACAAATGCTGTTTCTAGCTTAGTGGTTACCGCAAGAGCAGAACACACACCAAGAACCTGTAGCGCGATTGGGTTGTTGTCCAACACCGGCGCTAAGATGCTCTTTTTAATTTCTTTTGCACTAGACATTAGTTCAGACCTCCGTCACGAACTTTTGCTAGGAACGGACCAAAGCCCATATCACCTAACCAGAAGTCAAATGTATGTTGAACACCAACGCTAGTCAGTGTTGCACCAGAAAGGCCATCTACACCGTGCTCAGAACCTTGAGGAGCGCCACCTTTAACAACCTGAATAGCAGGTTTGTGGTTTTCGTCGAATAATTTCTTACCAACGAATTGAGCGCGCCAAGATGGGTTCTCAACTTCACCACCAAGTCCAGGAGTTTCACCTTGCTCGTAGTAAGTGATACCAGAAACTGTGTTGCCATCAGTTTCTACCGCAACGAATGCGTACATCATTGACCATAGACCGTTACCGTGAACAGGGATGATAACTTTAGAAGTTTCAGCGCCATCTTTCACAAGGTATACAGTACCCGTGTTAGCACGACGAAGGATCTTAGCGATGTCATCTTCAGCTGAAAGCTTGATTGACTGAGCTGGATCTTTTGCCGCTTTACGTTGGTCGTATGCAGCAGCATCGCCGTCAACGAAATCGCCAGTAGCGAAATCAACTAGACGAGGTTCAATGTTCTCTGCGTACAGTTCAGGGATATTACCCGCAAGTTCAATGCCCGCAACTTCAAGGATCTTAGTTTGCTGATCTAGAACCGCGTTAGCTTGTTGCTTAGGTTTAAGAACAACTGCAGCTGTTGAAACGATGATTGAGCACACTAGGCTCAATGCGATAACAACAAACAGCGTCTTTTTAATGCTATCGTTATTACTTGCCATAGCGCGCTAGTCTCCGCTTAATGTTCTTCTCGATTACAACGTGGTCAAACAGAGGAGCAAATAGGTTTGCGAATAGAATCGCAAGCATCATGCCTTCTGGGTATGCAGGGTTAACTACACGAATCATTACACACATTGCGCCGATTAGGATGCCGTACCACCACTTACCACCATTGGTAAATGACGCTGATACAGGGTCTGTTGCCATGAAGAACATACCAAATGCGAAGCCACCTAGAACTAGGTGCCAGTGCCAAGGCATGCTGAACATTGCGTTAGTGTCAGAACCGATCACATTAAACAATGTTGATACAGCAATCATACCGATCATAACACCAGCAATGATGCGCCATGAAGCAATGCCCATGTATACGATCATTGCAGCACCGATCATAAGTGCAAGCGTTGATACTTCACCGATAGAACCTGGAATGTTACCAATGAATGCGTCCATCCAAGTGATCGTCTCACCAGATACCGTGTTCATTAGCGCGCTACCACCGCCTTGAGCCCATTGGCTAAGCGCTGTTGCACCAGAGAAACCATCAGCTGCAGTCCAAACTACGTCACCAGAAATCTGAGCAGGGTATGCAAAGAATAGGAACGCACGGCCAGCAAGTGCAGGGTTTAGGAAGTTACGACCCGTACCACCAAAAATCTCTTTAGCAACAACAACACCGAAGGTAATACCTAGTGCAGCTTGCCATAGAGGAAGTGTTGGCGGAACAATAAGCGCGAACAAGATAGAAGTAACAAAGAAACCTTCGTTAACTTCGTGCTTACGCACCATACAGAACAGTACTTCCCAGAAACCACCAACGATAAAGACCGTCGCGTAGATAGGTAAGAAGTAAGTCGCACCCAAGAGCATCTTACTGCCCCAACCTGCATCGGCTCCTAAGGAGGCTCCAAGCATTTCGGTTAGCCAGTAGTGCCAGTTACCATCAATGATAGAAACTAGTTCTGCACCTGAATACATGTGGTTTAGTGCTGCAATAGCTTGACCACCTGCGTTGTACATACCCCAGAACATTGCTGGGAATACCGCAAGCCAAACCATGATCATGATACGTTTTAAGTCAACGCTATCACGGACATGCGAGCTTTTCTTTGTAACTGTACCTGGTGTGTAGAAAAGTGTTGCTGCAGCTTCGTAAAGCGCAAACCACGTTTCGTGTTTACCACCTGGTTCAAAATGATGCTCGATGTCTTCAATAAACTTTTTAAGGCCCATGAAAATTACCCTTCCTTCACAATTGTATCTAGGCATTCACGAAGTAACTGACCGTACTCGTACTTACCAGGACATACAAAGGTACACAGTGCTAAATCTTCTTCATCTAGCTCTAGCGCACCAAGTGCTTGTGCACTATCAACGTCGCCAGCACATAGATCGCGAAGCAGCAAAGTAGGCTCCATATCTAATGGCATTACTTTCTCGTAGTTACCAATTGGAACCATAGAGCGATCACTACCGTTTGTTGTCGTTGTCATGTTGAACAACTGACCTTTAAACACGTGACCAAGGAATGAACGAGTAACAGAGAACTTGTTCTTACCAGGCATAGCCCAGCCAAATAGCTCTTTATCACGACCTTCACGAAGAACCGAGACCTGTTGATGGTAACGGCCAAGGTAAGCATGTGGACCTGAAGCGTGAACACCAGATAATACTGAACCTGAGATCAGGCGAACTTCACCTGGCATCAACTCGCTGTCCGTCAACTCTTCAAGGCTAGCACCAATTTGAGTACGAACTAGGCGTGGGTTATTAACTACTGGACCAGCCAGAGAAACAACACGCTCAGAGTAAATCTCACCAGTAAGGAACAACTTACCGAATGCGATAACGTCTTGGTAGTTAATGCTCCACGCTACATTTTGTGCATTTACCGGGTATAGGTAATGCATATGCGTGCCTGCAAGACCTGCAGGGTGTGGGCCATCAAAAACATGTTCTTCAACGTTAGACTGAGCTGAACGAGGTAAGCTAGTACCTTTTTTACAAACGTACACTTTACCGTTAGTCAGAGTTGAAAGAAGATCTAAACCAGCAACGAAAGCATCAGACTGCTCGTTAATGATTAATTCTGGCTCAGCTGCTAGCGGATTAGTATCCATAGCAGTAACGAAAATAGCCTGAGTTTCAGAATCAACTGCTGGAACCTTGCTGAACGGACGAGTTCGCAAAGCGGTCCATGCGCCAGACTCAACTAACTGAGCTTTAACCGTTTCACGGTCAAGACTTGCTAGTTGGTTAGCTTCATAGCTATTGAACGTGATTTGCTCATTGCCTGCTACTTCAATCACTACTGATTGAAGAACACGCTTAGCACCACGGTTCACTTCAATAACTTTACCGCTTGCTGGAGAAGTAAATACAACACCTGGGTTCTTTTTATCTGCAAAAAGAACTTGGCCTTTCTTCACTTCATCACCAACGCGAGCATGCATCGTAGGACGCATACCAACGTACTCTTCGCCAAGCAAGGCGACTTTAGTGATGGACTTACCATCATTAATCACCTGGGATGGAGTTCCTGCGATAGGAAGATCCAAACCCTTCTTTATTGTAATCATACGCACTTGCACTACTTTATCGGGAAAAAGATTCTTTTAATTGCGTAAATTCAGGACGTTTTAAAATCGCCCTTAGACACGACATTACAGTGTCCGGTTTTGGTAAATTTGAGATACCAAAATCGCAACATTACATTAATAAACTCATCACAAATATTATGTGAGATTTATCAGGTGCCGTATTCTAGCATTTTTTGACAACTTGATGCCATGACCAATAACTTGAATACCGCGTTTATTTGGTGAGATTTGAAGCATATGGACTCTCAAATATGTATAAATTTGACGAGCCGCACAGATAGATTGGCTTTTGAATCGTGTTTTAAACAAGAGATTAATACTCTGTCACAAACTAATATTTTACGAGTTATGTTGAAACACTGTTAATAAAAACATTACTCATTGTAGGTATTTTTAGTCGTTCAAATTACCATCAGTTTGAGTGATATAACAACGAAAAACACATAGGTTTGGCGACAAAAAAGGCGGCATCACCACCTTTTGTCAATATGCTCGCTGTGTTACTTGCCACCACCCATACACATAGGGCTGTCTGGCACGTTATCGAGCTGCTTCATCCATTCATCTTTTGTATAAGTGTGAATGGACAGTGCGTGAATATTATTCGCTAGCTCTTCTGAAAGAGCTTTATTTACCGCTCGATGACGAGCAATAAGACGCAAACCTTCAAACACATCACTGACAACAATCACTTTAAAATGACTCTCAGAACCGGCCGGAACATTGTGCATATAGCTCTCATTGACCACGTTTAAATGACTTGGTGAAAACTCATTGTGCAATTTTGTTTCGATAACTTCTTGGATCATTGTGATTCCTTAATAACGTATTGGCATTATCCGTGGGCTGAGTATAAACCCTAACAGGTCGAGTGTCTGAGTATTTCATAGCGAATGGCATAGGTTTGGTTGAGTTTTTTCTATCTTGTTCAGCCTGCATTTGAGACAATATCTTTGTTATTTCTTACATAAGTATCTCAAGCAATGAAAACCGAACTTACCCTTCACGACAGAACTTTGACCTTACATCGTTTCCCGAAACGTTCAAATGAAACCCTTCAAGCTTGGGATGCGGGCGACGAATACATTATTAGCCATGTTGAAGAGGTGAACCTTGAACCTGGTAAACACATCCTGATCATGAACGACAGCTTCGGTGCCCTATCGACTTGGTTCTCGAAAGATCATGATGTCACTATGATGAGCGACTCATTTATCTCTCACCGTGGTGCCTTGAAAAACTTGCAGCGCAATCAAAGTAACCGAGTGAACTTCTTGAACACGATGGATGATATCCCACACGGTATCGATCTTGTGATCATGCAGCTGCCAAAAACAAATCGTCACCTAATCTGGCAATTGAGCCAGCTACGCCAAGCATTGCCTGAAGGCTGCCAAGTGATCGGCGTCAACAAGGTAAAAGAGATTCACACCTCTACGCTTAACCTGTTCGAAAAATACCTAGGCGAAACCAAAACATCACTAGCGAAGAAAAAACACCGCTTAGTCTTCTCATCTCCAAACTGCCAGCCAATTCAAACGGTAGAGCCTTTTGTTGAATGGGATGTAGACGGTGAAGATATCCGCCTGAAAAATTTACCAAATGTTTACTCAGGGGAAGCACTCGATCAAGGCGCTCGCTATATGCTAGAGCACATCCCTCAAGATCCTGAGCTACGTCATATCATCGATCTTGGTTGTGGCAACGGTGTATTGAGTGTAAAAGCAGGGCAATTGAACCCACAAGCCCGTATCACCTGTGTGGATGAAAGCTTTATGGCGGTGGAATCGGCGCGCCAAAACGTCAAAGATAACCTTGGTGAAGAAGGCAACTTCCAGTTCATCGCCAACAACTGTTTAGATGGCTTCAAGAAAAACAGCACCTACTTAGTGATGTGTAATCCTCCATTCCATCAGCAACAAGCGATTACGGATCACATTGCGTGGCAAATGTTCTGTGATGCAAAGCATGTTCTAAGCAATGGAGGCAAATTAATTGTTATTGGCAACCGACACCTCGGATACGATGTCAAACTAGCAAGACTATTTGGTGAAGCTAACGTTGAAACGCTTGAACTAAACCAAAAATTTGAGATATTACAAGCAACAAGAGAACCTGCGAATTTTAATAAATAAGCAGAAACGACTTCACAAGAATTTAAGATACCGAGCTTCTAGTGTGAATTTAGAAAGGATAAAGGAATGAAAAAACTGATTTTGGCTGCTTCTATTATGGCTTTGACAGCATGTTCAGCCCCTCAGCAAGAACAGATCAATGTAATGCCAGAAGCTTCACTAAGCTCAAGCAACCTTGTACAAGGTAAAACATACACACTAACCAGTAAAGATGTTCGTGCCGCTCAATATGTTGCATTGGTTGATAGTGGCCGTTCAAACATTCAGCCAATTCATGCTAAGCAAAACATGCGTATTTCTCTAGAAAACGCTGTGGCTCAACAGTTAGAGTCTCAAGGTTTTCGTGCAAGCGTAAACAGTGAAAACTCAATTGTTTTAGAAATTCAAGAAGCACTCGTTACCGTAGAACACACCATTATGGAAAACAAAATGGACGGTAAAGTAACGCTTGAAGTTACCGCTGAAACACCGGAAGGTAAGCTCGTTAAAACATTCAACGGTACTGCTACTCGCACAGGTGCATTAAGCGCTTCAAACGATGATATCGCGATGGTGCTTAACGATGTAATCAACTTGGTATTGAAAGAGATTGCCAATGACCAAGAGCTACAAACTTACATGAAGGAACGTTTCTAATGGGTCGCATTCTATCTTTTATTGCATTAATGCTAGTGAGCGTGAGCGTTTGGGCTGGTCCTAAAGTGAACGTAGAAACAACATTAGGCGACTTCACTATCGAGCTTAACCAAGAGCAAGCACCAGTTAGTGCTGAGAACTTTTTAAAGTACGTTGCTGACGGCAGCTACGAAGGTACTATCTTCCACCGTGTTATTCCTGGCTTTATGGCGCAAGGTGGCGGCTTCGATCAAGAGATGAATCAACAAGCGACTTATGCTCCTATCAAAAATGAAGGCAGCAACGGCCTAAAGAATGATACAGCAACGATCGCTATGGCTCGCACTAATGCGCCAGATTCTGCAACTCGCCAGTTCTTCATTAACTTCTCTGATAATGATTTTTTGAACGCAAAAGGTGGTAACCCAGGTTACGCAGTATTCGGCAAAGTAACTGAAGGTTTTGATGTTGTACAAAAGATGGCAACAATTCCAACTAAACGAATGGGCCGCATGTCAGACATCCCAGTCGACCCAATCGTAATCACTAAAGTGACCCTTCTTAAGTAATCCAATCTAACGCCCTTATTTCTTAAGGGCGTTTTTCTACACAAGGACGCCCTATGTCATCAGGCACTCCCTCTCTTTCTTGGATGCAGACTTTCCGCAGCTACCTTGATAAACGCCTACTTTGGGTGTTTATGCTCGGCTGTTCGAGTGGCTTCCCATGGGTTCTTATTGGATCCAACATGTCTGGTTGGCTAAAAGATGCAGGTTTAACACGAGCAGCCATTGGCTACTTTGGTAGTGTGTTTGCCGTGTATGCGATTAACTTTCTATGGGCACCATTGGTCGACCGAGTAAAACTGCCGGTGCTTCACGCAATACTCGGCCAGCGCCGCAGTTGGATCTTTTTCTGCCAAACCATTGTTTTAATCGGTACCTTGTTCATCGCAGGCGTCAATCCCGCAGAGAATTTGGCGTTTACCTCAATGTTGGCGCTCGCTATTGCCATTGCCTCAGCCACGCAAGACATCGCGATTGATGCATTTCGTATTGACACCTTCCCAAAATCCGAAGCATCAAAACTGCCGCAAGCTTCTGCAATGGCAGTGATGGGTTGGTGGACGGGGTATTCTCTACCAGGCTACCTTGCCTTTATTAACGCAGACTCAATCGGTTGGAATGGTGTGTATTACGGAATGGCAGGCGTCGTTGTCGTACTAATGCTGTTTACGCTTTTTGTCGGAGAGCCAAACACACAACGCGAAGCCCTGCAAGAACAAGCTCAACAACGCCACAATAAGGTTATCGGTTCGAAAGTCGTGGCTTGGTTCAGTGTTACCGTGTTAGAACCGTTTTATGACTTCTTCAAACGAAACGGAGTCCAAGTTGCCATCACCCTACTGCTGTTCGTATTCCTATTTAAGATAGGTGAAGCCTTCCTAGGTCGTATGTCGATCACCTTCTATAAAGAGATAGGTTTCAGTAACGAACAGATCGGCCACTATTCGAAGTTAATTGGTTGGGGCGCAACCATATTCTTCACTTTGGTAGGCAGTGTCTTCAATGTGAAATTCGGTATTGTACGCGGACTGATGATCGGAGGTGTTGCAATGGCAGCCAGTAATCTAATGTTTGCATGGATCGCTCAGACAGGCCCAAGTGAGACCTTGTTCTTGGCAACCATCATTGTCGATAACTTCACGACCGCCTTTTCAACAGTAGCTTTTGTCTCTTTCTTAACGCTATTAACCGGGCAAGCATTCTCTGCGACACAATATGCCTTATTAGCATCGTTGGGCAATTTTGGTCGAACAACGCTGGCTTCCTTCAGTGGTGAGTTGGTTGATTACCTCAATGACTGGTCAACCTTCTTTATACTGACTGCACTCATGGTGATACCGAGTTTGATCATGCTCTACTCGTTACGCCACTTTTTCACGGATTTATTAGAAAAAGCCAAAAACAATCAAGAATAGAGTCAAAGAAAAAAATGAGAAGAGGGTAGCATTGAGCTACCCTCTTCTACGTTCTGTCTTCAGATCTAGTCTGTTGTTTCACTGACAATTAGGTTAAAATCCGTTCCCATCGAATCATCAATCGCCACGACTTGATACACCACACCATTAGCCAAAGTAGCAGGCGCTGAATCAATCGCCACAACCGACGGCTGACCCGCTACCGTTATCGTCACAAAGTAAGACCCCGCCGCAACATAAATGCCATTCGCATAATCTTTGAATTTCACGTCACTTAACGCCGGGGTGCTACCAGAGATACCTACGTTTTCTGTTAAGTATATGTCCACCGAAGCCGCTATTGGGTTAGCAGCGGCGTGGGTAATGTTTAGCACCGCGCTGGTCGCAACCGGACGACGGTTTTCAGGAATAACCAATGGTTCCAAACTCAGTGGAGTTACCGTCCCTACTGCATAGATGCTGTAATCCATACCAGCAAATACCGCGACTCCATCTGCATCAATCAGTGCATTGGTTGTAGTGCCATCAGCAAAGATGTCAATGTCATAACTTCCGGCGGCTAAATCGATAAAACCGCGGATCTCTTTAAACATCAAATCAGCAAGAGGTGCAAATGCAGCTCCGTTGACAAAAACATCTACATCTGGGGCGCCATCAACGAGATGACCGACTCTTACTTCTGCAGTTTCTGCCATGTCGTAGATTAAAGATGAGCCCGAACCGTCCATTACCATCAATTTTACTGGAGAAGTGCTATTGGAGTCAGCTCTTGGCACAGCCGCGATCGTTAGCTCGCTACCGCCAGCCAGAGTTATCTCTCCAGAATCAAAAGCAATAGCACTTCCGCTCACTGTTTCTAATCTTACTCGGTACTGACCAGCTGGAATATTCAGCACGTCAGTAAAATCTTTATAAGCTAAAGTCCCTAACGGTGCGCCCAATGGATCACTAGGACCAGTGACATACAGATTTACATCGCCAACACCTGTTGCCGCGTGTACTACTTGCACATCTAGGCTTGAACTTGTTGCCGTTCCTGCAGCAGGGCGAGTAACAACCAAAGCCTCTACAGGATTGTTGGATCCATCGGCGTCGCCTACAACCATCACGGTGTAATCTAATTCACCGCTTAAATCGAATTGGCTTGGAGAAATAACAGTAGCAACAGCGTCACCTGGGAGTTGAACATCGACTTGAAGAGTTGTCTGTCCTTGATCTACTGAGGCGTATCCGGATGC
This sequence comes from Vibrio sp. 10N.222.55.C7, assembly GCF_041473335.1. NCBI lineage: Bacteria > Pseudomonadati > Pseudomonadota > Gammaproteobacteria > Vibrionales > Vibrionaceae > Vibrio > Vibrio sp. 10N.222.55.C7. The sequence goes on from NZ_JBFRSC010000019.1 coordinate 46,659, forward strand.
CTGAGCATAATCGACACCGCTCCAACGAGCCTGGCTATTGACTAAAACGTTAGCTAAAGGCGCATCTGGCGATGCATGTACAGCTTGTAGTTGAGTTGTTGGTTCATCGTCATCATCACACCCAACAATGAAAAGGGCTGATATCGCTACAGCGAGTATAGGTGAATATTTCATCGGTCTTCTCTCCAAAAAAGTTAGACCAGTTCGTCACACAAATGATTAGTCCAATAACTAATCTTTAAAAAGTATTTCAAAATCTAGTGCAGTGAACTGTCTTTAATTCTCCGTGATTCAAAAAGTAGCTAGGTTCAAATCCCTAGGCAGTCATCACATGAGTTGTCCATCAATTGATTCCAACTCCACTACGCTGTTGGTCAAAAATAGATCAAAGACGAGATTAAGAGGTGGTTTGAATGAGTCATTTTTTAAGAGAAAACGCTTAGAAAAGAATACTGTTGATTTTGATATGCATATCACTCTAATTAGTAGAATCGTTTGCTTAGCGCAGTATTTCACCTATTTATCCACAAAATAATCGAATTTCACAAAATCAATAGAATTAGAGGTGCATCAAGATGCATTGCCACCGTAAAGTTCCATCATTTAGATCATTAGTGTGATCAACCTCACCTTAATAATTGTAATTTTCACTCTGTCTCACTTTTATTTGAGAACAAAATCGCTATTATGCTCGGCATTCGGACATCATAAACACGCACGGATTAGCGGGTTACTTATTTCAAACATAGAGAGTTCCATTATGCGTAAATCACTTTTAACTCTTGGCCTACTTGCAGCAACTTCTGCTCCAGTAATGGCAGCGGATTATTCTGACGGCGACATCCATAAAAACGATTACAAATGGATGCAGTTCAACATCATGGGTGCAATCAACGAGAAAGGTCCTTACGAATCTACTCATGATTACCTAGAGATGGAATTTGGTGGTCGCTCTGGAATCTTCGACCTTTACGGCTATGTTGATGTATTTAACCTAACATCAGACTCAAGCAGCGACAAAGCAGACAAAGATGGCAAAATCTTCATGAAGTTTGCTCCTCGTATGTCTCTTGACGGCCTAACTGGTAAAGACCTTTCTTTCGGTCCAGTTGAAGAACTATACCTTTCAACTCTTTTCGAGTGGGATGGTAACAACGGTGGTGTTAACACTCAGAAAGTTGGTCTAGGTTCTGACGTAATGGTTCCATGGTTCGGTAAAATGGGTCTAAACCTTTACGGTACATACGACTCAAACCAAAAAGATTGGAACGGTTTCCAAATCTCGACTAACTGGTTCAAGCCATTCTACTTCTTCGAGAACGGTTCATTCATCTCTTACCAAGGTTACATTGATTACCAATTCGGTATGAAAGATGAGTACGCTCAAGTAAGCAACGGCGGCGCAATGTTCAACGGTATCTACTGGCACTCAGATCGTTTTGCAGTTGGTTACGGCCTGAAACTATACAGCGATGTATACGGCTTTAAAGATGGTGCAGACCTACCATGGGACGCTTCTTCACAAGCTGATTCTTCTGGCGTAGGTCACTACGTTGCAGTAACTTACAAGTTCTAATCGAACTTCTAAGAAAAGTTTCCAAAATGGCACCCTAGGGTGCCATTTTTTATTGCTTTCATTTAATGCCTAGCTATCCTTGCAGCATCACTTTCTTATCTCGGTATTGCTGTGAACATCACTATTGTTGGACCTGGAGCTATCGGCTCTTTATGGGCGATAAAACTACTTCAAGCTGGTCATAATGTCTCTTTGTTGAGTCGCTCCCCTGAAACCTCAATTGACCTAACACTTGATGAGCAAACTTCACTTTCCTTCAGCAATAACAATATCGACAAGCTATCAACGAGTGATTTGGTTATCTTCACAGTCAAGGCTTGGCAAGTAGAAGAAGCCACCACTCCGTTACTTCAATATCTCGACTCTGACACCATTCTCATGTTCATGCATAACGGAATGGGCGCGGTTGATGAGATAGCTACTCAAATTGATGCTTACCCAATAATATTGGCGACGACTACTCAAGCTGCATTCAAACCCGACCGCAATAATGTATCTCACACAGGAATCGGCCAAACTCAATTGGGTGCTTTCAACCAAACTGGCCAACAGTGTAGGTTTCTAGTTAATGTCCTAGATGATGCTCTCCCTGCTGTGCGTTGGAACCCACAAATAGAAACCGCGCTTTGGACTAAGCTCGCCATCAATTGTGCGATCAACCCACTCACGGGCCTTGAACAGATCAAGAATGGCGAGCTTGCAGATAAAAGGTTTGAGGATATTTTGAGTTCTATCGTTAAAGAGCTCACGCAGGTTATGCAAGCCGAAGGGATCGTTTGTTCATTCGATGAATTGGAAGCAAGCGTCAAACAGGTTATCCAAGCCACGGCGCAAAACAACTCATCCATGAAGCAGGATATGTTTTACCAGCGCAAGACAGAGATCGACTTCATCACTGGACACCTAATAAAAATAGCGCTTAAGCATCAGATAGAAGCTCCCGTTAACCAAGAGCTTTTCGATCAGGTCAAAGGGCAAGAAAATAGCTGGAATCATCAAGATTAGTCAGCAACGGTTAACAAGTCGCGATAAAATAATAATACCGCTAAGCACAACGCTAGCACCAATTCCCAAGATTTTAGGTAAGAATAGATGCTTGATATCAATCACATCCGAGAGCAGTTTCCTGCGCTATCACAAACCATCAATCAACAACCATTGATTTACTTAGACAGCGCGGCAACGACACAAAAACCTCAGGTGGTTATTGATGCCATTAGCCAATATTACTCCAAACAAAATGCCAATGTTCACCGTGGTAGTCATAGCTTAACAGCGAACGCGACCAGTCAGTTTGAAGCGGCAAGAGATAAGGTCGCTCAGTTTATTGGTGCAAGCTCTTCAAAAGAGATCATCTGGACTCGTGGCGCTACCGAAGCACTTAACCTGATCGCTCAAACCTACGCAAGAAGTACCCTTCAACCTGGCGATGAGATCTTGGTTAGTGAAATGGAACATCACGCCAACATAGTGCCTTGGCAAATTGTTGCAGAACAAACCGGCGCTAAAGTCGTTAAAGTACCGATGACATCGGATTGCGAATTTGACCTAGTCGCGTTTGATACGCTTTTAAATGAACGAACCAAGATTGTTGCATTGGCTCAGATAACCAACGTGACGGGTTCTCGTCAGCCAATTGAAGCTGTCATAGAAAAAGCACACAAGATGAATGCGATTGTTGTGGTCGATGGCGCGCAAGGCATCGTTCATGAGCCAGTTGATGTTGCTGCTTTAGGTGCGGATTTCTACGTATTCTCAGGGCACAAGCTCTATGCCCCTGCCGGTATTGGTGTGCTTTACGGCAAACTTGAATTGCTTGAAGCGATGCCACCTTGGCATGGTGGTGGCAAAATGGTCGAGCGCGTCTCTTTCTCTGGCACTACTTTTTCAGAACTGCCTGGCAAATTCGAAGCGGGCACGCCAAATGTGGCAGGAGCCATAGCACTAAGCACCGCAATAGAATGGTTAAGTGGTTTTGTACAACAAGATGTCGAAAATCATATCCACCAACTACAACACGAGACTTATCTTGCTCTCTGTAAACTGGATGACATTCAGATTTTAGGGTATCAACCTAACGCAAGTGTGATTACTTTTGTGATGGATGGTGTTCACCATCAAGATATAGCGACTCTACTGGATCAGCAAGGTATCGCAGTACGTGCAGGGCATCATTGTGCTCACCCATTAATGGATGCACTTAATGTGAAAGGAACGGTTCGAATTTCATTTGGTATTTACAACAACATGGATGATGTTGAAAAGCTCGTAGCGGCGATAGAAAAAGCCGTTGATATGCTTTAGGGAGTAGCGAAATTACTTAGGGTTGGCGTTTAACGTCAACCCTTTTTGCTTCTGTGTATCAAGAAGATATTAAGCACTTAGCTCTTGGATTTGAGCAACAATCGCTTTTAATCCATTACCGCGAGATGGGCTAAGGTGGGTAATTAGACCGATTTGTTCAAAGTAACCATCAATATCGAACGCTTGAACCTGCTCTGATGTTTTTCCATCATACGCAGCCATCACTAATGCAATCAGACCGCGCACAATACGAGCATCAGAATCAGCACAAAAGTGCCAAACACCGTCGATATTTTGAGAAACCAACCACACTTGGCTTTCACAGCCAGAGACAATCACCTGCTCACTTTTCAGTTCATCAGGCATCGTTGGCAGTTTCTTACCCCATTGAATCACTTGGCGATAACGGTCTTCCCAGCCGCTGAATGTCTGCATCTTCGCGACGATATCATCACTGGTAATTTCAGTGCCGAATGGAGAGCTTGGGAATGTGGTCATTTTAATATCCAGTCGATTGTTAATTGAGTAAAAGACGTTACTTAGCGTGCTTTTGAATCAGCTTTTCAACGATACGCGAAACAGCTACAAAACCAAACGTCGCCGTTACAACTGTTGCCGCACCAAAACCCGTCGCACAATCCATACGTTTTGGACCTTCTGCTGTCGCTTTCGCAGCACAGACACTGCCGTCAGCTTGAGGGTATTTCAGCTGTTCAGTTGAGAACACACAATCGATACCAAACTTACGTGCTGGATTCTTAGGGAAATTATGATGACGACGAAGGGTATCTTTTAGCTTCTTCGCGAGCGGATCTTGAATCGTCTTCGTCAGATCAGCCACTTTGATTTGAGTCGGATCGATTTGACCACCCGCACCACCAGTGGTGATCACCTTAATTTTGTTGCTACGACAATATGCCAACAGTGAAGCCTTAGCTTTCATGCTGTCAATCGCATCTAATACAAAGTCGAACTCTTTCGACAGGTATTCAGCCTGATTGTCTGGGCCGATGAAGTCGTCAATCAGGTTAACTTTACACTCAGGGTTAATCAGCTTAACGCGCTCTGCCATCACTTCAATTTTGCTTTTACCAACGGTACCCGACATTGCGTGGATCTGACGGTTGATGTTGGTCACACACACATCATCCATATCGATCAAAGTCAGCTCACCTAAACCAGTACGAGCAAGCGCTTCAACCGCCCATGAACCGACACCACCAATACCGATCACACACACGTGTGCTGCTCTAAGTATGTCGACTTCACTATTGCCATATAGGCGACGGGTGCCACCAAATCGTTGGTCATAGTTTTCTGAAGCTGGAGTGGTCAATTCACGCATTGTTGCCGCCAATTTATTTCTGAGAAAAAGAAAAGAGTGCGTTTTATACGCACTCTTGAATAAAAAGTCTAGGGGATTAGCGATTCGCTTTCAATGCCCTATTTTATTGTAGCTTACTCAACCTTTTCAGGAGGCAAAGCCCAAGGCGCTTCAGTTGCGCTGCCATCTAAACCGAGCTTCCACACACGACCAAAATGCTTGTAATGGCCCGCTTCTGTACCCGCTCGAGGGCCCATGCCGTGGTAAAGGTCCAAATGGTTTTGCTTAACCGCGCCGCCCGTATCCAAAACCAATAGCAGTCTTAGTTGATGAGCGCCGCTCCAAGTACCATCAGCATTCAGTAGTGGAACCTCAGCAAGAATCGGTGTTCCCATAGGTAAGATAGAGCGATCGCCCGCTACCGCCGCCATCGGTAATAGAGGAATGCCCGCGCTGCCCATTACCGATAGGTCGTCTCTCGCTTCAAAGAAAACGAAAGAAGGGTTTTGCTCAAGCAGCTCTTTCACTACTTCAGGATCGTTTGCCAATACCCACTCTTTGATTGCTTTTAGCGACATTTTTTCGCGTGGAACTAAGCCTCGTTCAATCAGAACACGGCCAATGCTCACATAAGCTTTATTATTCTTACCCGCGTAGGCGAAATACTGCAGCGTGTCATCATCACCGAAGTGCACAAATCCACTGCCCTGCACTTCCATCATAAATGGGTCGATGCGGTTTGCTGAATAACCTAACTCAAGGCCTTGACCTTCTAATGCGCCGTTGTAAATCTCTTCGCGTGTTGGACACTCTTTGCCACACTCAGGAAGCCCGTAAACAGGGTAACGATATTCTTCATTCGCTTCGTGGCGCAGCTCCATCACAGGAGAAAAGTAGCCCGTGAACAAAACATTGCCTTGTTTATCACCACCACCTAGTTGAGCGGTTTGAACGCCAAAATTCGCTAGCTCGCTTGGATCTCCACTCAGCATCGCCCACTCATTGAGTTGTTGATAAAGCGGCTCATAGATTTTAGCCATCGAAGGGGATTTAGAAACCACCATCTCAGCTTGTTCTGCAAATGCGGTGTAGTCTCTTGGTTTATTGGATTCAACCTGATCGACCTTATTCAAGGTGCGAGGAAATTCGTCATCAAGGTGTTGCTGAGCAAGATCAGTGGGTTGAGCACAGCCAAATAACAAAGAGGCAGCGACAAGGGGAAGCCATTTTTTAATCACAAGAGTCATCCTAAAAATTCTATGCATCGAGGATGACAAAAACAGTCAGATAACACAATCTTAGATTGTAAGAGTTTACAAGAAGATAACCTATCGGACGGAGTTCTCGATATGGCCCTTAAGGCGGAAGATAGGATTGTAGTGACTGTCAGAATCGAGCACCATTTCTGTATTGTCAGAATTGGTCATGCGGAAGCGATAGGTTTTATCACCCGCCTTATATTCAAAGTAGCTACCGTCAAAGTCAAAGCTCGTCGAAACAACAGACCCACGAACTGACACACCATTAGCATTCAGAACAAACTCATCGGTCGCATAATGTGCAACATCTTGCTCTATCCAAGTGCCGTATATCAGATTGTCGGGCGTCGCCGCATTTTGCACTCGGGAAAGCACATCGCCGAACAAAGAAACCACCGCAAACGAACCCACTAAGGCTAGAACCATTAAACAGCGTTCAATGATCTTACGCTTCAACTTAGATTGATTGCGCTGATCAGCTTCGCTGTAGAGACCTTTGGTTATCTCATCGATTTTGTTCTTTGTTGCTGGAGCTTGTTGCATTCGGTGACTACTCATAAGGATGCTATGCGCATTCTACACTGAGGCAGTTTATATATTGAAGCCTAGATAAGAATAGTTTGCGCTTTATTCCAAAAAGGTGTTGTTTACATTTGAATTTAAATGCTAAATTATCGAATAAATAAACAAAATGGACTTGTTCTGTGAAATTAAGAAGTACAGCGCTAGTAAAAGGTTTCAGACAATCAACCCCTTACGTAAATGCTCACCGTGGCAAAACCATGGTCATTATGCTGGGAGGCGAAGCCGTTGCCGACAGGAACTTTGGTAACATTATTAGTGATATAGCCTTGCTCCACAGCCTTGGAGTAAAGATTGTTCTCGTTCACGGGGCAAGACCGCAGATCAACCAATTGCTCGCCAAGCAAGATTGCCATACGCCTTATCACAAGAATATTAGGGTCACTGATGAATATTCTTTGGGCGTCGCTATGCAGGCTGCTGGACAGCTTCAACTTGCCATCACCGCACGCCTCTCAATGAGCTTAAACAACACGCCGATGGCAGGCACTCAACTCAATGTTATGAGTGGTAACTTCATTACGGCTCAACCGCTTGGCGTGGATGACGGTACGGATTATTGCCACAGCGGGCGTATTCGTCGAATCGATATCGAAGGGATCAATCGCACGCTTGACCAAGGTTCAATTGTACTGCTTGGCCCTATTGCCAGCTCCGTGACAGGCGAAAGCTTTAACCTACTTTCTGAAGAGGTCGCTACCCAAGTTGCTATTCGTCTAAAGGCCGACAAGCTGATTGGCTTCTGCTCCGAACAAGGGGTAACAGATGAACGCGGTAACGTGCTCGCCGAACTCTTCCCTAAAGATGCCAAGCAAATTCTAGAACGATTAACGGAATCTCAAAATCCTGCCGAAGACATGAGCACAGGAACACTGCGCTTCTTGAAAGGAGCGATCTCCGCTTGTCGAGCTGGTGTGCCTCGTTGTCATCTAATCAGCTACAAGGTAGATGGCGCATTAATCCAAGAGTTGTTCTCTTTTGACGGTATTGGAACCCAAGTGGTCATGGCTAGTGCCGAGCAAGTAAGACAAGCTCAGATCGACGATATTGGCGGCATCTTTGACCTTATTCGCCCTCTTGAAGAACAAGGCATCTTAGTGCGCCGCTCTCGAGAACAGCTAGAGCAAGAAATCCACCGATTTACCATTATTGAAAAAGACGGGCTGATTATCGGTTGCGCAGCGCTTTACGCATACCCGGAAGATCATATGGCGGAGATGGCGTGTGTGGCGATTCACCCTGACTATCGCGATGGAAACCGTGGGCAATTGTTGCTGGATTACATGCGTCACCAATCAAAATCTCGTGATATCGACCAGATTTTTGTCCTTACTACGCACAGCCTTCACTGGTTCCGTGAACAGGGTTTTTACGAGATAGCGGTTGATGAATTACCGATGGAAAAACAAGGGTTATACAACTATCAGAGAAACTCAAAGATCTTGGCGCTCAACGTATAAATAAAGTTTTGGAGCACAATCTCACTTCGACAGAAAAATAATTGCAAATGTAATCGTTTCCTATATGAGATTTATTAACTATGCACTTTCACTCACACGTATAATTGTATAGAATTTAGACGCTTTAATAATCTTAACAAATGTTTTTATTGGAATTGCCATCTCGATAGTCATGTCGAACTCATTGAGGTGGTCACTGCACGGATTGCTATACCCGTTGACGGCCAGCACGCTAACATTAGCTCTGCTCGTTAATATAAACAGCAAAAAGAGCAATATTGATATGAGAACCATTGTTTGTAACTCGCTGCAAAGTTTTTGGGATATGGCTGATAACCAATTCTTAGAAGGGCTAGACGTACACTGCGTGTTCCCTGTTAGCGAGAATCTAAAAGAGTTTATTTTGAATTGCCAAGCAAAGTACAAGATAAACCACATATCGTTTACTCGAGCGTTTTTAGGCTCTGATTCCTAATAACGCTCAAAGCAACCAAGGATGGTTGCTTTGTGTTTGTCTAGCCCTAAGTTCAAAACCTTCTCTAGCCGTCCATAACGACTAATTCGTTAAGCGACTGCCTAAACCACTCACTCGCTCTGTTTTCACCTTAATCCCACGCTTCAACACATTTGTATCGCTGAACATCATCAGTCGTTTCTTCGCACGTGTAATACCTGTATAGATAAGCTCCCGCGTTAAAATAGGGCTGAAATCTGGCGGCAAGATCATTAAGGTCAGATCAAATTCACTACCCTGAGATTTGTGTATTGTCATTGCATAAGCCGTTTCATGATCGGGCACTCGGCTTGGTAGCACAGCTTTTACGCTGCCATCGGGCAACTCAAAATAGACCTTCAAACGAGGGGTTAAGTCAGGTTGACTAGAACCCGCCTCAAGCATACAGATACCAATATCACCATTGTACAAACCCAAGCCATGATCATTTCGCGTCACCATAACAGGACGTCCGTGATACCACAGCTCATCATTATGAGGGCTCACCAAACGCCTTGCGGCCAGTGCTCTTTCAATTCTGTGGTTGAGGCCTTTAACACCAAAATCCCCTTCACGAATGGAACACAACAGTCGGCATTGGCTGAACAAATCGAGTACCGATTTCGCTCTCGCTTCTTGAGTTTCTAACTCTTCCAACGGCACATTCATTCTATTGAGGTACTCACCATACTCGTTAACCAAAGTACGCAGCATCAGGTTATAGCTGTCACTCGACAGAGGGTGGTTTTCGATATCGCCAAAACCTTTGGCAAACACTTGGTCTACTTGATTCGCAGAACCATTATTGATTGCTTTTGCCAGCTGACCGATACCGGAGCGCGCATCGAAACGATAACTCTTCTGCAGCATACACAAGCTATCCGCAATCGCAGGCGGATTCACCGCTCCAGCTTTGTCTTGTCTTGGTTTAGCTATCGCATCAAAACCTGTCATCTCTGCAATCAAATTGCCTTGCGCTGTGCTGTACCCTGCAGAGTTGAATGAACAGATATCACCGAGCACAGCACCTGCCTCTACTGAAGCGAGTTGGTCTTTATCACCCAATAAGATGAGCCTTGCGTGCTCAGGAAGTGCATCCACCAGCTTATACATCATCGACAGATCAACCATTGAAGCTTCATCCACTACCAAGATATCAAGGTGGAGTGGATTGCGTCGGTTATGCCTAAACTCAGCACGGTTAGGAATCGCACCGAGTAATCTGTGTAAGGTGCTCGATTCGGTCGGTATGTTGGCTTTCACTTCAGGCGCTAATGGCAGCTGTTCAATTGCTTTACCGATCGACTCGGTTAAACGCGCCGCCGCTTTACCCGTTGGTGCCACTAGCTTAATCGTTGGTGTTTTACCTTGGCTGAGAGATTGCTCGACCATCGCCGACAGTAATTTGGTTACCGTGGTTGTTTTACCAGTACCCGGCCCACCAGAAATCACCGCAAAACGACGACTCAACGCTACCGCTGCCGCGACCTTTTGCCAGTTCAAACAGACAGATAACGGCACGAGGCTATCCAGCGCATCTAAATCTGTCACTTGCTTGGCTTGAACAATCGCTTGGTCGATTGATCCCCAATCTAAAGCCTGCTCATTCACAATATCAAGATGGTCACACACCAATTGTTGGCGTAATACCTGAGACGTTTGTTGGCTTGCTTCAGCCTTGGCTAAGGCGTTAAACAGAAAATGATAGCTACGTGCAAAAAGCAGATTGAGCGTTTCAGTCAGCGCTTTTTTCTGCTCAGTATTGAACTCTACCGGCTTACTTAAACGGTTTAAGGTCTCAGCCAACACAACTTCGTAGTTCCAATAACGCTGTAAATAGACACGCTGCCCATCGAACATTAGAGGCTTAACACAATCGTTGGTCGTTCCCACTAAGTTTGATGATTGAAGCACAGCCACCCAATCAATACCCAACAGTTTTTGGTTCAATTGCAGTGCAGTTTCACCGTATAACCCAAGTAACTGAGCAAGATCTGCCGCTAGTTCAGGGCCTGTCGTATGCTGCTGTATAAGCTGAGTACAAATGTGTCCTTTGCCTAATTCATGGCTCACTACCCCCGCGAGAAAGCCGATCTCTTGAGGGTAGCTCGTGGCTTGCTGATCAAGAAAACGGGCAAATTGATAATCCAACTGACGAATAGAACCCTTATCCGCAAGAAACTGGAGTACATCCATCAGTTGCTCAGGAATAAGTGAAACTGGCTTTGCTGTGTTCGCAGTATCTATGCCGGTATTAGTGGTCGTTGTTGTCATTATAAAAGCCCCATCTGTCCAGTTTCATCGTCATTCAATTGTGCCGAACGTCTGTCTATCACTTTACCGTCAATCAATTGATCCATTTCATCAAGTAAAGCCAGTGTTGGTTTCGCCGAGAAAATACCTTGCTGAGATTGGCCGTCCATTCCTCGTAAGAACAAGTAGTACACGCCACCAAAATGTTGTTCGTAGCTGTAATTGGCAACGCGGCTGCGTAAGAAACGGTGCAACGCCAATGCATAGATTTGATATTGCAAATCATAGCGATGGTCGGCCATCGCCGATTTCAATGCCTCGCCATGGTAGACAGCAACATCATCTCCTAAGTGATTCGATTTCCAGTCGAGTACATAGTATTTACCTTGGTGCTCAAACACCAAATCGATGAAGCCTTTCAACATACCTTGCACGGTTTGGAAACCTAGATCGCCCGCTTTGGCTGACAATGGATCGTGATATTGAATGGTTTGATTCAGTTCAGATGCAGCCAATACTTCGATCGGCAGTAAGAATTCCATCTCAACTAAACGTTGCGTCGAGTCTTTCTCGCTTAGCTTTAAGTTCTTGCCGTCTAATGCGGTGTTCAGCACTGTATCGACCAGTTGCTGAAGCACAGGTAGCCACTCTAATTCATATTGCTCTGATTCTAATAAGTGAGTGATTACTTGCGTGTTATGTTCACTGGTTGCTGGCTCGGTAAATTCAACCTCCTCAAACAAGGTGTGTAAGAAAGTACCTGGGCGAGCACCACGAGGGAACGTAAAGATAGAGCGTTCAGGCTCAATCAACTCAGACTCATCCTGCTCATCAGCCGAGTCAATATCAAAACCAGACACCTCAATGGTCGCGTCATGACTCGCACCGTGACTGCCCTGTTTGACAAGCCCCGAGTAACTGGTGATACGCCAAGCTCGGTCAATTGAAGCCTTAAGTTCACTGGCCTGTAAGTCGTCACTCACTTGCTCTGTTTGCACAAAAATTTGTTCGTGAGCGGTAGGTGTTTCGGCTAACAGCACACTGGAATTCTTACCCTCAATAGCCGATAGAGCTTGATGCAACTCGGCGATGCCTTGCTCTTGTCCGTTTTGAACCAAGTAGCCCATCGCACTCAAATGCACGCCTGTCGGTTCTTTGGTTGAACGCCCTTTACGCAGTGGCGCTATACCAATAAAACAGCCATAAACCGCACGAGTCAGCGCTACATAAACCAGGCGCAAATCTTCCGCTAGTCGTTCTTTATCGGCTTGCGCTAAGGCACTGTCGCTGCCAGTAATATCGAGTACTGTGGTGTCTGAATCATGGTCGTAGAATTTGCCTTCGCTCGCTTCTCGGTAACTCGCGACAAATGGGAGGAATACAAGGTCATATTCCAAACCTTTCGATTTGTGAATAGTAACGATTTGAACCAAGTTTCTCTCTGACTCAAGACGTTGAATGTCATCTTCACTGCCGCCTAAACCATTTTGTGCATCTGATATCGCTTCTGCCAACCAACGCAACAAGCCATAGTCACTGTCGAGCTCCTGCCTAGCTTGTTGCAACAATTCGCCAATGTGCATTAAATCAGTGAGTGAGCGCTCACCATTTTCTTCTTCCAGTAAGCGTTCCGCGAGATGTCGTTTACTGATCACGCTGCGAAGCATTGGCAACACGCCGCGCTGAAGCCACAACTTACGATATTCTCTAAACTCGTTAACGACGTTTTCCCACACCACTTCATCGTTGTTGAGTTCATCCAATGATGCGGCATCCAGAGCAAACAACTCCGACGCTAAACTGGCGCGTAATGCTCGATCGTTTTCAGGTGTCAGCACAGCTTGTAGCAAGCGTTGAATATCTTGTGCGACTAAGCTGGTAAACACACTGTCTCGGTTCGACAAATACACACTCGCAATGCCTTGTTCAGACAGCGCATTTTTGATCAGGCGACCTTCACTACCGGTTCGAACCAAAACAGCAATATCACCCGCATTCACGGCATGTTGTTTTTTGCCGTTATCAAAATAGGCTTGTTGATTTTGAGAAGCGGTCAGAATGGTTTGAATTTGACTCGCCGTCGCCTCGGCCATGGCTTTGTGATATTCGCCTTTAGGTAGTGGCTTATCTTCTGCTTCTTGTAACCAAAAGGTCAGTGCGTGTTGAGTTTCTCCGTTCATCACCCATTGGCGGTTGTCAGCCGATGGACTGGCAGCGACGGGCAGAAATGGAATGTCTTGGTCGTAGATAAACGGGCTATCCGAATTCATAAACACTTGGTTTACCGCGCTGACCATATCAGCACTCGAACGCCAGTTAGTGCCTAACGTATAGTGAGCACTAACTTGGTTTCTTGCCTTGATATAGGTAAAGATATCTGCACCGCGGAAACCATAGATAGCCTGCTTCGGGTCACCGATCATAAACAAGCCGCACTGCGGATTATCAAGATAGATTCGGCTAAAAATACTGTATTGCAGTGGGTCGGTATCCTGAAATTCATCGATCATCGCCACCGGGTAGAGCGTGCGAATCCTTTCCACCAGCAGTGACTGCTCATCGACATCGATCGACGCAGATAACTGGGTCAGTAGGTCATCAAACGACAACCACTGCTTTTGCTGTTTCGCCTTGGCGAGCATAGTTCGACAATGAGTAATCGCATGCGCCAATAACGGAGCTTTCAAATCAGCTGGGTGATTTAAGAAATCCTCAATCGCTCCGAAAACTGCATGCTGAGGTGCAGTGCCTTTCGGTGTTTTTTCAATGAGAGTGGCTTGCGAGAACTTCTCTAACTTATCTGGATATTGATAATCATGAGTGTCGCTCTGCGCCCATGCTGTCACCGCTTCTAACCATGTCGGCAGAGACTTCTTGGTGTAGCTACGTTTGTTCACATCCGAAGCAGAGATCAAAGCCAAAAAGTCCGCTTCGGATTCACACCATAGCGCTTTAAGTTGCTTCACTTTATCTAGGTTTTGGTTGTGCAGAGTTTGCAGGTCGCCCGACATCGCATCTACCGTCAATTTCAGCGGAGATCCTGTCAGATAACGATTTACGTCTGCTAATAACGCAGCCGGTGAACCCCAAATATTACGAACCTCACCAGCCAGTTGAGTCGGCAGCGGGTAAAACTGCTTACGCCAGTAGTCAGCAACCACTTGCGCTTTTAGGTGACTTTCATCGGTCACAAATTCATTATCAAAGCGGCTTCCAGACTCGAAGGCATTTTGAGTCAACATACGCTGACAGAAGCCGTGAATGGTGTAGACCGCCGCTTCATCCATTTGCCTTTCGGCATTGAGCAGTGTTTTCGCAGCGCCTGCGTGGTCTTCGATCTCTTGCAACAGAGGCGCAATCACTGGGTCATCACTTTGCCCGCGAGCAAACGCAATGCGTGCATCATGGATTCGTGCACGGATACGATCTCGCAGCTCTGCGGTTGCCGCTTCGGTAAAAGTCACGACCAGAATTTGATCTACGGTAAGTGGCTCATGATGTCGGGTAGCTTCTGTAAGCTCTCCTGTTGGTGCTGCCGTGCCGTGTCCGAGCAGTAAGCGTAAGTACAAGCCAGCGATAGTAAATGTTTTACCAGTACCCGCCGATGCTTCAATTAAACGCGCGCCATGAAGTGGAAACGTCATGGTATTGAGTGTCTGTGGAGCAATTACCTGAACACTGCTTGTGGTCGTCATGCCTTACTGCCTTCTGATAAATATGTTGTTACAAATGTGACCTAGCGTGGAAAACGTCATTCAATTTACGTCCTACGCTGATTTGTTAATAGTTAGTGCGATCTCTCTCACGGATCAATTCGGATCGCCTCGCTACTATGCGCCCACGACTTCAGGAGCGCGTACGAGTTTTGTACTTTACGGCGTTACTTTGAACCACAGAATAATGGTCCCTCTGACCTGTGGCCGTACAGCGAACGCCCTACACTAATAATGATTTACTGGCGGCCACTTTATTTCCTGTACCTTGCTTCTATTCACCTTGATTCCCTTCATCTTGAAAGCAAGCGTACCAAACGCTTACCAGCGACTCTCTTTTGTCTTTCATTAATTCAGCGCACTCGCTATTGATCTTGTCGATCACAGCCACCTACTCCTGATCTTCCAGATCGGCAGCAGCCAACCTTGCCGCCTGTAGCACAAGCGTTGAATACATACGTGATTGAGCAGCCAGCTCATCGTCCCATTTAGGCCAGATTCGTGAGATGTAGGTATCTCTACCCTCGCCCGTGAAGGCGAAGCTGTCATTAAAGGTATCGGCCATTTTCTTGAGTGACTTTTCTTCATCATCGACCCACTTACCACGGCTAAAGCCCGCTTCAACACCAGCTAATGCCGTTTTCGGGAAGTATGGCAATGGTGCAGTCATACCTTGATAAAACAGTCGTACTAACTCAGCTAATATACTCTTCGCTTGCTGCGCATCGCCGATAGGTTGTAGCGTTTGGTGAACCACGCCCTCTTTTCTGTCATAGCCAATAATATGGGTCGTTTTTCCGTGTCCCATAACAGCGCAGGATAGATGATCAATCCACGCAGCCAAGTAATCTTGAGAGCGTATTTTGCCGCTACGGAAACGCACTAGACCTGATTGATAGTTTTGAGTTAACCACCCCATCAAGCGAACAGGCTTGCCTTCGCCTAACACGTCAAACTCGATATTCACTTCGAGATCTTGCTGCGGTGATCCGCTCACAAATCTAATCTCTTTGGCTAAATCTTCCGCTTGAACACGATTGGTTTCAAATTCGATGTCACCAAAGGCGCCGACCGGTAATCGACCTTGGGCTTTTTGCTCAGAGACAAACAGTCGCACCGCTTCGTCTGCACCTTCTGGGTGGTCCAGCAACACTTGCAGCAGCGCATCTTTAAGCTGGAAGCTTTCTAAGCCATTAAGCACGAACGGCTCGTCGTCTTCCATTACCGGAAGCGGTGGCTCAAACACGACTTTTAGACGGCGATTAAAGAAGTATTGCACCGGCAAACGCCAGAAACGCTGTAGCTCAACCAAATCGAGTTCTAACGGATAGCTCGCACCAAGCAAATAGTCATCCAAAGCGCGATTGAATTCACCACTGCGCTCACCAGAACGATTTGCCGCAGGAAGCCATTCTTTGGCGTAGCTCAATACATGACCTGCATCACCTTGCGTAAAGGCTGCTGGGCTAAATGGTGTCATGGTGTGTTCAAAGCTGATTGCTTGAGTCAGTTTGATACCAGAATCATCACTTGGTAACGCTTGATCTGCACTTAGGCAGTAGTTCTGGTGGCAGTACTCAATCAACTCAGAAACCAACACCGACGGTACTCGCTCAGTATTATCTTGAATCGAACGGCCGACATAGCTGATGTATAAACACTCTTGTGCTGACAGCATTGCTTCTAGGAATAGATAACGGTCATCATCACGACGAGAACGATCTCCCGGACGAGTGCGTCCGTTCATCAAATCAAAACCTTCCGGCGGCATTGAGCGTGGGTAAACACCGTCATTCATGCCTAATAGACAAACAGTTTTGAACGGGATAGAACGCATCGGCATCAGGGTACAAAAGTTCACTTGCCCCGCTAAGAAACGCTGACTGATACGCGCGCCCGACAGTTTATTGTTTAAGTACTGATAAATGATGCTTGGCGATAGCTCTTGTTCGTACAAGGCATCATCAAGCTGTTCATTCAGTTGAGAAAGTGCATCACGAATCGACTTAAGCACCACCTCGCCTTCTAGCTCAACGGCAAAGAAATCGTCAATCATTTGCAGCAAGGTTTCACGCCACATATCGATGGATTGCGTCTCAGTAAGGCGTTGACGGTAATGGGCAATACGGTCAATAAAGTGCGCTAACTTACCTGCAAGTTCAGCGTTAATGCCCTGAACTTCGTTATAAGCTGCAATTGGAGAGTGTTCGGTTTCAAACAGACCCGCAGAATCCGACATCGCATAACCCAATAACATTCGCTGGATACCAAATAGCCAGGTATTTTGCTCGGTGGCAGGCAAATCAAACTCAGTTGCGGTAGACGAATCGACACCCCAACGGATGCCTGCTTCTTCAACCCACTGCTTAGCTTGCTCGAATTGAAATTCATCAATGCCAAAGCGTGCCATCATCGCTGGGATTTCTAGTAGCTCTAACAACTCAGACGCTAAACAACGCGTATTCGGTAGCGCGACCAACTGCATGAACGCGGTCAGAATCGGGCTCTCTTGGTCTGCCGTTCGATCCGAGATCGAGTAAGGGATATAACGCTCACCCGGAGCATTACCAAATACCGCCTGAATCGCTGGGCTATAAGCATTAATGTCTGCCACCATCACAATGATATCGCGTGGTTTTAAGCTTGGATCAGCATCAAACATCGCTAACAACTGGTCATGGAGAACCTCCACCTCGCGCATTGGGCTGTGACAAGCGTGTACCGTCAACGAACGATCGCCCAGCTCAACCACTTGTTTGTGGTTGCTGGAGTCTAAGATGTGATCATCTTGGTGTTCTTCTAACTGGAGAATGTCGGCTTGCAGTTGATGCAGCAGGTTATCTCTCTCTACATCAATAAAGAACTCATGCTCTTCGCTGTCTGATTGAGATAGCAAGAACAGGTTATCTCTACCTAACTTACCCATAGATGCGAGTAAGCTATTGCCTACCGCTTGGCTGGTATGCAGTTCGTCTTCAATATTGGCTTCAATGCCATCTTTTAATGGTGAGACTTCGCCTTCTAGCTGAGGCAAGCCATCAATCAGAGCAAACTGCTTACGACGTTGCGCTTCCACTCTAGCCAAGTATTTACGGTCACGAATATCGCCCCAGTAATGTTGGCAAGGGTTGGTAAACATCAGGTGAACATCAATCTGCTCACCCAGCGCTTTCAAGGCATCCATGTAACGAGGAGGCAGCGACGATATACCAAACACAAACAGACGTTTCGGCAAGCGTTGTAGCTGACCTTGTTGGTTGGCTAGCGCTTCAATGAAGTCGTGGTACAGGTTACCACGGTGATATTTCGATTGGCCTTGAGACAGGGTTTGCTCGTAGAGTGCCTTCCACAAAATTGGCTGCCAAGGGTGCTCTTGCTGCCCTTCATCATCGACCAATTCAGCAACGGGCTCTCCCGCTTCCCACATCGCCATCCACTCCGGTCGATACACTAAGTATCCATCGAAGATATCGGCAATTTTCTCTGCCAATTGATACAGCTTCGAATCATCTTCGTCGTTTTCAAGATAGCGTTGCAGCGGTAAGAAATCAGGGTGGTCAAGCTTAGCGGGTAGCAAACTCATCAACTTCCACGTCATCGCTTCTTTATTAAAAGCACTGCGTTTCGGTACGTCAGGAAGCACTTGGGTGAACATATCCCAAATGAAAGTTGCTGGAAGAGGAAAATCGATATTTGCTGCTACACCAAACTCTTTGGCGAGTTCCATCTTAAGCCATTGAGACATGCCTGGGCTCTGAACCAAGATCTGCTCTTTTTCGAAAGGATTGGCTAAAGGGTCACTTTTAATTAAGTGAACGAGGAGGATTTTTAAAGTATCAACTTTATTGGAATGGTAAACAGTAAACAAAGTGCACTCACGCTAATCTTGCCACAATATAAAGCCAGATTAGCATAAGTGCTGAGTTTGGATTAGGAATATAAGCTTATGAAATACTGAAAACTTAAGCTCCGTTTATCTTTTGAACTATTGCTTCTTACAATCTACTGCCTACCGCGCTTAGAACACGGTGAGGTTTGTAGTTCATGTAGTAACGAACCGCCACATAACCTACTACAAACGTTGCCACAATCAATTCTAGATACGCTAGGCCAAACACTTGATTAATGTAATGCGCTTCAATACCTTGTGCTTGCATCCACGCAGCCAGTTTGAACAAGGCTGTTGCACCAATCACGATTGGGAAGGTAAACGCTGCATAACCAGGGCTAAATGGAAGACGAAGTAGTTTGAAAAACGCCATATAGATAATGAACGTCATCAACACTGCAATACCAAATAGTAAACCAATGATCACAGGTGAAGGGTTAGCAGTAACGGTTAAGTAACCCGCCAAAGATAGGCTTGCCGGTGCTGCCATAATCGCA
This sequence comes from Vibrio sp. 10N.222.55.C7, assembly GCF_041473335.1. Classification (NCBI taxonomy): domain Bacteria; kingdom Pseudomonadati; phylum Pseudomonadota; class Gammaproteobacteria; order Vibrionales; family Vibrionaceae; genus Vibrio; species Vibrio sp. 10N.222.55.C7. The sequence goes on from NZ_JBFRSC010000019.1 coordinate 66,009, forward strand.
ATCGTTGGTTTTGCAGCATCTGGCACTTCGTGAGAGAAGATCAAACGGTAAACCATGATTGGTAGCATTACTGCGTAAACCAATAAGCCGAATACCAAAGTAGCGTTCGCTACAGGCTCTAAAACTGGATTACCAGAAAAAGAAACGTCTGCCACAATGATACCGATTGGCGGTACGAACCAGCTTGGCACCATGTGGTGAATCTCAAAGTTTTTAGCTCTGTGGTACAAAAAGCTCACTAAGAACACAACGTGTAGAGCAACCGCTGCAAGCCACATCGCTTCTTGTAAAAATTGAGAAATCGGCGCTAAAGATGCTGACACCACCATGCAGCCCATCGCAAATGTTGGTACCACACTCCCCACTACAGGGTGAGCAAGATCTTCACGCAATAAATGGCCATAAATCAAAAATTTCACAGCTAAAACAAGAAGTAATATCGCCGCGATACCCGCACTGATCCACTGCACTAAACCAGGAGTGTGTAAAATACCTTGTGCGACTAAAACGCCATCCCAGCACCAGCCTAAGCTTGCGATTGCTAGTGCTAACCCTGCCATGGGTGTTGGAGCTCCTGTTAATCTATATTTAATACGTTGAATCATGTCAGCCTCTCTTGAACTTAATTCACAAAACTTGTGAACTCATCAGCTTGTTGAAGCCATAATACGCTTGCGCTTCGTTAAACAATATCCAATTATATATAACAAGTGTTCATCAATACTGAACAGAATCCATTTTCACCAGCAGAGTAAAACTAGGAATCTGATGGCTAATATTTCAATAAAACAGCTCAAAGTGTTCGTCACTATTACTCAGCACTCGACATTGACTGCTGCCTCTGAGGCTCTGTTTCTGTCTAAAGCTGCGGTCAGCATGGCACTAGGCGAAATGGAGAAACAACTCGGCCACTCTCTATTTGACCGGGTCAACAACCGATTAATTCTCAACCAAGAGGGACATAAGTTACTTCCATTGGCGGATGAAATATTACATCGTGCTGCTGGTATTGATGTTTTGTTCCGTGATGATCAGCCTTTAAGTGGCAATCTAAAGGTCGGCGCGAGTGACACGATTGGTAATCAGGTCGCACCGTTTATTTTGTCAGGCTTTCGCGAACGAACTCAACATCAGGATCAAAGCTTGTTCATTTCAAACAGTGCACTGATCTGCCAAAAGTTGGTGGATTATGAACTGGATATCGCGCTAATTGAAGGAAAAACATTACACCCTGAACTCATTTCGAGTCAGTTTAGCAGCGATGAAATGTGCATTATTGTTAGTAATCAACATCCTCTCGTTGCCAAAGAAAAAGTGATTTTAAGCGATTTAGAAGACAGCCATTGGATTTTACGTGAATCAGGCTCAGGGACTCGCGAGTTTTTCCTTCGTACCGTCGCACCGCGCATCGAACATTGGTATGAATCTTTTGAACTCAACACCACAGAAGCAATCATCAACTCTGTTTCTGCCGGTCTTGGCTTTGCCTGTTTGTCTCGTTTAGCTGCTCAGCGAGCGATCGATTCAGGCCGAGTAAAAGCGCTTAATGTGCCACTTGATATGAAACGCCGATTCTGGATGCTGGTCCATAAAGACAAATATCAAAGCCCACTGCTGAAATCTTTCATGAGTTATTGTGAAGACTGGGCGGCACATCAAGATTGAGGCCGCATAGTACGGGCTCCAACTGGACTTTTAACATCAGAAACTGTATAAAAAGCCAGTAAAATTTATCAAACTTAGAGGATTAACCATGGCTGTTATCGTCAAGTACGTGGTGGAACGCAACGGAGAAGAGAAAATGACTTTTACCTCTAAAGCCGAAGCTGACGCATACGACAAAATGCTGGATATGGCTGATGAGCTTTTTGAACTGTTAGGCAAAAGCGATTTAGTTGAAGATGAAGGCAAGCAAGAAGAACTTGCAATGTACCTAGCGAAGAACAAAGAAGAAGTTCTTTACGCATTAGGTGCTAAGCGTAAGCCAGCTCCGAAAAAAGCTAAGAAGCTTGAAGCTGTTGAAGACGCAGAAGAAGATGCAGCTTAACTAGCTGATACCTTTCTAAAAAACGTCAATGACGCCTCTAATCAGAGTTCGTTATTGGCGTTTTTTTATACTTATCGAAATATAATGAAGCTTGTTTATAGTCGAAATCGCTCTAAACATTCGCTTGCATGAAAGTGTGAGGAAGATCTAATCTATAGCCATCAGGTGATGGGGTTCCACCTAAGCTTTTGCTTCAACCGCCCGTTCTTTCCGAACAGTGCTAATGACTCCTACAGAATCGAAAACAGGTAATACTGTTGGACGTATCGCTATTCCTCCATTTTGAAATGGACTTAGTCTATTAAGACCAAGTTCCATGACACCTTTGGATTATCGATACTCAAGATCTGTAGTGAATTAGCCGCACCTCTTCCAACACGTCCTGTTTTCTCAACGCCCTAGGCCTTAAATGGCTCTATAAGTGAGAAAACATTATGCACTACTCTTCAGAAATTCAATCAATGTGCCCTATTCAAAGGGGTGATCTTCACAATTCAGCTCCAATTCCAGTTGAAGGCGCAATGGTTAGCCCAAAAGATGTCATCGCTATTTCTGGCTTAAGCCACGGTGTTGGCACTTGTGCACCACAACAAGGTGCTGCAAAACTGACTCTTAACGTAAAAAACGGCATCATCGAAGAAGCATTAATCGAAACGATTGGTTGTTCAGGTATGACTCAATCTGCCGCGATGGCTGCGGAAATCCTCACCGGAAAAACCATTCTAGAAGCGCTGAATACTGACTTGGTATGTGACGCGATTAACGTCGCGATGCGCGAAATCTTCCTGCAGTTTGTTTACGGTCGAACTCAGTCTGCTTTCTCTGAAGGTGGCCTAGAGATCGGCGCAGCATTGGAAGACTTAGGTCAAACACAGCGTAGCCAAGTCGGCACCAGTTATTCAACCTCAGCGAAAGGCGTTCGTTACCTAGAACTTGCAGAAGGTTACGTAACTAAGCTTGCACTTGATGATCACAGCGAAGTGATTGGCTATGAATATCTCAACCTCGGCACAATGATGAAGGCGATTAACCAAGGCGTACCAGCGAATGAAGCTGCTGACCTTGCGACAGGGACTTATGGTCGCTTCGACGAAGCCGTGACCACCATTAACCCACGCCAACAATAATTTTTGCCAATAAAAGAGGAAAGATATGATGAACACTCAATTTAATGAATCAGTAACTCGCGTATTGGCAGAAATGAACTTCGACTCGTTGGAGCAAGCAAACCAATACTGTTTATCACATAATGTCGACCCAAAAGCATTAGTGATGGACACTCAACCTATCGCATTTAAAAGCGCAGCTGACGCTTACACTCTTGGTGCAGCATTGGCTCTGTTCCGTAAAGCGAACAACGCAGAACAAGCAGCGAATATCATTGGTGAAGGCCTTCAAGCATTCACAAAACCCGGCAGTGTTGCGGAGCAACGCCAAGTCGGTATCGGCCATGGCGCACTGGCTGCTCGCCTTCTCAATGAAGAGAGCCACTGCTTTGCTTTCCTTGCAGGCCATGAGTCTTTTGCTGCTGCAGAAGGTGCGATCAAGATTGCACTGAACGTGAACAAATCACGGAAAACACCATTGAAAGTTATCTTGAACGGTCTAGGTAAAGATGCCGCTTACCTAATCTCTCGCATCAATGGCTTTACTTATGTTCGCACTCAATTTGATTACCAAACGGGTGAGCTAGTTGAAACAGAACGTCGCCGCTTCTCACAAGGCCCTCGTGGCGAGATCTTGTGTTACGGCGCTGATGATGTACGTGAAGGTGTAGCGATCATGCACAGAGAAGAAGTGGATGTGAGTATCACGGGTAACTCAACCAACCCAACACGCTTCCAACACCCTGTTGCTGGTATCTACAAAGCAGAACGCACTCGCCAAGGTTTGCCATACTTCTCAGTTGCTTCAGGTGGCGGTACAGGTCGAACATTGCACCCAGATAACGTAGCAGCAGGCCCAGCGTCTTACGGCATGACCGATACCATGGGCAGAATGCACGCTGATGCTCAGTTCGCAGGTAGCTCTTCAGTTCCTGCTCACGTGGCGATGATGGGCTTCATCGGCATGGGCAACAACCCAATGGTCGGAGCGACGGTTGCATTGGCTGTGGCAGTGAGTGAATCTCAACACGCATAACGACAAAGTGAGTCCCACAATCTGCCTGTTATGTAGAGTCTGTTAGTTGAGAATCAAGCAATAACGGACGACTAAAACTCTACACCTATCACTAAAACCAAACAGCCAGCCTTATGCTGGCTGTTTTTTATTCACACTTGCTCTACTATCTATTTCTAATAATTATTTGTATCTAAGATTAAATACATTCTGCTGTCGTATTTAACTACATATTTTCAAAGGAATAATATGAAAGAGCTCATCATTCATACCATTACCGTGTTCATGGGCTTTTTTGCCATCATGAACCCTATCGCCAACACACCGATCTTTCTTTGATTAACAGGTGATAATGATAGGGAAACGGTCAAGTCCATCGCTTTCCGCTCAGTGTTCATCGCCTTCATCATCGTCAGCACCTTTGCTGTCTCGGGTAAACTCATCTTCGACCTCTTTGGTATCACGCTTTACGCGCTTCGTATCACCGGCGGGATCCTCGTGTTCTTGATTGGCTTTCATATGCTGCAAGGTGACTCAACACACTCTAAAGCAAAAGAGAAGGTCAACTCAGACGCTCAACAAGATGCGGCGCTCAGTATCGCCGTCTCGCCACTGGCAATGCCAATATTAGCCGGACCGGGCACCATTGCCACCGCGATGAACTTTGCCAGCACCGAAGGCATCTACGAAACCATCGTCGCCTTTGGCCTACTATGCGCCTTAACCTACGTATTGTTTGTATTTGGCGAGCGCTTCGTTAAAGCCGTTGGACCAAGCGCACTGAACGTGATTACTCGAATGATGGGGTTGATACTCGCGGTAATCGGTATGCAGATGTTGATTGAAGGGATTGAGCAAGCTTATAAGGCACTGTTTATCTAAAGAGGGGATTCACAGGAGAATGTTGATTAACGCACCAATCAATTTGTGTTGATCTGCAGTGTTTTCTCATTGCAGAAAACTATCTCTCAAAAGACAAGCAATATCATTTTACAGACTTTATCCCGATACGCCCTTTCATAACGAGGGCGCTCTCTTTATGATGAACGCAATTAAATTAACTTTGCTAACGGCAGCGCTTGTTATTCGAGCCGTTGTTTTGGAATAGCAAAATCAAGACTCAACACATGGAGATTCAACATGGCTTATTTTTCACTAGCCTTCGGTACGGCAACCAAAAATCGCGACAATAAAATCATTGAAGCGTTCTTCCCTAACCCGCTTCTAAACCCAAGCGACGCTCTTGTAGCAGCTGTAGCTGAAGTGTCAGGTTACGCTGAAGGCAACCAAGCTATCGAAATCTCTGCTGCACAAAGCGTAGAACTGGCGAAAGCATTCGCAGCAAACGATGATGCAGCTAACGCATCTTTCGCAGAAAAAGCGGCAGCGTCTGAACAGCCACTTGTTCTTGTTGTTCTTGCTACTGACGAGAAGCCAGCATCAGTTGCTGAAGGCTTCCTAAAGCTACAACTTATCTCTAACCGCCTAGTACAACCACACGGTACGGTACTGGACGGCATCTTCGGTCTACTGCACAACATCGCATGGACAAACGAAGGCCCTATCGACCTACCTGAGCTGGCTGAGCGTCAAATCGAAGCTCGCCTTGCAGGTCGTGCTCTGTCTGTAGATTGCGTAGACAAGTTCCCTAAAATGGTGGACTACGTAGTACCAACAGGTATTCGTATTGCTGACACTTCTCGTGTTCGTCTTGGCGCACACGTAGGCGAAGGCACAACAGTAATGCACGAAGGTTTCATCAACTTCAATGCTGGTACAACTGGCGTGAGCATGGTTGAAGGTCGTATCTCTGCGGGTGTTGTTGTAGGTAACGGTTCAGACATCGGCGGCGGCGCTTCTATCATGGGTACTCTGTCTGGTGGCGGTACTATGGTTATCTCTATCGGCGAAAACTGCCTACTAGGCGCAAACGCTGGTCTTGGCTTCCCTATGGGCGACCGTTGTACGGTTGAGTCTGGTCTTTACGTGACTGCGGGTACTAAGGTTCGCATGTTAGATAAAGAAGGCAACGAAGTAGAGATCATTAAAGCTCGCGATCTAGCTGGCGTTTCTGATCTTCTGTTCCGTCGTAACTCAATCACTGGCCAAATTGAATGTCTTGCGAACAAGTCTGCTGTTGAGCTAAACAGCGAACTACACAGCAACAACTAATCTAAGCGCTAGATGCTAGATGCTAGATGCTAGATGCTAGATGCTAGATGCTAGAAAATAATAAGCCGCTGGGGTTCAATCCAGCGGCTTTTTTGTATGTTCTGGGAATCATTATTGCCCCACTACCAGTCAGAGTTAACAGAATGTTAACATGCATTTGCCCTACTAAAAGTAATCCCTTGTCTGTTGGATATTTGCAAGGCAAACTGCTGGGCAAAAGTTCGAAAACACTCTGAATGTCTAAAAATCGCCATATTTTTCGAAACTAGGGATTTTATATCATTGGCTTTTCGGTTTCGGTTTCGGTGGCTGAAAGTTTGGGATAATTTGAAAACCATTTGGACATAGCTATGCCTGTACTCTTACCATAGTACTAGCGGCAGAAGTTTCATAATTTCTGTTGCGCTGCGCTTACAAACCGATAAGAACATAAATCGATATCTACTTAGCCATCTTTACATACCTTTACATCACATGACGTTATCTTACTTACATTAGTATATTCTTAAGTAGTGAAACAAAGAGAAGGAAAACGTCATGAAAATCAAAAGCACGATAATCGCGTTACTCGGTATCGTTATTGCCTTCGGAGCAATGGCTGGTGGAATGAATAAAGGCATGAATAACAATATGTCACGCCCAGTATTTTCACAGTTTGATCTCGATGGTGATGGCAAGATAACCGAAGCCGAGTTCAATCAAGCACGCTCAGAACGTATTGCCCAGCGAGCAGAAGAGGGACGTACGTTGAAAAATATCAATCAAAGCCACAGTTTTGCTTCGTTAGATAGCAACGCGGATCGCGCTATCTCTCAACAAGAGTTTAATGCTCATCAAGGCATGGTGAACCCCAAAAATACCATGGGCAAAGGCAAAAACAATCAGTAGCTCAATTCAATCAGGCCTCCATTTGTGAGGCCTGACTTATTTTGAGATCAAGGAAGCAAATCCGCTTATGTTGGTGTGCTACCTTTTGCTTAAGGAAAAGCTAATATATAGTAAGGGAATCGCTATGACTAGGTATAGCTGGTTACAAAGGGCTCTGTTTGTTCCTCCTGTTTTGTTGGGCATCGCGTTATTGGTGATCGCACCAGGGATGAAGGCTGAACCGCCTAATGCGAGTAATACGACTGCTAAAAAGGTGGTTCGGGTGTTGAAAGTCGAGCCGCGAAATATCCAACCTTCTGCCATCGGATATGGACATACCGAGTCTGTTCAAGACTGGCAGGCACAGTCTGAACTTGACGGCGCGGTTGTGTGGGTTTCTGAGCAATACAAAACGGGCGCTATTATCCGCAAAGACAGCGAACTCCTTAGAATTGACCCCACCGCTTATCAACTTACTATTGCCCGTTTGCAAGCTGAGCTTGAAGTGCTAATGCTAACGAATCAGACCATTATCGATTCGCTCAAGATTGCAGAGAAAGAGTTTGAGGTACAACAGTCAGAATATGCCCGCTCAATCAAATTGAGTGAAACCGGGCATATCTCCAAAACAGAGAAAGACCGCGCGACCAAAGACTTGCTCAGCAGCCAGCAACAGCTCCAGACACAGAAAAACCAACTGGCAATTAATCAAGCGCAGCAAAAGGTTTTGCAAACGGAACTAGCACTTGCAAACCGAGATCTCGAACAAACCGTAATTAAAGCCCCATTTGATATTCGCATTGTCGAAACCTTGGTTGGACTCGCCGAGTATGTCAACAAGGGGGAATTGCTGCTCAAAGCGGATGACATCGATGCCGTTGAGGTTCGCGCGCAGTTTCCGCTTGGTAAAATGCGTCCGCTAAGAAATTCCAATCGCTTTGACTCGCTTGACGAAGATGTTCATAGCAACTTGAGCGCGACAGTCGAGCTCCAAGCAGGCGATAAAGTAATTACTTGGCCTGCCGAGATCAGCCGCTCCGGCGGTGAAATCGATGCTCAGACTCAAAGCCAAAGCCTGGTTGCACAAGTAAATCAGCCCTATCAGCAAGCCATTCCCGGGGAGAAGCCACCACTTATTCGTGGGACTTTCGTTAAAGTCACGATTAAAGCACCAATGATGGAGCAACAAGTCTTGCTACCGATAAACGCCATCCATGATGGTAAAGTTTACACTGTCTCTGAAGGTAAACTGAAAAGCAAACCTGTCAGGATAGATTTCGTCCAAGGGCAGGTTGCGGTGATCAAATCTGGCGTGGAATTCGGTGATGTGGTTGTGCTAAGTAAACTTTCACCCGCCGTTGAGGGGATGGCTTTACAACCGCAACCGGATGAGAAAATCGGCCTTTGGTTGGATACGCAGAGCGGATTTAAAGCCCTAAACGCGATTCAGAAAGAGGGCAAATTATGATCGCTTTTTTTGCTCGGCACACCACTGGCGCCAATGTCCTGATGATGGCGGTACTGCTGTTAGGGGCTTTTGCCTTGCCCAAACTGCAGAAAGACACTTTTCCGTTGACGCCGACCAAAAATATTGAGGTTCGGATCGTTTATCCGGGCGCGTCACCTTTTGAGATGATGGAAGAAGTGTGTTACCCGTTGGAAGATTCTCTCGATAAGCTGAGTGGAATTAAAGAGTTAAGCTGTGATGCCCGAGAGAGTTTGGTCATCGCCAATGTGGAAATCGGCGATGATGAAGACATTGACACTTTAACCAGCGATATTCAACAGCAGGTTAACGCCATCAGTGATTTTCCGGATCGAGTTGAGCAGATCACGGTGTCGAAACTGGACCGAGTGGCAACGGTGGCCAGTGTCGCGATTACCGGCAATATGTCAGATAGGGACTTATATCTCTATGCCCAACAAATTAAGCACAAGTTAAAAGAGAGCCCATTGATCGCTCAGGTGACCGTGAGCGGTTTTGCGGATCAAGAAATAGAAATTCGCGTATCGCAGTGGAAGTTGCAGCAGTACGGCCTGAGTGTGTCCGACTTGTCCAATCTAGTACAACAGCAAAGTATCAGCACTCCTGCTGGCGTATTTAGTAATGACTTGGAAGAGATCAGCGTCCGCTTCGACCACTTAGGCAGCAACGTCAGAGACTTCGAAAATATCGTGATTAAATCCAGTGAGACGGGGACTCAGGTTCGCCTCGGTGATGTTGCCGTTATTCAGCAGAAGTTCACTAGCGATGAAAATCAAATCCTGTTCAATGGTCAGCGTGCCGCTTTGCTTCAGGTGTCCAAAACGCAATTTCAAGATACCTTAACGGTCAAAGATGCGATCGTCAGCATCGTTGAAAAAGAACAGGCGAGAGCCCCTGAAGGCGTCGCTTTAACCATCACCCAAGATTCCAGCACCAATATTATTGAGCGTCTGAGAATCCTCACCAGCAATGGCGCACAGGGATTAGCACTGGCATTTTTGATGTTGTGGGCGTTTTTTAATATTCGCTTTAGCTTTTGGGTCACCATGGGGCTGCCGGTTTCATTCCTTGGCGCCATTTTTGCGATACAACTTCTCGGTTATACCCTGAATATGATGACGCTGGTCGGGCTGATTGTCGCGATTGGTCTGCTAATGGACGACTCGTTGATCATTGCAGAAAACATCGCTGCCAAGAGGCAACAAGGGCTACCCGCGTTTGACGCTGCAGTTGAAGGTACCAAACAAGTCTTCCCAGGTGTGATTGCATCGTTTGCTACCACCATCATGGTGATAGGGCCGCTGATGTTTCTCACAGGCAAGATGGGCGAAGTACTACGCTATATTCCCATCGTGTTATTGATTACCTTGCTTGTTAGTCTGATAGAAGCTTTCTTGATCTTGCCGTCTCATTTGGCACATAGCCATACTGAATCTCGCTCTAATCCTATACGGGACAAGTTCATTGCCGGTTTTGAAAACATCAGAGACAGATTCTTTGTGCCAGTGAGTGTCAAGGCGATGAATGCACCTTATCTTTCAGTAGGGATATTGGTGATGGTGGTGATGATTTCAACCGCTTCCATTTCGTCAGGTTGGCTGAAATTCAAAGCCATGCCTGCCTTGGAAAGTGATGTGCTGCAGGCGCGTATCTTGCTCCCTCAAGGCAGTTTACTGAGCCAGACAGAGGCGGTGGTGGAGAAGGTTTCAAACGCGCTTGATGAACTCAACCAAGAATACGCAGAGAAATACCCAAGCTCAAAACCTTTGGTCGCGAGCACCACGATCATGTTCAACTCAAATGCTGATGCTAATGAGTCGGGGCCGCATATGGCAACCGTCAGTGCCGATCTATTGCCAGCGCAATTTAGGCAGCAGAGCATTAAAGATCTGATCCAAGATTGGAAACAAAAAGTAGGCCCTACGGCGGATGTGGTTTCACTCAAGTTTACCGATAAAGAACGGGGCATTGCTGGCAATGGCATTGATATTCGGGTTCAGGGTGAGTCGTTACAAGAGCTCAATCAAGTCAGCCGCTCGCTGGTGAAATGGTTGAAGGGATTTAACGGTGTCTATAACCTCTCCACCGATCTGCGTGAGGGCAGAACCGAATTTCACGTTAACCTTAAAGATGAAGCTGGCGTGATGGGAGTTAATGCTTCCAACATTGCTCAAACGCTGCGCAGCGCGGTAAAAGGCAGTACTGATCTGACGGTTTTCCAACAAGGCGAGCTGGTGGATATTAGTGTGAGACTGGATGAGTTGAATAACTTGATGGTGACGGCAGGCAATGGAACCCTAGTTCCATTATCAAGTGTTGCGACGTTTGACAGAAAACAAGCCTTCTCGCGAATTCACCGCATTAATGGGATGAACACTGTGGTTGTGCAAGGCAATATCGATACGCGGGTTGCCAATGCGCGTGAAATCATGCTGCAGTTCAATAGCGAATTTGTCTCGCAAACTCAACACAAATTCCCAGACATCACCTTCACCTCGCAAGGTCAGGATAAAGAAAGCTCAGATACGGGCTCCTCGCTGGCGACCTTCTTTGCTCTTGGCGTGGTGGGGATTTATCTTATTTTAGTGTTCCTGTTACAAAGCTACACTCAACCGATTGCTGTGCTGCTGGCAATCCCTATGGGCTGGATTGGTGTGGTATGGGGGCACTTGGGCATGGGGTTCGATTTGACTATTCCAAGCTTGGTTGGCTTTGCTACCTTAGCGGGTATCGTCGTTAACGATAACATTCTGTTGGTCAATTTTATTAAGAAGAATATCGCCCAAGGCGAGCGCTTGATAGACGCTTGTCGAGAGGCGGTACGTGACCGATTTAGAGCGATATTTATCACCTCGTTAACCACATTTGCAGGATTGCTTCCACTGTTAATCGAAACCAGTACGCAAGCGCAATTTCTGATCCCGTTAATTGCCAGTATTGCGTTTGGCTTAGTCTCGGCTACGTTACTAGCGTCAATTGTTGTGCCTTGCGTGCTGCTTATTTTGGACGATTTAAAGCTGACCAAATGGGCAGAAGGTGCTCAATCTTCCCTTTGAGGAACTTGGGAGTGCATGCTGAACCATGTCATTTAGCCCGGCATGAAAATGGTAGTTTGCGTAGAATTTATTTGGCGATTAAACCCTATCACTGACTGCTGTTTTTTTGCGTACAAAAAACAATAGGGTCAGGTCTTGTCTTTTGCTCTTTGGTGGCAGTTTTTCTATCAGGTTTAGTTATTTGTCATACCTGAAGTTATTAGTCATTTGCTAATGTTTGATTTTCCAAAACTCATTTTTGTCCAAAAGTTTGTTATACACACATCCACTATACGGTGATCCCTACACCACACTCACCACCAAAAAAAGCGCAGACCTTTCGATCTGCGCTTGTGGTTATTGTCCCGATAACACTGTTTAAATCGTTTTCAATTAACCCACGTTCTTACGTGCGTTTTGGAACATACGCATCCAAGCGCCATTCTCGCCCCAACCTTCCGGAGACCAAGAGTTTGCAACCGTACGGAATACACGCTCTGGGTGAGGCATCATAATTGTCACGCGGCCGTCAGTCGTTGTTAAACCTGTGATAGCGTTTGGCGAACCATTCGGGTTATTCGGGTATTGCTGCGTTTGGTTACCGTTGTTATCAACGTAACGTAGAGCAACCGTACCTGAGTTTTCAATCGCGTTTAGGTGGTCGTTATCACGTACTTCTACGCGGCCTTCACCGTGAGAAACAGCGATTGGCATACGAGAACCTTCCATGCCGTTGAAGAATACAGAATCTGACTTCTGAACTTCTACTAGGCTGAAACGTGCTTCAAAGCGCTCAGATTCGTTGCGAACGAAACGTGGCCAGTACTCCGCACCTGGGATAAGTTCACGTAGATTCGACAGCATCTGACAACCGTTACACACACCTAGAGAGAAGGTATCTTCACGCTTGAAGAAGTTTTCAAACTGGTCACGAGTAGAGTCATTAAACAAAACCGACTTCGCCCAACCTTCACCAGCACCTAGTACATCACCGTAAGAGAAGCCACCACATGCCACAAGGCCGTTGTATTCTTCTAGTACCGCTTGACCTGTTAGGATGTCGCTCATGTGAATATCAGTTGCTTCGAAGCCTGCACGGTCGAATGCTGCTGCCATCTCAACGTGAGAGTTAACACCCTGCTCACGTAGAATCGCCATCTTAGGCTTAGCACCTGTGTTGATGAACGGTGCTGCGATGTCTTCGTTTACGTCAAAGCTCAGTTTCACGTTCAGACCTGGGTCCGAGTTGTCTTTCTTCGCTTCATGTTCTTGGTCAGCACATACTGGGTTATCACGCAGACCTTGCATCTTGTGCGTTGTCTCAGCCCAGATAGTACGTAGTTCAGTACGGTTACGTTCAATCACTACAGACTCGCCAGACTTAATCACTAGTTCATCTGATGCTTCCCCTTCACCAACAACGCTGCCAATCACATGAGAACATGCTTCTAGACCGTTAGCTGCAAGAGTAGAAAGTACTGCGTCTAGGTCGTCGTTACGGACTTGGATTACTGCACCTAGCTCTTCGTTGAACAGTGCTGCTAGCGTGTCTTCACCTAACGCTTCAATGTTTGCATTAACACCACAGTGACCTGCGAATGCCATTTCTGCTAGCGTTACGAATAGACCACCATCGCCTTTATCGTGGTAAGCGACAACTTGGTCGTTCGCTACAAGTGCTTGAACGCCTTCGTAGAAACCTTTTAGTTGCGCTGCGTTGTCTACGTCTGCTGGCTTGTCACCAAGCTGCTTGTAAACCTGTGCAAGTGCTGTTGCACCCATACGGTTTTTGCCGTTACCTAGGTCGATAAGAACTAGGCTTGTATTACCTTTGTCAGTGCGAAGCTGAGGAGTAATCGTCTTACGAACATCTTCAACACGTGCAAACGCAGTGATAACAAGAGATAGCGGAGACGTTACTTCTTTCTGCTCGCCATTCTCTTCCCACTTAGTCTTCATCGACATTGAGTCTTTACCCACTGGGATAGTTAGACCCAGAGCTGGACATAGTTCTTCACCAACCGCTTTAACCGCTTCGTAAAGACCTGCATCTTCACCTGGGTGACCTGCTGGAGACATCCAGTTAGCCGACAGTTTAATGTGTTTGATATCGCCGATGTTGGTCGCTGCGATGTTAGTAATTGCTTCACCAACCGCTAGACGAGCCGATGCGCCGAAGTCTAGAAGTGCCACTGGCGTACGCTCACCAAGAGACATAGCCTCACCGTGGTAAGAGTCGTAGCTTGCCGCTGTTACTGCGCAGTTAGCAACAGGAACCTGCCATGGACCAACCATTTGGTCACGAGCTACAAGGCCTGTTACCGAGCGGTCACCGATGGTGATAAGGAATGTTTTCTCAGCGACTGTTGGCAAGCGAAGAACACGGTCAACCGCTTCGTTCATCTCGATGCCAGAACGGTCAATCGCAGGGTTGTTAGCTTTTAGCGTTTTCGCGTCACGGTGCATCTTAGGTGTTTTACCTAATAGGATGTCCATTGGCATGTCGATTGGCGTGTTGTCGAAGTGTGAATCTTCTAATTTCAGATCACGTTCTTCAGTTGCTTTACCAACCACTGCGTACGGTGCACGTTCACGCTTACAAATCGCGTCGAACGTTGCCATGTCTTTATCAGCAACCGCCATTACATAACGCTCTTGAGATTCGTTACACCAGATCTCAAGTGGGCTCATGCCCGGCTCATCGTTTGGCACGTCACGTAGATTAAAGATACCGCCACGCTCGCCATCGTCGACTAGCTCAGGAAGAGCATTCGAGATACCGCCCGCGCCCACATCGTGGATAAATGCGATTGGGTTCGCATCACCAAGCTGCCAACAACGGTCGATAACTTCCTGACAACGACGCTCCATCTCTGGGTTTTCACGTTGTACAGAAGCGAAATCAAGATCTTCAGAAGAAGAACCAGAATCCATTGAAGATGCCGCACCGCCGCCAAGGCCGATGTTCATCGCAGGACCACCTAGAACGATTAGGCTTGCACCTACCGGGATCTCTTTCTTCTGAACGTGCTCATCACGGATGTTGCCAAGACCACCAGCTAGCATGATTGGTTTGTGGTAACCACGCACTTCTTCACCTGCGTGAGAGTTTACTTTCTCTTCGTAAGTACGGAAGTAGCCAAGTAGGTTTGGACGACCAAATTCGTTGTTGAATGCCGCGCCACCAAGAGGACCTTCAAGCATGATATCCAGAGCAGTAACGATACGGCTTGGCTTACCAAAGTCAGTTTCCCAAGGTTGAACGAAGTTCGGGATCTTAAGATTAGATACAGAGAAAGCAACAAGACCCGCTTTTGGCTTACCACCAATACCGGTTGCGCCTTCATCACGGATTTCACCGCCTGAACCTGTCGATGCGCCTGGCCACGGTGAGATTGCCGTTGGGTGGTTGTGCGTTTCAACTTTCATCAAGATGTGTGTTTTTTCTTGGTGGTAGCTGTACTGGCGAGTTTCTGGATCTGGGAAGAAACGACCAACTTCAGAACCTGTCATTACCGCTGCGTTATCTTTATAAGCAGACAGAACATGTTCTGGTGTCGTTTCAAAGGTGTTCTTAATCATCTTGAACAATGATTTTTCTTGCTTAACGCCATCGATAGTCCAATCAGCGTTAAAGATCTTATGACGACAGTGCTCTGAGTTCGCTTGTGCAAACATCATTAGCTCGATGTCCGTCGGGTTACGACCTAGCTTCTCAGTGAAGCTTTCAAGAAGGTAATCAATCTCATCTTCTGCAAGTGCAAGACCTAGGGTAACGTTTGCTTTTTCAAGCGCTTTACGTCCACCAGTTAGTAGGTCAACTTCCGCATAAGGAGCAGGCTCAGCAACGGTAAATAGTGCCGCCGCTGATTCGAAGTCAGTGAAAACCACTTCCATCATACGGTCGTGCAGGATTGCTTTCAGCTCAACAAGTTGAAGTTCAGAAAGTTCAGCAGAGGTTTCAATGTAGAAAGCAGTACCGCGCTCTAGACGTGACACTTTAGCCAGTCCGCAGTTGTGTGCGATATCTGTTGATTTTGAAGACCAAGGCGAGATAGTGCCAGGGCGTGGCGTTGCAAGCAGCAGTAAACCTTCAGGTTCATGCTCTTCAATCGTTGGACCGTAAGTCAGTAGCTTTTCTAGCTTCTCAACTTCAGACTCATCTAGGTCTGCCGTTAGATCAGCAAAGTGGGCAAACTCAGCGTAAATACCTGTTACAGGTAAGCTTAATTCACGACAAAGCTCTAAAAGCTTGTTAACACGAAACTCAGATAGAGCTGGGGAGCCACGCAAAATTCTCATGTGCTTACGTCTCTTATGCAGTTGATTAAGGTAGTATTGGAATAAATTCAGTGGGTTAAAGGAAAAACCTAACTGTTTTCTTCGAAGCTATTCCCGAAGGTTTAAAAACCTATGCCGATCCCACCTCTTCAATGCGAGCGCATTATAAAGCATTTCTTTTTGTGACGTAACACCAAAAGCAACCGTTTGCGTGATTTTTTTTATCTTTCTGCGTAAATGGTACTTTTGCTGCATTTATCACCACTTTTACAACTGTTTAATTAAACCTGCTTTGCCAGCCTTGCGGGGTTTGGTATAAAGGGACTTCCACTTTTCGAGATTTCATTTTGATGCCTAAATTTACGCTCATCTTTTCGTCTAAATTCATTCTGCTCGTTATCGCTCTGGTTGGGCTCGCGGGATGCCAGATTGAATCTGAACCTAAAAGTGTCCTTGAGCAAATACGAGATCGCGGTGTTCTTCGTGTCGGCACCCTAAATAACCAACTCTCTTATTACATTGGTCCTGATGGCCCTGCAGGCTTGGATTACGAATTAGCTCGTGAATTTGCGCAGGAGCTTGGTGTAAAGCTTGAGGTTAAACCCGCTTACCGTTTGTCAGGCTTATTCCCTGCGTTGAAGAAAGGCGAGATCGACCTTATCGCGACCGGCTTAACGCAAAATAACAAACTGACACGCGCTTACCGCGCCGCGCCTGCTTATTACTATGTAAGCCAACAGGTCGTGTACAAAAAGGGCCAATGGCGCCCAAGAAACCTTGAGCAATTGATCAATTTTGAGAATGAGCGTCAGGCTGAGTTTGTAAAAGCACAAGCTGAATCAGAAGCTGCGGTATCAAGCGAGACGCTGACGCCCTCTTTGGTTGTGGTGAAAGACTCGCACTTTGAACCAACACTCAAACTGCTGCAGAAAACGCACGATGACTTCATCTATGACGCGGTTGGCAATGCAGACATCAATGACCTGCTAAAAGAAGTATCAACAGGCGAACGTTTATTCACAGTGGCCGACTCTATCGAGCTATCACTGGCGCAACGTTTGTACCCAGATGTTGCCTTGGCATTTGAGCTGACAGAAGACCAACCTATCTCTTGGTACCTAAATAGATCGGAAGATGAAAGCCTGTATGCTTTGCTGATTGAGTTCTTCGGTAACCTAAAACAGTCTGGTGAACTGGCTTCACTAGAAGAGAAATACATCGGCCACATCGGCACTTTTGACTACGTTGATACTCGTGCCTTTATCCGCGCACTGGACAGCAAGTTGCCAAAATGGTCGCCGCTATTTCAAAGGTACTCTCAAGAATTTGATTGGCGCTTGATTGCCGCTTTGGCCTACCAAGAATCACACTGGAACCCTGTTGCGCGCTCACCAACGGGTGTTCGTGGCATGATGATGTTGACACTGCCCACCGCGAAGAGTGTTGGGGTAACCAACCGTCTCGACCCGAACCAGTCGGTACAAGGCGGTGTTGAGTACCTGCGTCGTATCGTGAACCGAGTACCAGATTCAATCACTCAACACGAAAAGATCTGGTTTGCACTTGCTTCATACAATGTCGGTTACGGGCACATGATGGACGCGCGTCGCCTCACGAAGGCACAAGGAGGAGATCCTGATGCTTGGGGCGATGTGAAAGACAGATTGCCTCTGTTAAGACAGAAGAAGTACTACAGCCAAACTCGATATGGGTATGCGCGTGGTGATGAAGCGAGAAACTACGTTGAAAACATTCGCCGTTATTACCAAAGCATTATTGGCCATGTAAATAAGCGCAATAAAGAACAAGAAGCGACCCTTGAAGGTTTGGTGGTGATCCCACCTTTAGAAACCTCAGGTGCTGAATCGAGTATCAGCGCAGCTCAGTCGACAGTAAGCAGTTCTGAGCCTTCACAGTAAAACCCAAAAGAGCAATGCCATCTAGCATTGCTCTTTTTTATTGTCTTTTTTCGACTCTTCTTTCGTCACTAAGGGATAAGGGAAGCAGGCAAGAAAATGATGATGAGATCTAGAGTGTCATATTGCAGTAACAATCGAACCTTATAACGGCACACCACAATCAAGATTATGCTCTGTTGCACTGCAATGCTGGCTTTAGACTAGAACTGCTCTTCTATTTAAGCCAAGCGCGCGACAGGCCAAATAAACGAATAACACTATAATTAAATCGTTAGTCCAAACTAAAAAGTCAGACGACAAATAGGAAATCATTGAAATGATGAAGAAACTGAAATCGAAACGCCTTGATAAGACCGTTGCTGCAAACCGTCGTAAGCGTATGCTTTCAAATAATAAGAAGAAGATCATTTGGCGCAATCGCGCTTTCATGCAGATGATTGCTGAGTAAATGTAGTTACTCAGTCAGTTTGCTTGGCACTCTTGCGATAGAGAGTGCCGAAAGTACGCTGCTATTTCTTATTGCCAGCCTTCATCTCTGCTTCTAAACGCTGCTCTTCCAACAGACGTTCTTGCTTTCGCTTCTCTTTTATCTCTTTTCTACGACGCTTGAAAAACGCTTGTAATTGCTCACGGCACTCTTCCTCTAACAAACCATGTTCAACGTCGGCATAGTGGTATGAGGCCTGGCTTTCAAACAAATTCAACACTGTACCTGCAGCGCCTGCTTTTAAGTCTGGAGCACCAAACACAATGCGCTTTACTCGGCTGTGTAGCAAGGCACCTGCGCACATTGGGCAAGGCTCTAGCGTAACGTATAAAGTGGTATCGAGTAGCCGATAGTTTTCTAAGGTTTGACCGGCTTTACGCAAGGTTTCAATTTCTGCGTGTGCCGTAGCATCGTGGCTGCCAATCGAACGGTTCCATCCTTCAGAGATAATCTCCCCATCTTTTACTAATACTGCACCAACAGGAACCTCTCCCTCGCTCTCTGCTTGCGTAGCCACCTCGATGGCGCGTCGCATGAAGATTTCATCTTGAGGGGTGAATTGATGGTCTGACAAAGGGAACTCCAGAAACAAAGGATAAAAACGAAAATAGGTATGCGGTGAAGCATACCTAATCTTAGAGATAATGAACAATAAAGAGGTAATAGACAACAACAGACAATGAACCATTGCCGCTTGCTGGTTGGTCGAACTGTTAGCTATTAGCGTCTTCTATGTCATCGGCTATTGGCGTCGCTTTGATACTCACAATGCGATTGTTCTCAACAGAGATAATTTCAAACTGCCACTGCTGGTATTGAACAACTTCGCCTGCATCCGGTAAGCGCCCTATTAACCATGTCACAAGGCCATTCAGCGTTTGGAAGCTCTCGCTTTCGCCCTCAAAATCCGATAGCTCTAAACGGTTTTTCAGTTCACTGATAGGAATCAAGCCATCCACCAACAAACCGTCTTCCACTTGCTCGGTCCAAAGATCGTTCGGATTATTCGATAGCTCGCCAGCAATCGCCTCAAGAATATCGTAATGAGTCACAAGACCTTGAACATCGCCATACTCGTCGACAATGAATGCCATCTCGGTGCCCGACTCTTTAAAGTAGCCAAGTAGACGCAGAGCTTTCATCGATTCTGGAACATAGATCGGCGAGCGAGACAGCCCCATGATCACTTGAATGCTTAGATTGCCCGCCTGATTCAGCAAGGCTTTGGCTGACACTGTACCCACCACTTTATTGAGGTGATCTTGGCACAATGGAAACACACTGTGTTTTGATGAACGCAGTTTCTTTAATATCTGCTCAACGGGTTGGTCGACATCCAGAAACTCGATGTCTCGACGCGGAGTCATCAATGAGCTCACAAGACGATCATCAAGCTGCAAGATATTACGAATCA
Source organism: Vibrio sp. 10N.222.55.C7 (assembly GCF_041473335.1). NCBI lineage: Bacteria > Pseudomonadati > Pseudomonadota > Gammaproteobacteria > Vibrionales > Vibrionaceae > Vibrio > Vibrio sp. 10N.222.55.C7. The sequence continues at coordinate 85,838 of NZ_JBFRSC010000019.1, forward strand.
TCTCTTGTTCGCCGCGTTCAATCACACCCGATTCTGAGCCCTCTTTCACAAGTGCATGGATATCATCTTCGGTAACGCTATCTTCTTCACCGCCTCGGCCCATCAACTTAAGAATACCTTCCGTTGAAGCCGACAACGCAAACACAAACGGCGTCGCGATTTTAGATAACCAGAAGATTGGCAGCGCGACTAACACAGCAATGTTTTCAGCTTGAGACTGAGCAAAACGCTTTGGTACCAACTCACCGACAACGATAGCGAAATAAGTAATACCTACCACCACAACCGCAGTAGACAAGATGTTCGCTTGTGTTGGGTCTAGTCCCCACAGTTCAAGTTGAACGGCTAGTGGAGCCGATAGCGTCGCCTCACCCACAATCCCGCTGAGTAGGCCGATTACCGTGATACCGATTTGGATTGTAGAGAGGAAGCGGGTTGGGTTTTCTTTGAGATCAAGAGCAACCTGAGCGGAGCGGTGTTTTTCGGCTAAGCGTTTCAGCCGACTATTTTTTGCTGCTACCAATGCAATCTCAGACATGGCAAACAGACCATTTAAAACAATTAACCCTACTAAAAGCAGAATTTTCATGTGGCTTGGATTTCCTAAATTTACCGGCCAACAATTAGCCGTAATCCGGAGTATAAGCTGAGTGCCTTTATTTTGAATATAAAAAGTTTTGGATATAAAAACCTTGGATATAAAAAACGGAAAAAATAGCGAAAAAAAGCCCGCACATTTCGGTGCGGGCTTAGCAATGAATAAAGCTTAGTTTTGCTTAGTTCAATCTTACATTGTGTAAGTATAAGGTGCTTGGATACCTAGTGGGATACCAAGAGCCCAGTAAGCTAGCAAGAAGATAGACCAACCGATTAACATCGCAATCGAGAATGGCATCATTAGAGAAGCTAGAGTACCGATACCTGTCGACTTAACGTAGCGCTGACAGTAAACAACAACCAGTGGGAAGAACACCATTAGTGGAGAGATGATGTTAGACACTGAGTCACCTACACGGTAAGCCGCTTGAGATAGCTCAGGAGAGATACCCACAACCATTAGCATTGGAACTAGGATAGGACCAATCAGTGCCCACTTAGCTGAAGCAGAACCAACAAGAAGGTTAACTGCAGCCGTTAGTAGAATCATACCAACAACCGTTGCTTCACCTGGAAGGTCCATCGCTTTCAAGCCTTCAGCACCGTAAAGTGCCAGCATAGTACCGATGTTTGATTGAGCGAATGCAGATAGGAACTGAGCACAGAAGAACGACATTACAATGTATGCGCCCATCGTTGCCATCGTCTCAGACATTGCTTTGATAACATCATTACTATTCTTGAATGTACCCGCTACACGGCCGTAGACGATACCCGGAATAATAAACAGGATGAAGATCAGAGGAACGATAGACTTCATTACTGGTGCTGAGAACGCCGTTAATTCGCCTTCAGGTGAACGAAGTGCTGAGTTTTCAGGCATTAGAGCCGCGATAAGCAGACCAATACCGGCAACCATTGCCCAACCAGCGAATTTGAATGCTTTTGATTCGATTGCAGTGAACGTACCTAGATCAGGTGCTTCTTCAGCATCTTCATCAACTGGCGTGTTCGCTAGGCGAGGTTCGATGATCTTCTCAGTTACGTACCAACCGATAGCAACAATAAGAACTGAAGATAGGCCAGTAAAGAAGATGTTCGCTAGAGGGTTAATCACGTATTCAGGGTCAAGAACGTTTGCCGCTGTTTGCGTGAAGCCAGCTAGTAGCGGGTCGATACCTGAAGGAATGAAGTTCGCAGAGAAACCACCTGATACACCAGCAAATGCTGCTGCAATACCCGCTAGAGGGTGACGACCCGCAGCGTGGAAGATGATACCGCCAAGAGGGATTACTAGAACGTAACCTGCATCAGCTGCTGTGTGAGACACGATAGCAACAAGAATTAGCATTGGCGTTAGTAGCTTAGCTGGCGTGAAGTTAAGCATCTTCTTAAGGCCAGTCGTAATGAAGCCTGAAGAATCTGCAACGCCAACACCTAGCATAGCAACAAGTACGATGCCTAGAGGTGCGAAGCCTGTGAACGTGGTAACCATATTCGCTAGGAAGCTAGCAAGCGCTTCACCAGTTAGTAGGTTGTTTACTTCTAGAGCAGCACCCGTTTGAGGGTTGATAAGGTCGAATGAAAGGTTCGACAAAAGTGCAGATGCTACCCATACAATAACTAGAGCCCAGAAGAACAGGATTGCTGGATCTGGAATTTTGTTGCCGGCGCGTTCAATGAAGTTTAGAAAGCGGTCCATACCACTGATCTTCTCAGTCGATGGTGCTTTTTTTACGGCTTGGTTACTCATTGTAACTCCATATGTGATGTTGTTTTGTTTAGGCCTAATATAAGTTTTGACCACGGCCTATTGGTACAGCACATATTCTATTAAAGTCGTTGTTAAAAAGCACAAGATTCCACCTAATTTTCCATAAATGGAGACATATTTTGCAAAAATACCATACAACCACAACAATATAAAAACACAAAAAACACCATTCCATATACAGAGTTTTAACTAGCACGTAAACAATGTCCGAGGAGTGAAAATTATCAGTAAAAGGGGTAGCATGAGCCTTGGCATGCAGTAAACGTTTGCTTGAGGGTCAATCAAACTCACTGTATTTGGAGAGCATAGTTTCGAGGTAAATACTTTGTGCGTGGTTCATACGATCTTGCCATGCAATTGTGACAGTAATGCTTTTTAATGCGCTAGACAGAGCACCGTTTGCATTAGTCACTTCACAGGTCATGGCATAGGCAGACCCCGACAAACCGGATAAAGGATCTGAACTTGCTGTGTTGAGACAATGACTCGCCTGATTTAGTTCTGAAAAAGGAATTAAACCTACCGCCCCACTCGCATTAGACGCCCGAGTTCGATAATACTCCATCTGCCTTTCAGCAAAATGCAGCGCCTCTACGCTGTGGAGCGCAAAATCCGATTTTTGTTCAGCGTAGACCTGTAATTTAACCAGCCCTAGTGAGGCAACGCCAATCAACAGAAAAGAGATAAGAACCTCTATCAAGCTAAAACCTGAGTTCTTAGAAATCATTCCATGATCCTCGCTTCCACTTCGCTTTTAAAGGAGTGCTATGAGGGTTGTATTCACCGGTATAATCCAAATTGATTGAACCCTGAATTGTCGATAACCCACCAACGGAATCAAAGAACATCCCTCCTTTAGGGAAAAAAGAAGCAAATCCAATATAAACCGAATTACTCTGTACTAAATCAGTAATAGGAATTGTATCTGGAACTTTAGCCCACAAACCACTCAGTAGGTCGGTATCAGTATCGGGAGAGTTAGTGTTATCGAATACGGTCATATCATTTAGATGATAAAAAGCCCCGTCAAATACGCTCGCGTTACCATTCGCAACGATGCCGTTCTGAATCACTAAAGAGCGAGGCGTAATAACCCCTGGGATAGGTTCAACTACATTAATCGCAGGTGAATAAACGACGCAATCACCTATAACCCATACCTTATTCTCCCCACTTGAAAAGGCATCATTAATGGCTTTGCTACACTTATTTCCTTCATATTCACCATCAACCAAATCAATATGCTTAGAGGGGACAACTGTCCGATCAATAAGGTCTATAACATGATAATCAAGCTTAATCTGGTCAATGTTCTCTGACGTCTTTGGCACGCCAAAATAATTAGAGAACGTATCGATATCCGGATCGAATTTGAAATCTGATTGAAAAGAGTTTGAAGGCAGCGCCCCAACGGAGTCGATGGTTGCATCATTGCTAATATTGGTGGTTTGTTGGCAAGACTCAAACGTAGAAAAAGGAGGTGACTCTGGAGTAATGGTCTTCAAACGTCCTCCTCCCTTTTGCTTATAGATAACACTATCTAAAAATCGAACCGATACACACTCGTTAATACCATCAACAGCAGTAAGAGCAATATCAGGATTAATATCGATATTGTGATCAGAAATAAATTCTAAACTCGAATTGGTTTGCATTACTCCTAATCCCGAAGCGTCTACAAAACTAATCTCTTTGTTCAGCGATAAAGACTCAGAACTCGACACCAATATATTTGGCGTGAGTGCTTCTGATCCCAACGTAACGACTTTCGACTGCTGACAATAATCCATTAAATCATTGGGAATAGCTGTCAGATCATTTTCAGCGATGTAAGTGAAGCCACACTCTAAACCACCTTCTGCTAACCAGTGGGCTTTGCGTGCCTGAACTTCATTTTGTGCTCGCTTGATTTGATAGAAAAGAACCTTAAAATTCCCGAAAGAAGCGATTAATGTTCCAACAAGAAGAACACTAACCAACAACAGAGTGATAAATCCTCCTTGCTTACATCGCTTCATTGCCAATTCCTCTGAACAACGGAAGTTCTCACTTCATGACTAACATCTGCATTTACTAAAGACGCCTTTAACTCAATGTCTACTTTTTGAGAAGCCGAAGATCCTGTTGAAAGCTCTTCAGCTTCAACAAATAAAGCATCAACTTGAATTTGACGCTCAAAAAATAAGCTTTGACATGTCATTGTTACCTCACCATTAAGTATCCCTATAGGTTTTTCATTAATAGCCAAAAGGTCACTGGACTCTCCCACGCAGTAATTGAGCTTGTTTTCTTTGAATTGATAGACAATGTTCCTATATGCCGACGAGACACTATCCTGCAAATAAGCAAAACCAATATACGCCTCATCAGCGCTTACCTGATTGGTGTAAATTGTATTTATGGCACCCGATAACTTTACCGATATTCCCGAATCTGAGTCATAACCAGCTCGCCAAATTTCTTCTTTCATCATTTGAGTAGTGGAAAATAAGTTTTGTGATAGCAGAAGCTCTAAACTATTTTTTGAAGCAACACGCTGGTTAGTAATGAAGACTGAACCTATGATTCCAATGGCAACTACTCCAATGACCGAAGCCACCATCATCTCAACTAATGTACTTCCCTTGATATGCGTACTAACAAATCTCATAACCATGGTGGCCTATGTTATTGCGTCCATTTTGATTTGGATCACTGCTACAGATTCGAATTCTCCCGGTTGTAATAGACGCTATTACAGATAACTGTTCAGATAATGCGTTTACCGGAGCCATTGTTATATTTCCATTACCAAATCGCCCCCTAGTACCATCAACTGATATTGAATTATGACCTGAGAAATTAAAGGCAATGTTTATGTCTCGATAGGAAGAACCGTCTAACTGCATAAGAACATTTCTAGGGTCAAAAGATGCAGAGCTACTTAAAACCATATCCCAATCGCCATCAGAGTTATTAATAGCCCCAGAACTACCAGATACCAAAAAGAACAGATAGAGGTCTTGATTCTGAGCTATAGCTTCTGACCTAGCGGCAATTAAAAATCCATGCACTTCAGGAGCAAGCCTTTTGATTTTAGTTGAAGCTAGGACAGAACTAAAACTCGGGGCAGCCGTCGCTATCAGTATCGATAACACCGACACCGTGATTAAAAGCTCTAATAAAGTAAACCCGCGAGTCATTTCCCAATTTCCTATGTAATACCGCTCGTAACCGTATTTAATCTTGCGCCGATGCTACCACCGGAGAAAAATAGGCAGAGATATTAAAGGAAACTACTCGCGATGATTCGAAGAAATATATGCAACAACAACAACTTAAGCATTAGAGGGATGACATTGATCGAATTATTGATCGCTGTCGCCATCGTGGGGATACTCGGCGCCATTGCCTATCCAAGTTATACAAACCATGTAATCAAAGCGCATCGAGTCACAGCGATAGCTGATATGACAAAGATACAATTGGAAATAGAGACGCTGTACACGGGGAACTATGCATCCGCAGCGGAGAATATTATTTCCGGAGGGACATGTTTGTTTTGCGATACCGACACCAGCCGATACACGTTAGCGATTTCGGCGAGTAGTACAACCTATGCCATTCAAGCAGAACCACTTTCACAGCAAGTGAATGATGAATGTTTAAATTCAATTACCGATATATTGGAATTGCACCACTCGGGTGTTTCAGAGCCAGAAGCGTGTTGGAAGTAACAAGAGCAACCACCAAAGGGCTCGATAATCTACCTGAGAAATCTAGACTCTTTCTTCTCTGAGCTTCTTTCTTTGATCTACAGATACAAAAAAGCCTGCACACTGGCAGGCTTTAAAAGTTTCAAATCACTATCAATTACTTAGTTAGGTCATCGAAGAAGTTTTTCACGCCGCTGAAGAAACCTTCAGACTTTGGCTTGTGCTTGCTTGCCGCTTCACCACAACATGTTTCTTCGAATTCACGCAGTAGTTCTTTTTGACGAGAGCTTAGCTTAACCGGTGTTTCAACCACTAGTTTAACGATTAGGTCACCCACACCGCCGCCACGAACGCCTTTCACACCTTTGCCACGCATACGGAACATACGGCCCGTTTGTGTTTCTTCTGGCACTTTAAGGTTTACACGACCATCTAGTGTTGGAACTTCAACTTCACCGCCTAAAGCAGCCATAGAGAAGCTTACTGGCACTTCACAGTAAAGGTTGTTGCCGTCACGCTCAAAGATATTGTGCTCTTTTACGTGTACTTGTACGTACAAGTCGCCAGCTGGAGCGCCGTGCTCCCCTGCTTCGCCTTCGCCAGATAGACGAATACGATCGCCAGTATCAACACCAGCAGGGATCTTAACGTTAAGTGTTTTCGTCTTCTGTTTGCGACCTTGACCATGACATGAGTTACATGGGTCTTTGATGATCTTGCCTTTACCGTTACAAGTAGGACAAGTCTGTTGAACCGCAAAGAAACCTTGGCGCATTTGTACTTGGCCGTGGCCATGACAAGTGCCACACGTTTGTGCAGAAGAACCCGCTTTCGCGCCGCTGCCGTCACAAGTATCACACTCTACAAGTGTTGGTACTTCGATTTCTTTAGAAACACCACGAACCGCTTCTTCTAGAGAAAGTTCCATGTTGTAACGTAGATCTGAACCACGTTGTGCACGCTGTTGACCGCCACCACGACGACCGCCGCCGAAGATGTCGCCAAATACGTCACCGAAGATATCGCCGAAGTCACCTTGGCCACCGCCGCCGAAACCACCGCCGCCGCCCATGCCACCTTGTTCAAAGGCTGCATGACCGTATTGGTCGTAAGCTGCTTTCTTTTGAGAATCGGTTAGGATCTCGTACGCTACTTTTACTTCTTTAAACTTATCTGCTGCGGTCTCATCACCCTGGTTACGGTCCGGGTGGAATTTCATCGCTAAGCGTTTGTACGCTTTTTTAATATCGCGCTCTGATGCATCGCGGCTTACGCCTAATACTTCGTAAAAATCACGTTTTGACATGTTCTAGGTCACCAAAATAATTGCTACTACCGAATGATCACTTCAGTAGTCTGTGTATCAATCTAGATAAAAGTTCTGCCGGCTGAAATGCCGAATAAAGCTATTATCTAGATCGACAAGTCTAAATACAAATTTACGGGCGTGAGAGTTACCTCTGACGCCCGCAATAATAAGTCTTTGAGACAAATTTCTAAGCAGATAGCTTGAGTCCTAAGTGGAAGCGCGGAGCCTACGTTAGTAGGTGGACACTTCCGATAACGAAATCAGGCTACTCTGCGACGAAATTATTTTTTGTCTTCTTTAACTTCTTCAAACTCAGCGTCTACAACATCGTCGTCTTGCTTAGGTTGTTCACCAGCGTCAGCACCAGCTTGTTCAGCTTGAGCTTTCTGTTGAGCAATTTCCATTAGCTTTTGAGCTGCTTGCATAAGTTCTTGAACTTTAGCGTCGATAGCTTCTTTATCGTTACCAGACTTAACTTCTTCTAGTGCAGTGATAGCCGCTTCGATTTTAGCTTTCTCGTCTGCAGGTAAAGCTTCACCAGCTTCTTCTACTTGCTTCTTAGTGCCGTGAATCATTTGGTCAGCTTGGTTACGTGCAGTTACTAGCTCTTCGAACTTTTTGTCCGCTTCTTTGTTAGCTTCTGCTTCTTGTACCATTGCTTCGATCTCTTCCTCAGACAGGCCGCCTGATGCTTGGATAGTGATCTTCTGCTCTTTACCTGTTGCTTTATCTTTAGCAGATACGTTCAGGATACCATCAGCATCTAGGTCGAATGTTACTTCGATTTGTGGCATGCCACGTGGTGCTGGTTGGATACCTTCTAGGTTGAACTGACCAAGAGACTTGTTGTAAGTCGCTTGCTTACGCTCACCTTGAAGAACGTGGATAGTTACTGCGTTTTGGTTGTCTTCAGCTGTAGAGAACACTTGATCCGCTTTAGTAGGGATAGTTGTGTTTTTCTCGATAAGCTTAGTCATCACGCCGCCCATCGTTTCGATACCGAAAGATAGAGGAGTAACGTCTAGTAGTAGAACGTCTTTAACGTCACCCGCTAGTACACCACCTTGAACAGCAGCACCCATTGCAACAGCTTCGTCAGGGTTCACGTCTTTACGTGGCTCTTTACCGAAGAATTCAGTTACTTTAGCTTGAACCATAGGCATACGAGTTTGACCACCAACTAGGATAACGTCAGTGATTTCGCCTACAGATAGGTCAGCATCCGCTAGAGCAACTTTTAGTGGCTCAAGAGAACGTTGAACTAGGTCTTCAACTAGAGACTCAAGCTTCGCACGAGTCACTTTGATGTTCATGTGCTTAGGACCAGTCGCATCAGCAGTAACGTAAGGTAGGTTTACGTCAGTTTGAGTAGTAGAAGAAAGCTCGATTTTCGCTTTTTCTGCTGCTTCTTTAACACGCTGCATTGCTAGTGGATCAGCTTTAAGGTCGATACCTTGCTCTTTCTTGAACTCATCTACTAGGTAGTTGATCATGCGGTTATCGAAATCTTCACCACCAAGGTGAGTGTCACCGTTAGTTGAAAGAACTTCGAAAGTCTTCTCGCCTTCTACTTCATCGATTTCGATGATAGAGATATCGAATGTACCACCACCAAGGTCGTATACAGCGATAGTGCGATCACCACCTTGCTTGTCTAGGCCGTAAGCTAGAGCAGCAGCAGTTGGTTCGTTGATGATACGTTTAACATCTAGACCAGCGATACGGCCAGCATCTTTCGTTGCTTGACGTTGAGCATCGTTGAAGTAAGCAGGAACAGTTACTACTGCGCCAGTTACTTCTTCGCCTAGGAAGTCTTCAGCTGTTTTCTTCATTTTCTTAAGAACTTCAGCAGATACTTGAGGAGCAGCCATTTTTTGGCCTTGCGCTTCAACCCATGCATCACCGTTGTCAGCCTTAACAATGTTGAAAGGCATGATTTCGATATCGCGTTGAACTTCTTCATCTTCAAAACGACGACCGATTAGACGCTTGATAGCGAACAGTGTGTTTTGAGGGTTAGTAACAGCTTGACGTTTTGCAGGTTGACCAACTAGCGTTTCGCCTTCTGTGTATGCGATTACTGATGCTGTTGTGCGTTCGCCTTCAGCATTTTCAATTACGCGTGGTTTGTCGCCGTCAAGAACAGCAACACAAGAGTTAGTAGTACCTAAATCAATACCAATGATTTTACCCATCAGGCCATCTCCGAAATATTTTCTATTAAGTTTTTGCTATACCCACATATGTGGGGGTGGTAATCAGGGAATCAACCCTAATACACAAAATTAAAGTGCAAATGTAATTTGCTTTCGTATGCACCATAGATAAGGGCTGTAAACTGGTTTTCAAGGGAATAAGTAAAAAAAATCTATTTTTTCCCGTATCTTTTTACATAAAGGTAAAAAGTGACCGATCCCTTGCCAATTAAGGCTCCAATGTTGAGAAACTCTCGCATTTGTCGCCACATTGAAACCTCAACCCTATTCCAGATGCCATAAAAAAAGACCTTCATGTGGAAGGTCTTTTTCAAATAGATATTAATCAGTTAAATATTGTTCAAATGGTGACTGATTCAGCCATATTATTGGTTGAGCACTAACTGGTAGAAGCTCGCTTGAGTGTAATCACCCGCTTCCATACCACGCCATTCACAGGCTGAGCTCGACTTCTTAGTGTTGCATTGATTGTATGCGCCCGCCTTGAAGTACATCCAGTCCTGTCCATAACCAAGGTCGATATCATGCCCCTGATACTTACCCTTAGCCAAATCAACATCATACGTCTTCACAATAGGATCGGCTGAGTTTGGATTCTTAGTAAAGGTTAAGTGCATGATGTTATCTTTGATATTCACATCGTATGAGAACACTTCACCTAGCTTGATGCCATCAGCAGGGTCCGAGCTGCCTTTTTTCAGATTGTATTGACCAAATACATCATGGCGAATGTCTTTACGAAGTTTCTTTCCGTTTTCATCCTTCGCGTTTTTCATCTCTGTCGGCGGGTTTAACTCATAGTTCCACGTTAACGAACCATGCTCATGTTCTGGCAACTTGCGGTAAACAATTTTCAGAGGTTCATTATCCGACCCATGGATTTGACCAATAACCACAGAGAATGCACCGGTTTTCTTATAGTTACCGCTGGTGCTCACCTGATCAACAGAAAGTGTTGCCGTCATCTGGCCACCGATAGAGCCAAACTCTTCCGCGTTCTTATGGCTTGAAATCGCGAAGTTGTTGCTCGGCGCAGAGTAGCTATCCGCTAGCATCGCTCTTAGCTCACTACGCGTGTTTTTACTGTTTGGCGTCGTTGGAGCTGTATTCGGAGCCACAAACACCATCGCACCAGACTCGGCATCCGTGTAGAACCATTTAGGGTGAACGTAAGGCGTGTCTACATTCGACAGTTCCTTTTTACCAATCTCCAGCGTTTTACCTTTTCTAGACCCTTCAGTCGTCAGCTCCGGTAAGTTAATTTTCCATTTAGATAAATCGAAGTTTTGTGCTGGTGCTTTTGCAGGGTCAAGATTGAACTGTTGACCAATATCGTGATTAGAAGCAAGAGCGGGAGCGGCTAAAAGGCTGGCAGTCAGTAGGCTAAGGTAAGACAGCTTCATTATTGGGTTTCCTTTATGTCGTCATAATGTAGGTTGTCAGAACAATATAATAATATTGTATTATTATATGTGATCTATATTAAAGATTGAAAACTGATGACCCATTCAGCGCGAGTAAAAAGAAAAAATGAGACTTCGCACCAACATAGCCCCCTCTTTTAACTCAGCAGCAGACAGCCCAAAGTACCCAACAGCAGAAATAAAAAAGCCCCGCTCTGGTTGAGCGGGGCTTCGCAGTTATTGAGTCTTAATTAAGAATTAAGCTTCTGCTTTTTGCAGCTCAGCTTCTTCGTTAGCTTCAACGCCAATTTCGTTTTCAGATTTAGCAACAATAGTGTTCACCGCTGTGTCACCCACTACGTTTGAAGAAGTACAGAACATGTCACAGATACGGTCAACAGCAGCAACAATCGCTAGACCTTCTGGTGGTAGACCTAGTTGGTGCAATAGAACACCTACCATTACTACACCGCCACCTGGAACACCACCAGCACCGATAGAAAGAAGCAGGATAGTTAGACCTAGAGTGAAGATATCAGCAGTGTTGATTGGCTGACCAAATGCGTTTGCTACGAACATAGTTGCCAGTGCGATGTAGATAGATACACCAGACATGTTCATTGTTGCACCTAGTGGTACACCGAAACCTGCTACTGACTTAGATACGTTTAGTTTGTCAGTAAGAGTACGCATAGTTACTGGGATTGTTGCATTCGAACTTGCTGTAGATAGTGAGAATAGAACTTGCTCACGCGTTGCACGTAGGAACTGCTTTGGAGAAATACCAGTGAATGAACCAACCATCATTGGGTAGAAGAAGAAGATCCAGAACACAAGCATCGCTACAACAAGCGCTACATAGCCAGCAACTGACATTAACGTGTTTGCATCAAGTGTTGCACCTAGTTGAATCATCAGAGCAAATACACCGTATGGCGCAAGGCTCATTACTAGGCCGATAAGCTTCATCATGATCTCGTTAGCCATCTTGAATGTCTTGATAGCTGGGCCACCACGAGAATCAAGAGCTTGGATAGCAAGACCAGTCAGAATAGCCATGAAGATGATTTGCAGCATGTCTCCACTTGCAAATGCTTCTACAGGGTTGCTAGGAACGATATTAACAACAAGAGAGAAGATATCTGGTGTTTCAGTTGTTGTAAGCGCAATTGTCTCAGAAACCGTACCCGCAAGGTTCGCACCTGCACCTGGTTGGAAAATAAGACCAATCGTTAGCGCTGCTGAAATCGCGATGATGGTGTTAATAATGTAAAGACCAAAGGTTTTACCACCAAGACGACCAAATGAACGAATATCTTTTAGCTCAACAATACCGCAAACAATAGATACGTATACAAGAGGAACTACAAGCAATTTGATAAGTGATACAAACATACCACCAGCACCTTCGGCAGCGCCAAGTAGATACGTATCAAAAATAGCAATACCGCTGAATAGGTACTGAATAGCAGTACCAATAAGTAGACCGGCGAACAAGCCTACAAAAATTTTACTTGAGAGCGATTTATCCATCGTTCTTCTCCAGTTTGTTGTGTTTAAAATTTGCACTTTTATAGTTATATATGCGACAAAAATCGCTATATGGCAGTGGATTTTACATATAAAGATAACAATTAAAAGTGTTTATTTACAAAAACATCACAAATGTGACATCAAAACATTTACTCATTCACAACAAGTTTCATAACACAAAACTCTAAATCGCTGATCTGAATGAAATAAAAAGAACGACATTCTTAATGCGGTTTTGATGCTTATTTACGTGGACTCTCAAGTTATAGGCACAAAAAAAGAGAGGCCTATGCCTCTCTTTTTATTTTACGTAAACCAGTGATTTATTTTGTCGCTGCTACTAATTCAGTCAATGCGCCAGTCAACCACTTGGTAACGTAATACGTCATTACTTAGCAACCATAACCATCGCTGGGCGAACCACACGACCGTTTAGTTCGTAGCCTTTTTGCATCACAAACATAACCGTGTTTGATTCGTGATCTGGGCTTTCTTGAATAGACATCGCTTGGTGGAATTCAGGGTTGAACGCTTCACCTTCAGGGTTGATCTCTTTAAGACCAAACTTAGCAACTGTGTCTACGAACGTTTTGTGCGTTAGCTCAACACCTTCATACAGTGGCTTAACCACTTCGTTTTCAGCGTCTGCCGCTTGCATTGCACGCTCTAGGTTGTCGATTACAGGAAGCAGACCTTCAGCAAACTTGTTCAAAGCGAATTTACGCGCTTTATCAATTTCTTGTTCGCTACGGCGACGCATGTTTTCAACTTCAGCTTTCGCGCGAAGAACAGAATCTTGCTGCTCTTTCACTTTAGATTCGCTAGAAAGCAGTGCAGCTTCCAGTTGAGCGATTTTTGCTTCCTGCTCATCAGCAGCGTCTTCATTCAGTTCAGCTTCTTCAACTTTCTCAGCTTCAGCAATGATCTGATCTAGTTCTTCTTCGGTTACTTTGTTTTCTTCGTTGCTCATGATATCTCCAGAATTCGTTTTCAATGCAAGTGACAGGCGTGTTTGCGCCCCAAATTGATATAAAACACTCGCATAGACGTTCAACTTGCCTTTATTATGGGGATGAAGAATTTTGATTCAAGCCTAATTCGTTTGGAAACGTTATGAAAAAGCCATTTGAAGTCATCGCCATTATCGGTAAACCTCGAGATCAGCAAGCAATTCAGACTCATAGAGAGCTCTATCAGTGGTTAAGTGCTGAGGGTTATCAAGTGTTTGTTGATGACAGACTCGCCACTATTTTAGACGACATCCCAAAAGAACATTTCTCTAGCCTGATTGAATTAGGTAAACGCGCCGATCTCGCCATTGTGGTCGGTGGTGACGGAAATATGCTCGGTGCCGCTAGAATCTTGTCACGTTTCGACATTTCAGTGATTGGTGTTAACCGAGGCAACCTTGGTTTCCTAACCGATCTCAACCCTGAAAACTTCCAGAGCGCGTTGACTGATGTTCTCAAAGGCGAGTTCATGGAAGAAGAGCGCTTCTTACTTGAAACGGAAATTCATCGTCACGGCCAGATAAAAAGCCACAATGCGGCACTTAATGAGGCAGTACTGCACCCCGGACAAGTGGCGCACATGATCGAGTTCGAAGTGTATATCGATGATAGCTTCGCCTTCTCACAGCGCTCTGATGGCTTAATCGTCTCAACACCGACAGGTTCTACCGCCTACTCGCTTTCCGGCGGCGGCCCTATCCTGTCATCAAGCCTAAATGCTATCTCACTCGTGCCAATGTTCCCGCATACCCTTTCAAGCCGCCCATTAGTGGTGGATGGCAAGCGTCGTATTAAGCTTATCGTATCGCCTGATAACCGTGGAACTCAGGAGGTGAGCTGCGATGGTCAAATCTCACTGCCTGTTTCTCCTGGCGATGAGATCCACATTTACCAAAGCCCGAATGTACTTAAGTTGATCCATCCTAAAGACTACAACTACTACCATGTTCTACGTAACAAACTAGGTTGGTCGAGTAAGCTGTTCTAAAAGAATAAACGCTCCAGTGGTAACCGAAAATTTGAAAGGCTGACGACATTCGTCAGCCTTTTTATTGCCAGTAAAAGCCCGTCGGCTCTAGCTTCTCTGCAGTTCCTTATACCTCCACTCCCAAGAGGGAGGAACGACTGAGTTGGGAATCTATAGCGGTTTCAGTGATCTACGAACAACCTCAATTCTGATAACGGTCGCAAAAAATTTTCACCTGTCGACTTTACTGTATAAAGAAACAGTATATACTGAACTTATATACAGTATTGTTCAGTTATACAGGTAAATAAAAATGCTGGCTCATTTAAGTGTTAATAATTTCGCTATTGTTAAGTCTTTACAGCTAGAACTATCTAAAGGCATGACAACAATCACCGGGGAAACTGGTGCGGGTAAATCTATCGCTATCGACGCTTTAGGCTTATGTCTTGGAGGACGATCAGATGCAGGAATGGTTCGACAAGGTGAAGAAAAAACCGAAGTCAGTGCCGCTTTTTTACTTGAGAACAATCTGCATGCTACCCGCTGGTTAGAAGACAACGAATTGCTTGATGGCAGTGAGTGCATCCTGCGCAGAACCATCTCAAAAGAAGGTCGTTCTCGTGCATTCATCAACGGTAGCCCTGTCCCTCTTTCGCAATTGAAATCGCTAGGACAACTGCTGATCAACATCCATGGTCAACACGCGCATCACCAGTTGATGAAAAGCGATTACCAAATGGCCATGCTTGATCAATACGCAGGCCACTTGAACCTATTGAAATCGACACGTAATGCTTATCAAGCCTGGCGACAAGCGGATAACCACTTAAAAGAGTTACGTGAAAATAGCCAGCAAAACCAAGCTCAAAAACAACTTCTTGAATACCAAATCAAAGAGTTAAATGAGCTGTCTATTGGGGAGGAAGAATATGAAGACCTCGAACAAGAGCATAAGCGCCTCTCCAATAGCGGAGAACTGGCCACAACCTGTCAGCAAGCTATCGAGCTTATTTATGAAGGCGAAGAAGTTAATGCGCTTGGTATTCTGCAATCGGCCAATAACTCCTTAATTCAGCTAGCTGAGCTAGATGAAAGATTGGCCGAGTTACCGAACTTGCTTTCTGAAGCCATTATTCAGATCGAAGAGACCAACAACGAGTTAAGAACCTACCTAGACAGCATTGATGTTGATCCCGGTCGTATGGCTTACGTTGAGGAGCGTTTCTCTAAAGTGATGTCGATGTCTCGTAAACACCACGTGTTACCTGAAGAGCTGTATAAGCACCATCAAGACTTACTACAACAAGTTGAAGCGCTTGATTGCTCTGATGAAAAATTAGAAGAACTGGCAAACGAGGTGGAAAACCAATACCAATCGTTCGTTGCTAAATCAGAGAAGCTTCATAAATCTCGAACTCGTTACGCAAAAGAGCTCAACAAGCTGATCACGCAAAGCATGCACGAACTGAGCATGGAAAAAGCGCAGTTTGCCATTGAAGTGAACAACACCAACACACACCCTTCTCCATTGGGTATGGATAACGTGACCTTCATTGTTTCGACCAACCCAGGCCAACCGATGCAGCCGATTGCGAAAGTGGCCTCTGGTGGTGAGTTATCACGAATCTCACTGGCGATTCAGGTGATCACAGCGCAAAAAGTGGATACACCAAGCCTGATTTTCGATGAAGTCGATGTGGGTATCAGTGGACCAACCGCTGCGGTTGTCGGAAAAATGCTACGTAAGCTGGGCGAATCGACACAAGTTATGTGCGTGACTCACTTACCTCAAGTTGCCGGTTGCGGTCACCAACAACTTTTTGTAGCGAAGAACACGAAATCAGGTAAAACCGAGACTCAAATGCACACGCTTGATGAGCAACAACGCGTTTCAGAGCTTGCTCGACTGCTTGGTGGCAGCCAGATTACCGAATCGACGCTTGCCAATGCAAAAGAGTTATTAATCGCAGCATAGGTTACATATTCAGCAACTTTCTGATAATTTACCGAAAATTCTTGGCAATTTTGCAACTTAATTCAAAATTGCCAGTCATAACAAGCTCAAAGCGCAAGGAGCTTTTTACTTCTTGCTGGAGCTTGTTTATTATCAGGCAGTATTTTAGCGAAGAAAGATCTCAAACTATGCGAATTAAAAAGTGGTTAGTTGCAGTTCCACTTGCACTAACAATGTTGACCGGTTGCTCTCTATTAGAGAAGTTGGTTTATCGAATTGACATCAATCAGGGTAACTATGTTGAACAGGAAGCTGTCGATCAGCTCAAGTTTGGCATGACAAAAACACAAGTTCGTTACGTTATGGGCTCACCTATGCTTATCGAAAATGGCTACCCAGATACGTGGTACTACATTTACCACCACACAAAAGGCCATGAAGACTCGATTCAAAAAAATCTTGTTGTTAACTTTGATGCAACGGGCACCTTAGTGACGATCAATGGTGATTTTGAAGCCAGTGATGAATTCTTCGAAAGCCTTCGCTAGCTTTCCAGTCAACAAAGCTCTCGGCCGATAAAGCTATCAGTCGACAAAACTATCCGTCGACAAAGCAAGAATCGCAAAAGCCTGCTCACATGAGCAGGCTTTTTAATATCTGCTAACAAATTAGCTGCGTTGTCTAACCAACAGGCACAAAAAAGCTCGCCAATATAGCGAGCTCTCTTCTTAGTCAAACTTGTTTAGCATTACGATTTAGCTGCGGCCGCTTTTGCTTGTTCAGCACGCTTACGGCGAATTTCTTTTGGATCGGCTAACAGTGCTCGATAAATTTCGATACGATCTTTATCTCGAACGGTTGCATCTAACTTAACGTTGCGGCTGTATACGCCAACTTTATTTTTCGCCAAGTCGATTTCTGGATACAACTCTAAAACACCAGACTGCGCAATAATCTCTTCAACGGTCGCGTTTTTGTTCACCACCAAGGTAAACACACGCTGTTCGTGCGGAAGCGCAAACACAACTTCTACGTGGATCATATCTGATTCAATAGTCATGGCTTAGTAAACCTGTTTCGCTCGTTGAGTAAAAGCACTGACCATATTGCTTGTCAGTTCATTGAAAATCTTGCCAAATGCCATTTCAATCATTCGACTAGAAAATTCAAACTCTAGTTTAAGTTCAACCTTACATGCTTGGTCGTCTAGAGGAGTGAAATACCAGCCCCCCTCCAGCTTCTTAAACGGGCCATCTACCAGCTCCATTAAAATTTCAGCACCATCCGCCATTCGATTCGACGTAGTGAATGTTTTACTGATACCAGCTTTAGAGACATCAACCGAAGCCACCATCGCGGAATCTGAAGATTCGATCACACGAGAACCAGAACATCCTGGCAAAAACTCAGGATAACGAGCAACATCATTGACCAAGCTGAACATCTGGTCGGCACTAAAAGACACTAATGCTGAACGAGTAACCTTTGGCATATAGACTCCTGTTAAAGACAGCGTTACATTAACACAAACTGCAATTTTAATTGTATTGGGCCAGAGCGCAAATAAAAAGGATTCCCCATCTAGGGCGCATTCCGTATAATGAGGCCATTATGGCAAAGAATAAATCAAAATCAAAAGCCGGTAGTAATACCATTGCGCTTAATAAGAAAGCTCGCCACGAATATTTCATCGATGATGAGATAGAAGCGGGGCTTGAGCTACAAGGCTGGGAAGTAAAATCCCTACGTGAAGGCAAAACCAATATCGCAGAAAGCTACGTATACATCCGAGATGGCGAAGCATTCATCAGTGGTATGACGATTACTCCGCTAACTCAAGCGAGTACTCATATCGTGGCGAACCCAACACGTATCCGTAAACTATTAATGTCGAGAAAAGAACTCGACAACCTTATCGGTCGTATTAACCGTGAAGGCATGACGCTTGTCGCAACCGCACTTTACTGGTCTCGCTCTTGGGCGAAGATTAAAGTTGGCGTAGCGAAAGGTAAAAAGCTGCACGATAAACGTACTGATATGAAAGAAAAAGATTGGGCGAGAGATAAAGCACGAATTATGAAGAGTAATTTGCGTTAATTTTAAGCACTTAAACGCACAGTGCTAGACAGGGTAAGCTTTTCTGGTACTATGCAAATAACACTTGGGGCTGATTTAGGATTCGACAGGAATTTTGAAGTCTGAGGTGCATGCCGTGGGGCGGTTGGCCACGTTAAAAGCCGCAAAAAAATAGTCGCAAACGACGAAAACTACGCACTAGCAGCTTAATAACCTGCTCAGAGCTCTCTTACCCTAGCTTCCGCTCGTAAGACGGGGACCAATAAGAGATCAAACCCAAACTAGCTAGCGTGGCTTCTCCCACCTGAGAGGAAAAGCGCGAATTATAATTCAGGTTAGCCTTTAACTAGCGTGTCGGTTCGCAGGTTGCTGGTGAAATTAAAGATCGACTAAGCATGTAGTACCAATGATGAATGATTTTTGGACGCGGGTTCAACTCCCGCCAGCTCCACCAAACGTTTGGAAAAGGCCACCTTCGGGTGGCCTTTTTTGTATTTAATTACATGTACTTACTTATAAAACACCACCTATTCTGCCTCATGATGCTTCATACTATCCCACGTTTTTAGTACCCAACTATTTACCTTATACTCAAATCACCACTTAAATTGGGTACTAAGGGAAACTAAATGCCAAGACGAGTTCCGCCTCTAACTGACGCTAAAGTTAAAAACACTCGAGCAACAGACAAAGAGCAAGTTCTTTCTGATGGGAATGGGTTACAGATCAGAGTATTGCCAAATGGAACTAAATCATGGCGGTACGTTTATACCAATCCAGCTTCAAGAAAGCGCGCTAGTATTTCCTTAGGAACCTATCCAACTACGACGCTCGCAACCGAAAGGATTCTAGTACAGGAACTCAGAGAGCTTGTAGCACAACGTATAGATCCCAAAGCTCACAAACTCCAAGAAAGAAAAAAGGAAGAAGCGAAAACTTTTGAGACAACCTTAGATACAGTCTCATAAGGTATAGTTTTTTATATCCAGAGTCGCTCTATGAAACTTACCGCACTGCTTAAAAAGCACCTGAGCTAGGACTTTTTACCTCTAAATAAAACCAGGCAATAACAAGTTAAAAATAAAAACCATCATGCCACGCAAAAACAAGAACATAACACCACCAAACAAGCCAAAAACCAACTTAAAATTGACATTATATGCTTAATTAGTGATATTTTATGCCAATCTTAATTATAGCTAAAAACTGACAATGAGCACGACAACCACAACATCGAATACCATCCAAAATAAGACATGGAAAATGCCAGATACTCTGGTGCTAATTTTCTTTATCGCGTTGCTTGCGACAGCAATGACATATGTCATACCTGCAGGCATGTTTGAAACACAAGACATCAGCTATGTTTCTGATGGTGCAGAGAAAACTCGTACCGTTCTAGATCCAGCTTCATTTGCCTATCACACCGACCCCCAAGGCAACCCGATTTACAATACTGTCGGACTATTCGCCAGCGGTGGTGATATCGGCTTAATGAACTTCGTATTTGAAGGTTTAGTGTCTGGATCTAAGTGGGGTTCAGCAATCGGCGTTATCATGTTTATGCTTGTGATTGGCGGTGCTTTCGGCATTGTGATGCGCACAGGTACTATTGATAACGGTATCTTGCGTCTCATAGACAAAACCAAGGGCAGTCAATCGCTTTTCATTCCAGTATTATTTGCACTGTTCTCGCTCGGTGGGGCTGTATTTGGTATGGGTGAAGAAGCCGTCGCCTTTGCCATTATTATCGCGCCGCTAATGGTACGTATTGGCTATGATGGTATTACTACGGTAATGGTGACGTACGTAGCGACTCAGATTGGTTTTGCTGCTTCTTGGATGAACCCATTTTCTGTTGCTGTTGCCCAAGGCATTGCTGGTGTACCTGTCTTATCTGGGGCATCGGTGCGTATCGCTCTATGGGTTTTCTTCACCGCGCTCGGCATCGCTTTTACGATGTGGTATGCGAATTCGGTAAAGAAAGACCCTTCGAAATCTTACAGTAAAGCTGGTGATGTTTACTTCAAGAAGCAACAAGGAGACTTGACTCAATCACGTTGGAATATCGGCGATACGTTGGTGATTCTCACCGTGATAGCGAGCATGACCTGGGTTATTTGGGGTGTAGTGGTTCACGCATGGTACATTCCTGAAATTGCCTCTCAGTTTTTCACTATGGGATTTGTTGCTGGCTTAATCGGTGTTATTTTCCGATTAAATGATATGACCATCAACGACATGGCCGATTCATTTAAGGAAGGCGCAAGTGTGATGCTAGCGCCCGCTATTCTTGTGGGTAGTGCTAAAGGTATCTTGCTGATTTTAGGCGGCGGCAGCGATGCAACCGAGCCAAGCGTACTGAATTCAATCTTAAGCAGTGCGGGCGGTGTGATTAGTGCATTGCCAGAAGCGATGGCTGCTTGGCTGATGTTCGCCTTCCAAGCTATTTTCAACTTCTTTGTAACGTCAGGATCAGGGCAGGCAGCTCTAACGATGCCATTAATGGCGCCACTCGCCGATTTAGCAGGTGTGACTCGTCAAGTCGCGGTTTTAGCATTCCAACTAGGTGATGGCTTTACCAATATCATCGTCCCAACATCAGCTTCTTTGATGGCAACACTAGGTGTATGCCGCATTGACTGGGGTGATTGGGCAAAATTCTGCTGGCGCTTTATCGTGCTGCTATTCTGCTTGTCGAGCGTTATTATTGTTGCGGCTCACCTGCTGGGTTTTGCATAACAGCGCCTTTCAATATTTACGTGTATCTCAATGGGCAGTTTACTGCCCATTTTTAATCACAGCTTTCAATAACAATCATCCAACACAGACTCAGAATAGATTGTGAACCAGAGACAAAGGAAACTAGTGTGAGAAAAACTACTTATACCAATGATGTTCTAAATGGACACCCTGTAATATCTCAACTCAATGTTGATGACTTACCGATGGGATGCCATCGTTTCTGGTTTGAGGCACAAACTAACGGTGTTGGTCAAAATCATCATTTACCTGTGGTCGTCTATCGCGGTGAGCAAAGTCAAAATGCTCGCAAAATAATGGTAACGGCAGGCGTTCATGGTGATGAATTAAATGGAGTTATTACCGCACAGAAGGTCATTCAAAAGCTCGTAAACGAGGAGATACACGGCACAGTCATCATTATTCCGATGATTAATGTGTCAGGTATGTTGATGCACAGCCGAGATTTTATTTCATCGGATCCGGATGCATCCCCAGCAAACCTTAACCGTATATTCCCTGGAAACCCGAACGGTGATGCCTCACAACGTTTTACACATTCAATTTGGCAGAACCTACTCAGCCATAATGCGGATCTTGCTATCGATCTGCATACCCAAACTCGCGGAGCAGAGTATCCTTTGTATGTCTTTGCCGATTATCGAATCCCCGCAGCAATCAAAATGGCTCGATTGATCAATCCTGACTGTATTTTTGATGATCCAGGTGATGATGGCGTTTTAGAAACGCAGCTCAATAAAAGTGGTACGCCCGCTATCACCGTCGAGGTTGGTTCTGGAAAGGTTTTACAACCCGACCTCATTGAGCGTTCAGTGAATGGCGTGATGAATATCCTGCACTCGGAAAATATCATCTCTACAAAGATAGATCAGCCTCACTATGCCTGCTTTGAAGGCAAAGAAACGGTGACCATTAGAGCCAATGTCGGTGGTTTCGCTCTCCCTCAAGTTAAGGTCAGTGAATCAGTACAATCAAAACAATTGATTTCAATTCAATATGATAGTTTTGGTTCTGAGAAACAACGTTATTACGCCCCTGCTGATGGCTATGTACTCAGTGTCAATCAAGATCCGATGCGTGAACCGGGCGCTTTGTTAGTCAGACTATTGAAGTAACACGTCACTTCATCAAATGGCTCTTTACTGATGGCATTTGAGTCGTTAACCCATATTGTGAAAAGGGGATAACTCGGCAGAGCTATCCCCTTATTATTACTTATAAATATTAATCACTTACTGTGATCGGTATGACTATGATTAGTATTACTGCTGAGAAAGCCCAGTACCACTGCGCCAACCATGACTGCACAAACAATGGCAAATAGACGTGTCATTTGTGCCGAGAGGGACGCAGATCCTGGGTGGCTGATGATCTGATAAGCCAAGGTCGTAAAATTAGTAAACAAGAGCTGATAAATCGTCAGATTCGCCTGCCGCCTGATAGCAAAACACGCAAGTTGCAAACCACACACCAAACTCACGCCATAAATAACCAAGATTGGAGCGCCTGACACCATCATGATCATCACAGGTAACGTAAACAGAATGCCAACGCCAGTGGTGACAAGCTTGTTTCGGCTGAATGTACGGTGGTCGTGATTCGATGGGCTTTTCAACATACTGCCAAGCGTAATCGCAATCAACATCGTTTGTGACACCGAATTTCCTACCAAAATCGCCAGCACAACCACAACCGCGGTCGCTTTAAATGCAACCATGATATAGTCACCAGTAGTGGGCGCATCGGAAACGGCCGCAGTCGGAAGGACATTCACTTCATCCCCCGGGAACAACCAGAACCCCAAGTAAGTGACGATCAAAGCTATCACCAGCTTTTCAAAGAACAATAGGGGCAATCCCGCCATTGGGAGATGCATCTGCTTGTTGACCACCACCATCACGATGACCACGATAATGGTCAGTGTCGCGATGATATCTTTTGTATTCTGATGGCTACGCTGATAACTCCAGAACAGCAATAGCCAGCAATAGAGGACAAAACCGGTTGGCGAGTCGACCAATACACTACCAAAAAACACCACACCAAAGCTGATTAAGATTAATGCAACAATCACCTTTAATATTAAATTAATCGGTGATTTGGATGGCATCAATGTCATGAACATCACAACAAATATGGGCGACAAAACAGCGAGCATCTGCCCACTTTGTTGATGGTAGAACAATAGCGAAAGCGGCAGTAACACCAATCGAATAATGGAGTTAGCTGAGCTATGAAACATAAGTCCACACGCTTAGAATTCTCATCCAAAGCTGAGCAAGCCACTCACCTGGGGTACTTTGCTCTGTCATGACAGCCACTGTGGCTTGTGAACCAAAACGAATGTTGCTTGGAACCTCACCATGATCAAACACAATATTGACTGGGTAGCGCTGCGCGGCAATAGAATTGGTGTCTGAATTTAAAAAGCCAGTCTCTTGGTCAGTGCTATTGCTGCCACCCGTTCCCCAACCAATGCTATCAACCGTGCCGTATAGCACTCGCCCCGGTAACGCATCCAATACGATCTCAACTCTTTGCCCGACTTGTATATGCTCTAGCGAGTTTTCTCTGTATAACGCAGATATCCACACCTCTCGCGGATCAACAAAGGTCAAAACAGGTGAGCCTGCGGTTGCTCGCTGGCCTACCGTCAGTTGTAGGTTACTCACCACGCCATGAGAAGGAGCCATCACTTGGGTTTTCTGTAAGTTGAGCTGAGCCTGCTCAAGGGCTGCAATCGCCGCCAACACTTGTGGATTATCACTCCCTTCTGGCCCTAACGCTTGTTTTGCCTGAACCAAAGAGGCTTCTGCGGCTTTCAATGACGCTTCAGCACGATCACGATTCTCTATGGCGTTGTCTAATTCAGAGCGGCTAACCAGCCCTTTACTGGCGAGTTCACTCACTCGACTCGCTTGCTCTCGAGAATTATCCCGAGCCGCAACCGCCTCGGTCACTTTCGCTTGTGCAACGTTAACCGCCGCTGTGCTTGCGCCAATATTTTGGCCTACTTGAGCAAGATTCGCTTCAGCGGAACGCAAACTGATCTGATAGTTTCGAGCATCAATTTCAAACAACACTTGGTTCGTTTCAACGACCTGATTATTTTCAGTTTGCACAGACGTGATATTGCCAGAAACTTCAGGAGCAATACGCACAATATAAGAGTGAACACGGGCGATCCCCGTCATTGGTGTGACGCGGTCGGCCCACAAACTGTAAAGCCACACTACTAAAATAACCGAAATAATAATTAAACTAAGCTTACGCGAAGATTTTTCTGCTTTTGACATGCTCTCTCTCTCGATCCGACAGCACGATTTACTCGCCTGCCGAATACGATGTTTTAAAAATTAAAGTGAATTCCACTTCATTGTAGTCTAGTCGATCTGTCTCTTGAGTAAAAACAAACGATTACTTGAAATATTGTCACGGCAACAATCATCAATTAACAATCAACAAAAAGCCACACATCCCATTACTGAAATGTGTGGCTGTTTAGAGCTGTTCTGATACGAACTTAGATAAGTTTAGGGGTTACTCCATATCACCTAACAAGTAATCTTCATCGCTGCTCACTACTGCGCCGTGCTTCAAGAAGTTCTTACCTAGGATCATGCTGTATTCGAAGCGAGAACGGTCTTGAAGGTTTACCCTCACCTCTTTCTCTAGGTCTCCGAGCTTAACCTTCATTTCTACCACAGGGCGAATGTTCACCTTCTCGCCTTTCTTGGCTTTGATACGCATTACATCAATCACTGGCTTGGTGAAATCTTGCTTATCGCCTTGGTTGTTTTGATAGGTAAAGCTCACCATGTCTTGGCCATCTTTCTTAAATCGTTTGATGTTGACTGCGTTCATTGAGCTTACATCCGCACCAGTGTCGAGCTTGGCCGGGAACTTCATGCCGTTCACTTCTACTACTTCAATATGCCCAACTTTAAACAGTGGTTCGGCTTTCAGAAGGTAATCAGAACGCGTATTAACGTAAACGCCCTCTTTTGCCATCTTCTTGCCTAAAATAAAGTACGCTTCTTTCTCATTTGTATTGAGCACGTCGATGGCGAACTCTTGCGTACGCACTTTTCCAGACACCGCAAACTCACCACTTACAACAGGGCGAGTATCATCCCCGACTTTAAGCTTCTTAATAATTGGCTTGGTCACCTTCTGCTTCTCACCATTTACATCCGTAAGATAAAATTCAACGGAAGCATCTTTGCCTTTACCTGTCATTTCAAAACTGTCGACCTTCAGCAAAGGTGTATTGACAGTGAAAGAAGCCACAGCCTTAAGCGGGAAGTCATCTAGGGTGATGTCCTCTTCCGGCGAGATAATCATAGGCTCACCAGACTCAGCTACATCACTAAAGTTCTCTGAACCTTCTGATAAAATATTCTCAGCACTGGTGTCGATCATGAAGAGTTCGCTGGCGGTGCTGGTTCCAAATCTCAATTGCGACTCACTACTCGAGCGCTCACGTAGGTACACCAGAACGTCTTTAGTTGTGTTTTCATCGAGTTGAACAGGCACATACACCAAAGGTCTCTTCTTACCGCTCACGCTTAACATACGAACCAACGGCAATGTCATCTCTTTTTGCTTGCCGTCGTTGTCGAACATATCAAACGTCACTTGTTTGTTCTTTTTGTCTATGTCGATGTCTTTTGCATGCAAAATGCTGTAGCGATTCTTTAAAGAGAAGGTCGCATTCATCGCCATTCCCGAGATAGACACCACCTCTTTACGGCCAACCACCGTTGCGTTCTCTTGC
This sequence comes from Vibrio sp. 10N.222.55.C7, assembly GCF_041473335.1. Lineage (NCBI taxonomy): Bacteria > Pseudomonadati > Pseudomonadota > Gammaproteobacteria > Vibrionales > Vibrionaceae > Vibrio > Vibrio sp. 10N.222.55.C7. The sequence goes on from NZ_JBFRSC010000019.1 coordinate 111,915, forward strand.
TCTTGTAAATAGTCGTAACCTGCAAACACCAGCGCGTTATCCGCAAGGAAGGTTTTGCCGATCAATACTGGCGCAGAGAAGTGACTTCTGTCGGTCAGGTTAACATCGGTTTTTAATTCTTGCTCCGCAATGGTGAGCGACATTTTTACGGTAGGACGAAGTAAAGGCGTGCTGCTAGTGCGGCTGCGTATCATGCTGACACGCTCTAAAGGCGCTTCGATTAATACCATGTCTCCGGTGCGTGGGTTTTGAACCTTGAAGGACACCACAGCTTCATATTTCGCAAAGGTACTGCCATCCCAATCATCGTAATCAACATCGGAATTGTTCAACAGGTCTTCGGTTAACGCCGCCATCAACTCTTGGTCTTTGAGATTTTGGTAATCGGGATTAGAGCTCTTCACATGAATGTCTTCAGCATGCATAGAAGTGGTTTCCGCACCGGTATCAATTTTACCAATGAAAGGAACGTCTTTTAGCCCTTGAACGCTAGATAGGTACACGTTCTCAGTGCGACCTAATACCGACTTACCATCGAGTTCGTAAGTGGGATTTTGAGTGGTAGGTGAAGTGTCAGTAGCCAAAGTGTATTGTGAAAAAAGTAGAGTGCTTAAAAGAGTTAGAGCCAAAGGTATCTTTTTCATTAGTTGGTCCGTTGTGATCAGTTCACTAATAATACTGGCGTTTGCGCGAAGAATTCCCCCACCAGCAATGGTTCTCACATAACGTTAACGCTATGAGTTTTTAAATGACAAACCGATGACTTTGCGCTGCATTCGCTTATCGATTATTGACTAATGGATACCCAATAACCTTTTCAATGCTCGGTGTTCTATTGAAGAAATGAATACAAAAAAGGCCAACGACGAGCGCTGACCTTAGCTATTCAAAACACACCTGAAGCGAGTTTAACTTGCTAAAACACAAACGGTTCTAGATAAACATAGCACTAAAAAGTCCCGACTGTTTTCTTTGCACAGATAGCGCGAGCTTTTTCTGCGTCCTCACCTTTATTTTTGAGATAGCACTGTCGATAAGATTTGACGTAGCGCTCAAATAACACCTCGGCTTCAGGTTGTGGTTTAGAGAGCAGTTGGTTAACGAACTTTCTTGATCCAACCTCAAAATGCTGAGTATCGATTGGGCTATTCCAATCCCCTCCCCAGATCATAAATCCGTGATGGGCAAACAGCTCCACCACATCTTCAGCCATGCCGCGGCGTTCAATTTCATCACGAGCACGAAAACGAGTACGGTTCACATAACGAGTCGCAGATTGTGAAGGCTTTACCGTGATTCTTCCGTTGCTATCAAACTCTAAGAAAGGGTTTTGAACTGGGTTGATGTCGATTGCCACACCATAGGCATGTTTCGACCAACCTCCTCCGCCTGTAATAGGACGAGCGTTAAAGGCGCTGCTGTTGTTCGCATCCATTGAGGCGCTATCATCACCTCTGAATTCACGCATTAGGCGAGCGGAATGAAGAGGAAAATTGCGCTGTTTGAGCTCTGAAAAGATTTGTTCAACAGCAGGCGCAATAACATCAAGCACGATCATATTGCCCTGTTGCGTTTCCCCTTTGAAACTAATGAAATCGAAATCCACTTTGGATAGTCGCTCACAACCAACGGGCGCACCACTACTCAAGACATTGTTCTTTTTCATCATGTCGCATTGCCATTGAGATATAGGAGCGACTTGGGCATAACTCACTGCACTGAGCACAGTGGCCAGACAGCCGACAATAAAACGTTTCATATCAAAAACTCAAAATAGTAAGAGTGAAAAGTAGCAGAAGTTGGAAAATAGCATATTAAGCCAAGTTGAGCGCACGCTTTGTTAGCGTGTTTTGTTCCAGTAAACAATCTCTCTAACTCGTCCGTTCTGATCCTTGTCAGCTTCTCCACCAACATCAGAAAGTTCAGGTAAGGTCGATAATTGCGGTGCGTAATAGGCAACTAACATAAGTACGAACGCATCGTAAATATCGTCTATCGCGGCGTCTTTACGTTTGGTATTTGAAATGGCCAACGACAAGCGGTCACACCATTGAGGGGATAGCTGCTGAATAATAGAAAGCCGTTCCTCTTTGCCTTCTTGCGTTCGTTTTGAAAACGTCAGCGGTTCGTCTTTCAATGCTGCAAACACCACTTCAGGATGTGATTCCCTGATAGAAAGATTGGGATGAGTTTCAATGAGCTCATCAAGCTCGCGAATCTTGGGCACAATTCCCCAAGTCTGTTTAGAAAACTTCTTATCAAGCTGCTCCACATTGGCACTGCACGCCGCAATGTAATCGGTTTGGTAAACCGCCTCACGACACGGAACCGGAAACACCGAAGAACCACGTTTGCTGGTTAGAAAACGCCTTGCTGCTTTGTCACACAAGCGATCTGGAGTTTGTGCATCACTAAAACCAATAGGCATATCGATAAGCGCCGTTGAACCGATAAGATCACTCGCTAGCTCATCGAGGGTGTTTACCACTTTAAACGCAGGTATCTCATTGTCAGAGACAATCCAAGCGATCCAACCCGACTTGCAGCCATCAATTCCGATGTATTTCATTATGTTCTCAAATTGCAAACTTACACTAGCTTGTACTGTCGCTAACTATCGGCTTTGAATCAACTTAACTCCGGTATATATGCCAACAATGATACTCAACACAGAACAAACGCCAGCCAGAGAAAGTACAGGCATCGCCACTAACAGTTGAGTATCGTTTCCTCCACCAGCCATCACAGCACCAAGCCCCATAAGCACACCCGCAACCAAATGTTTACCCAATCGACGTATAGGGCTTAACCTCAGTGAAAACGACCCAGTAAATAACGCGGCGCTAACCATTCCAGCTAACAGCGAGATCATCAAGATAAAACGCTCGCTGCTTGGCCAATCTTCAGCTTTACCGTGCCAAAGAGAAGTCCCCATAGATTTCAACAACCCACTTGGCGTCCAGTGTGGCTCATAAAGGAATACAAAGCCTGCCGTTAACCCAATCCCCAGCATTGATAACCATAACTTACGATTTACCGCATTCATGAAATAACAACTCACCACAATTGTGAACGAGATACTTCCAAGGAATACGTATCTAGAAAAGTCGGACAGTACCAACCTAGCTCCTTTCAACTCCGAAGGCAAAACTGGAGCAAACACCAACCAAGCAACAAACCAACCGAATATAGTCGCCAACATAACCACTTCGCCGCGAGCTAACCTACTCACTGTAGAAACCCCACAACCACTGTTGATTGCCGCGCCAATACCAAACAGAAAGCCACCAAGCAGTGAGAACAAACTCGGCCAAAAAGCTATGGACAACTGGCGCCCCTCAACCACTGAACCTAACCCCATAGAGACCCAAGCCAGCGAACCACTAAACACAATCGCGATGATGAACATCGGTGACCCATTTGTCGCCTCTTTCACTCCTCTAACCATACAAAGGCCCGTAGTTTGGGCAAGATACCCCAACAAGAAGATGCAGAGTAAAGCGAGAATGAACAGCATACATAACCCCCGAATTGCATTGATTTTGCTGTCGTCGTTCGTTAAATATAGTAGGAAGCAAGAATCCTAAGGACAGAATATGCACCACAAGCTTATTGATTGGCATAAGTCTCGGCACCCTAATTACTTAGGAGACAACAAGGTTAATAAACTTTCTGCCACTGAGCTTCAGTGTTTAACGGTTCAAGTTTTACAACCTATCGAACGCTCACTGGGAGAAGTAACGGTGACCTATGGTTATACAAGCCATCCTCTTTTGAGGTGGGTATTGAAAAATAGCCCTGGAGATATGGCGCCAGATATTGACCAACATGCCTCTATGGAACTCAACTCCCGGGATAGCCGTATCTGTAAGCGAAATGGAGCTGCGTGTGATATTTATGTTGAAGGGTATGAGCAACGTATGGATGAGGTCGCTCGATTTATCTGTACACATTTAGAATTCGACCGCCTCTATTTTTATGGCAAAGATAAACCGCTGCATATTAGCGTTGGGACAGATAATTCAAAATATGCCCTTATCCGACAACGCCGAAGTGATGGGCTTCGCGTAAACACAAAAAGTGCAAAAGGCAGCGCCACACAGGCATTGTTTGATGATTTATAATCTTCAAAAACACCTAAGGAATAGGAATGAACGAAGAGCTATTTGCTGAACTTACCTCTCAAATAAAAGTTGGAAAACAACTTCCCGATGCCATTTATCTTCATAAAGACGCATTCAGCGCATTGCCTAAAGTGTTAACACAGTTCATTCCTGCCGTAGCAAAAGCCGTTAACTTAGGTGAAGAAGACTGGAACCTCGTTAAGCTGTTTAAAAAAGAGTTCCGTTTATCTCTTCTTCATTACCCTGATTTTTATACTGATTCCTATCCAGCATTAAAACAAAGCCTCAATGTCGACCTCTCTAAGCTAAGCCACAAAATTACAGGTTATCGCGAATCTGAAAACCCGCCGATCTTACATCGAAAAGAAACCATGGTTTTGCCAACAAGTGAATATTACGAACACTTCGTTTCACTCACACAAGAAGGCGAGAATGCAGGCCTGTACGAAAACAGCCGTTTGATTGGTTTTAAACGTTCTTGGGAAAACCTAATAGCACGCCATGGTTACGAGCTTGTCGATGGTCGACTATTCCGATGTTCCTCTGTGACAACGCAAGAAGAGGCTGGAATTGATAGGCACAGAACGGCCATAGTGCGTCATGAACTCTCTGCACCAATGAAGACTCTCGTTAAACATGGTTACTTAAAAGGCGAGCACTCAATTTTCGATTACGGCTGCGGCCGCGGAGACGATTTAAGGGAGCTTGAAGCACATGGCCTCGACGCTCTAGGTTGGGATCCGAACTTTCAACCCGACAACGACAAATCCAATTCTGATATCGTAAACATAGGGTTTGTTCTTAACGTAATAGAAGATCAAGATGAAAGACTCGATGCCCTACTAGGCGCATGGGAGCTAGCAGATAAATTTCTGGTGGTTTCTGTCATGCTGGCCAACGAAAACTACATTGCTCAGTTCAAGCCTTATAAGGATGGGGTGATTACCTCTCGTAACACTTTCCAAAAATACTATGCGCAATCAGAGATCAAAGCGTACATAGAGAGAAGCCTACAAGAAGACGCCATTACCGTCGCGCCTGGTATTTTCTATATTTTCAAAGACAAATTAGAAGAGCAACAGTACCTGCAGAGTAAATACAAACGCCACCATAAATGGCAGCAACTGACTTCGCCAGAACCTATTGAAGCCAAAGACAAAGCAAAACTGCTTATTACCCAACATCAAGACTTGTTTAATGACTTTTGGAACACCTGCTTAGAGTTAGGGCGTATTCCTGCCAACGATGAATTTGAACACTCCGACAAAATCCGAGAGCTCATCGGCTCACACAAAAAAGTGTTCAACTTGCTGCAAGAAATGTTCGATACCCAAGAGTTTGAGCAAGCGGAAAAGAGTAGAAAAGAAGACTTGTTGCTGTACTTTGCGATGGGACTGTTTGAGAAAAGAAAGCCCTACACGCAGCAGCCAGAGCCACTAAAGCGCGATATAAAAGCGCTATTTGATGACTACAAAACGGCCATTAACCTGTCAGCCGAGTTGCTGTTTGCGATTGCAGACACCGACTTAATCCAGCAGCAGTGCGAGAAAGCACATCACCAGTTACCAGCCAGCCTTCTCAATGAAGGACATTCATTGATTCTACACCGAGACTTTATTGATGATTTGCCATTGCTGCTGCGAGTCTACGTCGGCGCGGGGCTACAAATGTATGGTGAGCTAGATGAAGAGATAGATCTTATCAAAATTCATATCACATCCGGTAAGCTAACCCTGACTGCCTATGATGATTTCGATAAATCGGTTCCCTTCTTAGTAGAACGCATAAAGATAAAGATGGCAGAACAAGACATAGATTTCTTTGACTACGTTAATGAAGAGCGCAGGCCGCCACTGCTGAATAAGCACCTTTACATCCCAACCGAACATGAGAACTACAAGAAACAACAGAGCTTCGACAAGCGATTGGCGAAGCTCATGGAATTTGAATCAAGTGAAGAAACGCAAATGATAAGAACAGAATTTGAGGTGCTTTTAGGGAAGGAACACAAAGAAATCAAAGGGTTTACAATAAGTTCAAAATAGCGATTTTTTAGTACGATAAAAACCTATCGTTACCATAGAATTCTGACCTACATACCTGTAAAATATTCAGCCTATTTTGGCATACCTATGTAATAATTCGCATAGATAAGACTAAAGCATAACAAACTAAAAGCTTAGTTTGTCAAAATATGACATACCAACTATGGTTTATGTCATAGGCAAATAACATAACTTAGAGTTCACTATGCAAAATCAAGATTCAGGCTATTGCTATTCATTTCCAGCTGTCAGAGGTATTCAAGCAGGACGTCCATTTTACATTGCGACATGCCCTCTTCGAATCATCCCGAAGATTTTCAGTTATAACGAAGATGATGTTCCACCAGAGCTTAGAGCTCAAAGAACATTAAACAAGACTCGCATACCTGAAATGGTCAGATACCTACTCGACAACCCTAAAGAATACGTATTCTCAGCATTAACAGCATCGGTTGGAGTTGATATATCTTTCCACGATCATGAAGGTGCGCCTAATTTAGGTACACTTCAAATCCCAATGGATGCGCAGATTCTAATTAACGATGGGCAACACCGCCGTAAAGCGATAGAAGAAGCACTAAGAGAGAATCCAGACCTTGGGCAAGACAACATTCCAGTATTGTTTTTCATCGATGAAGGTTTAGGTAGAAGCCAACAAATGTTTGCTGACTTAAACAAATACGCAGTAAAACCCAGTCCATCTCTTGGCACTCTCTACGATCATCGAGACGAAAGCTCTGAATTAGCGCGTGAATTAGCAGCTAAAGTGAAGCCATTTATCGGAATGACTGAAATGGAAAAATCCAACATCAGTCCAAAGTCGAACAAACTCTTTACTTTAAGCAGTATTAAACAATCAACACGAGCACTTTTAAGTAAAGGCCCTAAAGATGGTTTCACTGAAGAAGAGAAGCTGTTAGCGTCTGAGTTTTGGGAAGAGGTCACCCGCCATATTAAAGATTGGCAAATGGTGATCGACAAACAAGTATCCCCTGCACAGCTTCGCCAAGAATACATCCACGCACATGGTGTCGGGCTGCATGCGATTGGCGTCTTGGGTAAACACCTGTTGTGCCAAGAACCAAAACAATGGAAAGAAAAGCTCCAGTTACTAGGGAAAGTTAATTGGTTGAAAACCAATCCTGAATGGATAAAGCGTAGCATGAACCACGGCAAGTTGAGTAAATCAAACATCAACATTCAGCTCACGGCAAACGCACTTAAAATTGAACTTGGGTTACCACTAACCCCAGAAGAAAAAGCTCTAGAGAAGCAGTTATCATGATACACGAGCTAAAATTGGCAGAAGATCTCGCCGAAGAATACCAAGAATTCATCAACGCTGAAGAGTTCGCAAATAATAAACTCAGCTACTATGTTGCTGACGTTCAACGCGTCTATTGTGCAGACAACCGCCCATGGGTAATTGGCTACAGTGGTGGTAAAGACTCCTCCGCTATCATGTCTTTAATCTATATGGCACTACTTGGCCTAGAAAAAGAACAACGCCACAAACCCGTATTTGTCGTTTCATCAGACACACTGGTTGAGACACCTGTTGTTGTTAACCACATTAAAGACTCCTTAGCTGCGATACAAAAAGGAGCCAAGCGCGACGACTTGCCAATCAGCTGTCACAAAGTGGTACCTGAGTCAGACCAAACGTTTTGGTCAAGTCTTCTTGGTAAAGGCTACCCAGCACCGACACGTTCATTTCGCTGGTGTACAGAGCGAATGAAGATCGACCCGGTTAGTGACTTCATTAAAAGCAAAGTATCTCAATTTGATGAGGTGATTGTTGTATTGGGCTCACGTAGCCAAGAAAGTGCCTCGCGTGCTCAGGTTATCGCTAAACACAAAATTGATGGCTCTCGCCTAGCTCGCCATACAACGCTAGCCAATGCATTCATTTACACCCCTATTGATACATGGGCTGTTGATGATGTTTGGAAGATCTTGCGTTTATGTCACCTAGAGACAAAAGAAACGCCACTAGGTACTAGAAACATCTGGAAAGATGACTATGACCTAGAATGGGAAAACCCATGGGGCGGTAAAAACCTAGTGCTTTGGAATCTATATAAAGACTCTTCAGGCCAAGGTGAATGCCCAATGGTGATTGACGAAACTACCCCCTCTTGTGGTAACTCTCGTTTCGGTTGCTGGACATGTACCGTAGTAACTAAAGACCGTGCGATGGAAAGCCTTATCCAAAATGGCGAAGAGTGGATGGCGCCTCTTCTTGAGTTCCGTAATAAGTTAGCAATGACGACAGACCCAGCTAACAAAGCAGAATTCAGAAACCATAAACGTCGTACCGGTCGCGTAAGCTACCAATACGCGAAAGAAGGCGAAGATATTGCTAGCGAGCGTAAACACGTCCCAGGTCCTTACTGGCTTAAATACCGCCGTCAATGGCTCCGTGAATTGCTAGAGCTAGATAAGAAATATAAAGCCGAAGGCCGAGAGATTGAGTTAATCACAGTGCCAGAGCTGCATGCTATTCGCCAAGAGTGGATCCACGATCCAAACGAACCGGATTGGGATGACTCTCTACCAACTATTTTTAAAGACGTTTATGACTACGACCTTGATTGGGTATATGACGATAACGCAAGTTTTGGTAAAGATGACGCACAGCTGATCCATGAGCTTTGCAATAATTTCGATGTCGAACCTGAAATGATCATGAAGCTCATCGAGCTAGAGGTCTCTATGGAAGGTCTGAGCCGTCGTAGTGGTATCTCGAACAAGATCGCATCGCTATTGAAACGAGACTGGGGAAGCTTGGAAGAGATCAAACAAAAGCATGCTTCACTGCAAAGCAAAGCCGAGTTTGATATTCACCAACAAGAAATTGAGCGCTATAACGAACAGCTTGCTGACCTAGATAAACAGCTTCAAAAAGAGTTTTAAATACTGAAATGTTGATTACAAAACTAACTTTAAACAACTTTCGCGTGTTTCGCGGTGTGCATGAAATTGACTTGCGCCCTGCCCCAGCTCGTTTAAGTAAAAGTGGTCCTATCGAAGGGACCGAACGACCTATTATTTTGTTTGGCGGCTTAAATGGTGCCGGTAAAACGTCAATACTGACAGCCGTTCGCTTAGCGCTTTTCGGACGTCAATCATTTAGCCAATTACTTTCAAATGGTGACTACGTTGACGCTTTATCGGAACTGATTCACAAAGGTGTCGGCCATGGTGGTGTTCAAGATAATGCATCGATCGAGCTTGAGTTTAAATACAGCCAGAACGGCGAAGAAAACACCTATAAAGTGATTCGCGGCTGGAAACGAGGCAAGAAAGACAACCTTTGCCTTGAGAAAGATGGTATCCAAATTCCAGAGCTCAATTACGAACAGTGCCAAGGTTTTCTTAATGAGCTGATTCCAACAGGCATCGCTGACTTATTCTTCTTTGACGGTGAGAAAATCGCAGAGCTAGCTGAAGACGAATCTGGAACAGTTTTAAAAACCGCAGTTCGCCGACTACTAGGGTTAGATGTCATAGCTAAGCTTAAGAGCGATCTGAACATCTTCTTAAAAAAACAGGGAGTAGGCGCTTTAAGTCAGTCCCTAAAAGAAGAGATGAATTCACTAGACGAGCAACGCATTATTCATGAGCGTAAAGCTGAAAAGCTACGTGGTGAAGCCGACATAGTTGATGCTCAAATCGAACTAGTGTCACGCGACATCCTTAGTCTGGAAAATAAGCTTTCTCAAAATGGTGGCGCATGGGCAAAAACCAGAGAAGATGAGCAACAAAAAGTTGAAAGCTTGTTGAAAGAAAAAGTGGAACTTGAGAAACAGATACGTATGGAGATGGAAACCAACCTTCCATTTTCACTTGCTCCAAAGGCAATGCAAAGACTGCAAACTCAAATCAAGCAAGAGCAGCAGGTTAAGAAGAAACAAAACTTTGGTAATGAGCTAGATTCCTTCCTAGAGACTCTATGCTCAAAATACCCAAGCTTTGATACTGAGATGGCGCAAAATGCAATCGCAGACAGCTTTAAAGCTCATGTAGGTGAATTTGATTCTACAGATCTACTTTTAGATATTTCAGACCGTCAGTCGAACACCATCGATTACCAGTTATCAAACCTTTCGCAAGATTCTTTTTCTCGCTTTGATAAGGCACGAAGACGTCTTCAAAAAGTTGAAGACGAGATCGACAATGCTTCGAACAATATCGCGCGAGCTCCCGAACAAGAGCAGGTACAAGAGTTGTTTACGGATGTTCGAGCATTAGATAAGAAGAAAGAAAAGCTAATTATCGAGTACCATGATTTACTTGAAAAAGCTAAGCGTGAGCTTCGACTAGCACTGGAAACAGCTCGTCAAATCCAAAAACTACACGACAAGCACAAAGATCAATCCAACAAAGATCAAAGCGTTAGCAACGCCCAAAACTCTATTTTGTTGTTAGAGAAGTTTGGTGAACAGTTAACTAAAGCGCGTGTAAACCAATTAGAAAATGAGTTCGTTCAGTCATACAAAAAGCTCGCCCGTAAGGAAGACTTACAACTAACAGCTTCTATCAACCCAGCTACGTTCGATGTTGAGTTAGTAGATGAGCACGGTATTAAGATCAACCGCAAAGCGATGTCTGCTGGTGAGAAGCAGATCTACGCAATCTCGATTCTAGAGGCACTTGGTCGTACATCTGGCCGTAAGTTGCCAATCATCATTGACACACCACTAGGTCGATTAGATTCACACCACCGTGATAAGTTGGTTGAGAATTACTTCCCAACAGCAAGTCACCAAGTTGTGATTTTATCGACAGACACAGAAATCGATAGAAACTACACAAGTCTCATCCAAGACGATCTTGCTCGCACTTACGAAATCTGTTTCGACGGCACAACCAAGGCTTCAACATTGAAAGAAGGTTACTTCTGGAAAGAATCGATTAAGGAGGCTGTGTAATGCTACCTAACCGTATGAACTTAACTCGCTCTACTGAAGAACAGCTTAAAAAGTTGAAGGGCTATACTGGAATTACTCCAAATGTTTCGGCACGTATTGCTTTCTTCCGCTCTATTGAAAGTGACTTTCGATACCAAGGCCAAGAAGCTAAGCTAGACGGCTCACTCGTCTTAGACAAGTACACGTGGCTTGGTGAAACTGGTGATGTGACGGAGTTGATGTTGAAAATGTACTACCCAGCACTTGATAGTAAAGAGTATCAACAAGCTTGGGCAGCACATGTTGAAGATGGGATTGCTTCACTAAGGAATCACCGTTCCTTATCTGACTTATCACTTGCCATTTAATAAAATAAAGACTCCCTACGAGTTAGGGAGCCCCTTTCATGCTATCGGAAATTAGAGCTAATTTTCCAACTCTTCCTCTAGGTCCTCATCAAAGGCATCATTTATAATAGCTTTAATTTCTGGCAACCCACTTTGCTTGAACTCTTCCGTAAGATACACGGTAGTTTTATCTTTTACTGAAGGAATTGCCCACCTTTCCGCTGCAAATTTAAGCAAGTCGAACTCTCGCTTAATTATGTTGTCCTTAACCCACTCTTTACCATCACAAGTAGAATACTCTAAGATCTGTTTCTCTGCATTAGTAGCATTGTTGCTAGTATAGCAATAGCCGTCACCTTTAATTTTTTCTGAGATAGACTTGCGTCCTAACTTCGCATTTTCAGGTGTAAGAACAAGGTTTCCGAGTCGATGTTTAAAGTTATCTGCTAAGTGCACACTCGCCCAATGAGCCTCCCAAAATCCACCATCCCTATGCTGTTGAGGCAATATATGTTCTATGGTGTTTATCTTTTCCGTCTTGCTGGTTGCCCATGGTAACGGAGAAACTCCTTGCGGTGACAGATACAGCTCATACTCATAAAGGAAATAATATAGATATAGCCACCCACTAACTCTTGGGTCATAATTATACTTAACCTCTCCATTGGAAAGCTTTTTAACAACATCTTCCATAGGGGCTGTCTCAATTATGTCTAAATATAGATGCCTAAGAACATAACTTTTATCCTTGCTATTTTTCAATACCGAGTTAGCTAGAGAAATAATATTTTTTGAATTAAAGTCCTTTCTTTTATTTATAACACAATGGACACGAAATATGTATTTTTCACAAGTTTCGGCAACATCTTCAAAGTCATTCTCATCCATATTACTAAAACAAGTAGCAAGCAACGGTCTCATTATTGTGACGAGGTCTAAGTTGTCAATTCGAGTTAATGACTTAAAAGCACTATAAGAAACTATCGATTTGATATTATCTTTATTCTTTGTAGATATAACACCAAAGCCTTTCGCGTAGTTGACCCATGTATTAATAAAACCTATAAAGTCATTAATTAGTGCTTTTGATGGTTCTCCATCTAAAAGTGGACGATATTTTTCAACAAAACTCTGATGAACCACACCTTGAGACACCTTTAGATCATGATGTATGTTAAAAAGCTCAGTAATATATGACTCTTCAAACGCTCTAGAACTAACACCATATTTATTTAGTTCTTTTATTGCCTCAAACCAACATTTTTCAGGCGATAGCGCAAGTCCACATGTTTGATCTATCAAAATGGCAAAGTTCTTGATTTTATCAAACTCTCCTAATGGGAGGCCTCGAGAGTTTATTGCATCAAATGTAAGGTAGCGATCTAGATTTTTATCCTCTAAATCGACCATTACAAACTGAGCTTGCATAGTTAATCTAGTTTTCCACATTAAACATTCATCTAAGTCAAGTTTATTAAACCTAGTTTGCGCGTATTCAGCAGCGTCAAGCATAGCGGTTTTTGGCAATGAGTCCGACTCTGGCTTTATGCCTTCCCCTGAAATTATATAATCTAAACAGGAGTTTAGCTCTAAGTTCTCATTTTGTAAGCGAATTTTTTTGCCATCTTTCTTATAAAAAAGAACACTCTCAATATCTTGGATGTACTGCTTATTTTCCTCAACACCAAGTTCACACAATCTATTTCTTAAAGCACTTAACAAGATAAATACTGATGTAATACGCTGTTGACCGTCCTCTAGAATACTCTTATTTGCTGGTTGATAGTCGTCACAATGAATATCACCTGACTTATCACGAGTAAATATAATAGTCCCCATGTAGTGAGACTTCTTGTCGGCAATTTTTAAATCACTCAACATGTCTTTTATATTATTCTTACCCCAGCTATATCCTCTCTGATTTAATGGTATAAAGAAGAACTTAGATGCCACTGTATCTTTAAAACTATTCATAATTTCTCTTTTTATTTTTAGTTATAGCTAAAGCGCATAGTGGAGCTACATAATCAAGTTCACCGCGTTTGTATGTCGCCTCAACCAAGGTACGAATACCATCACCAAACCGCTCTGTAACTCTTGGAATTTCTCTAATATGCAGTTCTTTTCCTAGCCTTCCTAGTTGCTTATATTCTTTCATATATATGATGATTTCTTGACTGTGAACAGGAGTTGAGTCGTACCACTCACGGAGTGTCACAACTTCTGCATTTCGCTTCGCTATTTCAACTTCTTTTAGTTTTTCCAATACCTCAGGCGATTTCCGGCTAAGCACCTTATCTTTAATCATTTAATAACTCCCAAAATGCTTTATCTCTCATAGGAAGTATCTTCTTCGAACCATCGATGTATAAGCTATAGTGCTTCTCTAGCTTGTTGATGGTTTCCATGAGCTTCTCTTGTTCTGCTTTTTCGTTTACACCAAACATGGCTTTTAGCTCTTGCGGGCGAATCTTCGCTACACGGTGAATAACCCATGTAAGCACGTAGCTTGAGTAATCATTCTCACCGGTTTGGAAATGGGTAATATCTTGTGTAGAAAGAATCACACCAACACCGTACTCACGTCCTTCCTTCAAGATCTTACGTAAGCTTGGGAAGTTCTGAGACATGAAATTATCCGCTTCATCTACCAAAATCATCTTAGTGATTTGGCGGAAGTCGCCCTGCACTTCTGGCTTACCCTTCTTCTGCATCTGTGAGTAAAAGAGATCTAACGTAAGCGCAACAACAAGGTTCTGAATCTCTGCTGGGTAACCTGCTAGCTCTACGACAGTGATGCCATCAACCAAGTCATAAAGGCTCATGCACTTAGTGTTGTCGTCTTCAAAGATCTCTAGCTCATATAAGCTTTCAAGTGCCGCATATAATGAATCTTCATCTGGCTCTGTTTCAATGAACAAGTCCCACACCTGTGAGATTGTCGGCGCTGCTTTTGACCAAGTGCTTGGATCCGCTTTGCGGATACCTGCTAACTCATACGCTTCACCCACTAGCTTACGTAAACGCAGTTGCTGCTTTTGACCTAAGCCAAACGCTTTCCCCATAGTTTCAGAGAAACCGCGCGCAGTGTGTACTGGGAGCATTGGCGTATCACCAAACAAACTCAGTGGGTTGTATGGCAGTTTATGAAGGTTGAACTTCTTACCTGCAGTTGCTTGTTGGAACTTGTCGTCTACATAATCGGATTTGTAGTCGAAAATAAGCATGCCAATTGGCGCACCGTTTACGTTGTCTACTTGATTGCGGTAAAGCTGAGTGATCACCGACTTGGTAAACTGCGTTTTACCCGTCCCCATGGTGCCGATAATACCAGTATTGGTATTCATGAATTTGGCGGTATTTGTTGGCTCCCAGTTCAGTGGTGCTTGTGTTAGCGCATTATGACCAAACAACACGTTTAAGTTGCTGTTAGACTCAACCTTCATAGGTTCAACGACTGGCGATACTTGCTCTTCAACAACAGGCTGTTCAGGCTGCACTAATTCTGTAGTTTCAATCTCATCAGATACCACCACTGTTGGCTGTGATCCAGCTTCAGGGAGTTTTTCTAATCGAGTTTTACCATTCAGCACATACTCACTTGGTACATGGCAAAGTTTCACTACATCTAATTCGTTCAACACTTCTTGCAGCGGAGTTTCCACTAAGCCAGGAAGTAGCCCCATCGGCAGGTCGACTTTTAACACCCCTTCCATCATTTGGTAGTCGGGTTGTAAACAGCCAGCCCCTTCAAGGTGGCTAACCACAAAGCCCTCTGGGTAGTCTGCAATTTGACCAAGTGAATAGTCGCCTCTTAACCACTCTTCTTTGTTTGCCAGTAAAGTATCGAAGTAATCATCAGCAAACACCTTGTATAGGCGATACTTGTCAACTTGCATCAATACTTGGCGCATAAATAGGCCACGGTAAAGCTTGCTTGCTAGGTCATCATTTCCTAGTAAGTCTTGGCTTAAATAACGTAGTAGCTCTTTCGACTGTTTAACGGCTTTGTTGTAATTCGGCACCGAGCCCGTTTTCACTTCAACAGGTAACAAATACATGTCTTGGTCTTTGAAGCCAACCAGCAACACATCGTCAGAAATTTCGCCTTTCTTGTAACCTTGAACATTACGAGAAAATTCACTGTCAGACATTTTCAGGCCAATATTACCCGATACGCGAATCATCTCGGCAACGGACAGAGGCACCCATGTAATGTCTGAATCATGCACTAGGCTAGTCACAAACTTGTAGGCACCAATCACGCCTTTGCGCTCTTTATTGATGGTTGGCGCGCAAGTCATCATTTTCAACAGCCAATCACCGTTGAACGCGTTGAACTCATTGATTTGGCCACCATCACCTTGCTTGATGACTTTCTCAAACAAACCGCGCTGTGCAGTAACAGTGATTGCATCGTAGCTAGAAGAGCTGGTGTACTGATCTGAATAGTGAATCAATACTACATCTTCATTGCTGTGGAAGAAGTCCAACGTCACTTTCGGATCAATGATAGTCGTCCAGATAGAACTCTCGTACGAACGCTCCAGTAAGCCTTTAAAGTCCTCACTGACTGCTAAGGCAACTGCATTTGCACCGTGATATTGAGTATTCGGCTTGAGCGCAGGTTTTAACAGAGCACCGACGTATTTAGCCATCATCAAATGCGGGTAGTCTTGGTAATCCGTTCCCTTCAAGCCAAAACCCGTAAAGTACGAGCCAGATTTACTTTCAGAAGCGTCACCCGTTAGTAGACCATCACATGCAATGCCTGATGCCATGTCTTCTATCGCAATGTCTGAGCAATCGACTTTGTCGTTATTACGGAAAAAGGAAAGATGCGCATAAGACTGACCATCTTTTTCGGCTTGGGCATTCGTGAACTTGCTGTAAGTTAGGCGCGTGCGAAGAATATCGATAATAGTATCGGCAACTTCACGCACTTTACCCTTGTTCAGCTCTAACCACTCTTTCAATTCATCGTAATTGGCTGTTTCTGCAAATCGGTCAAACGCATTAAACGCTAACTTGTCGTCATACAGATTAATATGAATCGACGCAGCCTGATCTTGGTTACTGCGGACATAATCCACCAGCCCCATGAATAACTCTTCAGCGCTGTCTTGGTTCACCGCATTAACGATAATGCTCTTCTCAGAGCCTGTGAACAATTGGCTGAATGCCGTTTGGAACTCGTCGATTTTCTCTTTTACTAACTTGCGAACGAACGTAAGAGAGCTTTTCTCTTGAGGTACACTCTTGATCCAGAACGCGTTCTCTTTGACCTGTTGGTTATAAGAGAACTCATGTTTTGGATGGTAAACGTATGGCAGTAAACCTTTTGGCGACAAGCGTTCAAACGTAACATCAGGAAGCTGAGCAAAGCTCTTGTCATTACGAACCGAATTTCTTAGGTTGAGGTAATACGCCAAAATCAGCGGGTGGAAAGGTGAGTAGTACTCTTCACCTTCAGATTGTACCAAACCGATTTTCAGCGCTGATTTTTGCTCTTTGGTCAGCATGCTACCCGTTGGGATCGCTTCAAAATACGCTAAGCAAGCATCAACTGTATTTTGGACAAGTGTTGTAAACTCATCGCCCCAAGATGCTAATGAAGGCGTACTGCGGCGTTGTTCTAGGTAATCAAAAAGCTCAACGTAAGAAGAGTGAATAGCCTCATCAATCGCTTGCAGGTCATCGAGCTTAATCGCACCTGAATCAGCAATAGAAACAACTTTTTGGTTGATGAATTCTTCTTCCCAACGAAGCAGCTTTAAACGAACACCTGGTACAACGAACTCACTATTATCGATACCCACTTTGCCTTTTTGAGAATAAAATTCGCCGTTATATTCATCTTTGAAAAGCTTGTGATAACGACCTCTATTAATCAATAAAGGTAAGCTCAATGAATCGGTGGCTACTGCACCTTCCACATTAAACTTAAGCTGGTTATCGCCAGATTTTACTGCAAAATCTATTTCGTCAGCTTCATTAGCTAAGGCTTCAAAATCCACTACGGCGTAATCTGCTGCATCAACAACCTGCTTAGCATCAAGCAGTGAACATGCGCTGCCTTCATTAGCTCTAATTTGCAGTTTGTTCTCTTCCATGTTCAAGGTTAAGCGCTGCTTCGCTGGTGCAGGCTCTACCAAGAAGATGTTTTTGAATGGCTCAATATAGAACTCGCCTTTACGAACCACTAAACAACGGAAGTTATAAACCTCAGATTTGTTCTCACGCTTTAGAGCTAAGTTAAAAAACAGTGGCTCATGCTTATACGTACCTTTCAAGCTAGCTCGTGTCGTTTTAAAACTGTTACGTGTTTCAATTACTTCTTCGTTATTAAGCGCTTTAGCTGGCTGAATTTTGAATTGGCTTTTATCAAGATTGCTCGCACCTTGGAAGAGAAGCTTCAGTTCAAACTCATTTACATCTTCATCTAACTCGATGATTAAGTGGCGGTCACGCATGCCCGCTTTGGTTTCTGCACGGTTACGTGCAGTGATTGCCATGCCATCGCTAGCTTGCTCCTCTTCAAGAACAAGTTGCTGCTGAGCATTGCGCTTTTTCTCTTGTAGGAATGCTTCGAGCTCAACGTCTTTCCATGCATCTGTTTCTGAGAAGTTCTCTTTAATAAATTTCTCGCCGAATGATTTCAAGCGGTCTTGAAGCTGACCACCAAAGTGCTCAACTTCAAAAGATAGCTCTTCATAAAGCGCACGGTTGTCTTCTAGGCGTTTTTTAATTTGCTTAGGATTGCCGCTCATTTCAGCTACAAGCGGATCTTCAAACATGCCCAACTCATTGAAGCGTAAGTCTCCGTCTTCAACGGCTTTGTATAGAGACTCGAAGCCAAACATGGTTGCGCCATCTTCTAAAATGGCATCGAATTGATCATCAAGCAGACAGTTCGACACATCGCGCCCTTTGTCTTGCTGATCGATTAACCCTTTCATTGCCGCTTTGATCTTTGATGCGCTCCAAACTTGTCCCACTTGAGCCAAGTCTTCTGCAGAGTTTATCAAGGTATCAAGCAAGCTGTTATGGATCACAACTAGAGCGCAACCTTTTAAGTAACCAGATTGGCTCGCCACTTCATCACGTAGATGAGAGATGTAGTTTTCAGTAAAGCCCTCGAATTCCGCTGGGTTTTCGCTATGAATCACAGGTACGATTTTGCAGCCTGAAAGTTCAATGAATGGCAACTTGATATCGTTAGTCGCATCAATGCTGTTTTCAGAATGAGCCGTCATCGCCTGATACAAGCGCATGCTATTTTCATTATCTGGCGACTTAAACTGATAACGGAAACCTGCCTTGATGTGTGTTTCAGCATCCGCTAAAAACTGCTCTACTAGAAAGGTCTCAAATTGTTTTACGGACATAAACTGCGTCTCCACTATCACTCATGCGCTCTACGTTACCAATGCGCTCATAGAATTTAATTAGTTCTTGTTCTGTTTGTTTATCAACGAAAATGCCACGTTGCTCAAAGGCTGTGATCAGTTCGTGGAAACGGAGTTTGTCCTTTTCTCCAACAACAAGGTTGGTCAATAAGATGATGTAGTCTTGGTTGAGCACTAATACTCGACCGCTGCGACCTCGACTTTGAATAAAGTGAGACGCTAAGTACTTCTCGACTTCTGACACATACTTCTTGTTGATATTGAAACGTTCGCCGACGCTAAACTGTGCGGATGCGAGCTTCATTATGTTACCGAGCCAGTCGAGTGCCAGTTCTGATTCATCTAGAGCCGTGTCTAGATTACGCTGTGACTTAAACGCTCTGGCAAACTTTTCTAGTTGTTCTTTTAGGTGCGTCGACTTCGACTCTTGAATGCCCTTCGATATTTCCCACAGGGGTACTTTTATCGCGTTCTTATCTCCAACACCCGGCTGAAGTAGCTCAAGCATCGTCAGCATAGGGAATAGTCGAGTGGCTGACTCATTAAACAACTTATAGCCATGATTCTTAATATGAGTACGCTCATTACTGGCACGCTCATGATCCATAATGAAATAGAGAGGCTTAGCCACTGGCTCTTGACCACTACGCCAATCTGTTAGCGCTAGACTCAACTGCGCAGAGTATGCAAAACCATAAAAAGACAGGAACGACTCTATTTCACTAAGCAGATACTTAGGGCGACTTGCCAAGAATTTCAGATCGTCACGGAATGCTTTCGAAAGATAAGGTAGGTATGGTTTCTCACTCGCTTGCAATGACGAGTCAGACTTCATTTTTCCACGAAGCGTAGAAAGCATTTCACGTTCAATAAAGTTTAATTTGGCATCAAACTCTTCTACACGCATGTTCTGAAGTAAATTGGTGTACATAGAAGCAACACGTGAATCACCTGCTGCAAATTCACCTTTTTGAGCACGGAACAGAAGGAGTTCAGGGCTCACAGTAAAGATGTCTTTGTTTTCAAAATACATCTCTTTTAGCACTTGCCAAAACTCTTCTTCACCAAGCTTTTCTTCAAACGCACTTTGGCAATCGGCCACAAACTGTTCGTAGCTATAACCTTCTACTTTTTTACGCAGAAGCCCACGCAAAACTAAACCGATGACCGCATCAAAATCAAAGTCATTACCCTTGGTTCGAATAGGTAAATAGCTGCTTAGGCTGTTTTTATTCGGCACGCCTTCCGCAGTTTGTGGCAACGATTGATTAAATGGTAGGGTGTAATTATCCATTGTCATTTTATAAGCCACTCACTTCGAAATATTCATCATCTTCATTCACGATCTTGTAGCGTTTGTCGTTTTTCAGAATAAACAGAGTATTCTTTTCGTTCGCTACCGTGATGATCTGCTCTATTACTTCATCCAACAAAAGCACCGCATTTTTGTCATGCTTATTCGGTCGGTACCCTTGGTTGATTTTTTCCAACAAATCCAACAAGTTAATACTTATCGGCATTGGCAGAAGTGAATGGTCATCAACTCGAATATGAGCGTTAAATGAGCCTATCTTGCCCACCGCTTGTGTTTTAATCGATGAAAAATCAGGTTTCACTTCAAGTTCAGCTGCTGTTTTGAAGCCATTGTATTCAGAGACAAAGAATTGGTCTTTATCGAGTGATGGCGAATTGCGGTTACAATAGCGATGTACAGCTGCAATGAGAGTGTCTTTATAAAACTTATTCAGTTCTTTTTTCTGCTTTCCAGAAAACTCGCTATGAAGTAGCCAGATGTTTGCGTATTGCTCAACCAAAGAGTTATCAAAGTCTGCTTTCAGCTCATTGATATAACTATTCGCAAATTGCTCTTCGTCTTTCAACAGATAAACCATGCGCAAGTATGAAGCAGCAGTGAGCACATCAAATACACCGAGCGCTTTCACTTGATCTTTAAGTTGTGCGAAACCTTTATCTTCGATCCCTAAACCAAACTGAAGAACGAACTCATCCACTTTGCGAGTGTGAATATTGCTTGGGTCAAAGCTTTGAATATGTTCAAGTAACTCGTTATCAGAGCCTGAATACAAATTATCAAACAAGTATCCATCGCTCGCTAAGATCTGGTACACAAAGTCCAGTAACGCTCGAGCCGTTAAGAACTGGTCTTTGATTAAACGAGCCTTTAGCAACAAAGAAATAATATTCTTTTGTACAGATTCTAACCCTAACAACGCATAGTTTGCCGTGAGTTTACTGTGGCCTAACTTTTGTACTTCGCTGTCATACAGGGCGTAAAACGGGTTGTCCAACGTTGGTTCCGTTAAGCGTGCGAGAAACTTAGCAGCAAAGTCGGATGTGCTAACTTCGTGGCCAAGCGTAAATTTCGGGTACTGCTCGAAATCTAAGAAAATGTGGTTCGCTGGAATATCGTCCGTTTTGTTTTCCAAGAACGCTTTTATCGAAGCTTTAATATCGTCGTGTTGTTCAGCACCTTCCTCAGCATAGTTGCCTAACATTCCGATATTAATGCCAACAACAAGTGGCTTATCATTTCCTTTGAACTGTGAGAATCGCTCATCCAACGCATTGATTGCCGTCTGATTTGGGTTAAAGCTGTGTGTCGCATCCAGATGGAATTCATGTGTCGCTTTATGCTTCTGGCTATACTGAGTCAGAATCTCAGATTTACCATCACCACTACTGCCACACAAAAATATGATGTCACTTTTCTTAGAGGACAGCAGAGACTTTTTAAAGTCCACTTCGATATCTGTAGTGATGTACACATGGCTTTTATAATCAGCCAGAAGATCTTGATTTTGCTCTCTTTCTGTACTTACCGCGTAGGGCGATGATTTAGAAAGTATGCTGAGGGCTTTTTCTAAGTTCAAAGGAATCTCTTCAAAATTTGATTAAACGGACTTTTTTTGTGGAGATAAATAGTATCAAACACGGAAAAGTAACGGTACTTGTAACCATAAAAAAATGGAATGAGTGGATGAGTTAACATCACCATATGCAAATTGTTTATCTTACTCGCTTTACAAACAAATATTGTGTTTAGTATTAGAAAAGTATGATTTAGCTTACATTGCGTTACGTAACACTCCGCAATTTTAACCGTTGAGTGTGTACTATACCCATATAAAAAATGTACGTATATTCTGTACACATCAACATGTATCATTTTCAGGCATTAGATAATTGTTATGACAATAAAGTGGGATCAGTTACTGCGCTTCAAATTAATCGAAGTTGTTGCATTGTGGGAGGGTCGCGTTACGACTAATCACCTATGTAACTCTTTCAACATTAAGCGACAGCAAGCCTCTAGAGACATCAAAGCTTATCAAGAGCACTTTTCTACTTCACCACTTGTTCATGATCGTAGTATTAAAGGCTACCGACTTACTGATCATTTTGCGCCAAAGTTTACAAAAGGCACTCCTAACGAGTATTTGTCGCTACTGCACAAATACAACAGTGACCATGTAGACGGCTTTAATTTAAAAGATCTGGGTTTCGCAGACTCTATTGTCCTTTCAGTCCCAGACAGGCAGATAGCCCCTATAATCGTTCGTAGACTTCTTCAAGCGGCACGAGAAAGACGCAGAGTTGATATAGAGTATGTATCAATGGATAACCCTGAAGGGCGAGGCAGAAATATTGTTCCGCACACTATCGTATTTGATGGATTTCGCTGGCACGTGAGAGCATATTGCGAAGAAAGAAAGATGTTCTTAGACTTTGTATTGAGCCGATTTAGAGGTGAGCCTGAGCTGCTCAACCAATCGGAGATTAACATCGAAGACGATGAAGATTGGGCAACAGAAGAGATAATCGAAATCATCCCAAATCCACATCTTTCACCCGCACAACAGCAAATAGTGAAAGTCGACTACGGGATGCATGATGCGCCATTTACAATTGACTGTCGACGAGCATTGATTAAGTATTTGCTCAAACGTTTGGATGTCTGCGTAGATACTAAGAAGCTCTCTTCAGCTCCAAAAAAGTACCAATTAACCCTAGCGAATCCAAAGAATATAAAACGCTGGTTGCTATAGTGGTATAGCAAGACATTCCCCATAGGTAAATACTCACTACCTTTATCTCGATAACTCAGAAATGGTTCAAAATTGACAGTTAACACATACTCACACATAGATACCCCATTCAACCTGCGCCACACCTGTTGGTTTTGTGGTGAACCTTCAAGTAACGTTGTTGAATTTCCTAAGACAGCGCAGGCAGTTGCCAAGATAGGCCATTCACCGATCGCACTGCCGGCTTGTAATGAGTGTGCGAGAATTAACTATTCAAAGAATCTGACCTCAATTTGGTCTGTGCGCGATCAGATAAAACACACTCTGATAGACAAGTACGCTAAGCACCTTGGCATCGGTGAGAACTGGACGGAGCAAGAGCTTATTGATTCTGATTTCTCGGGTTCGACGCTCGGTGGGTTTGGGCGCAGCGCTTGGAAGATGTATCAAATAGCCAAGCAACGAGTCGATTATCAAGGTTGGCCTTTGTCGCTTGATAACATCGCCATTGAGGCCAACGACGAAACCAGTGGCTTTGAGTTTGACGGTACTCGTTATGCCTCAATCAATTCATGTATCGACTATTTCACCAAGGCAGCAGGCGTAGACAAAGAGCTGTTGTCGCAGCTTGTCGACATCGTTTCATCAGAAAGGTTTAGCTACGCACTGCGAATCACCAAGCTGAACAAGAATGTCTCTAATACCAAGCGCTCGGAGATCGTCGAAGAGGTGCTGCAACAGGAGTCTGAACAAGAAGAGATACTGCTTGAGCAAGCTAATTCAATGTTTAACCCAAACGTCGAAGAGGTGAATATTTCAGGCTCAATAGCGCCTGTATTTGCCATTCAGTGGGCGCTGGCTAACAAGGTTAAAGATTTAGCCCACCTTTGTGCTCTCGAAGATGAGTATTTTGACTATTTCGAGCACCTCGGCGGCCCTGCAGCTTTCATGTCCTATAACGGCCTACAACTCTATTTAGAGTCGCGTCAAGATCCTGAATGGGTAGAAGAGTTGGATCCAAATAAACAGTATTGGTGAACATGCCTCGCTACTGGTGAACACGTGTAAGCTCGATAATCGTGTCAAACACCCATTGTTAGTCCTTGTTTTATATAAAGATCTAAAAACAGAACCCTATAACAGTTAATTGTTGCAATTCGGTTAAATAGAGTGAAAACTTCAAGCATCTAAAACTATTTAATCACTGCCATCTGCGGTGAGTAAGGAGTGAATTGTGCTTGCTGTTCTTCGTATTATTTTGGCTACGGTGTTTATTATTTTCACCACTCTATGTGCTTTTGTTTACTGCTTGTTTAGCCCCAAGAACCCCAAGCATGTGTACGTTTTCTGTCGTTGGTTCAACCAACTCCAAAAGATCATCGGTGTAAAACTGGTGCAACGCGGCCTAGACAATGCCCCGACACCAGAAAACAGCGTCTACATCTCTAACCACCAAAGCATATTGGATTTTGTGACCGATCCAGGAATGCTAAGACCACGCACTGTTTCATTGGGCAAACGCGATTTGTTGTACGTGCCTTTCTTTGGCCTGCTGTATTGGATCACCGGTAACATCATGATTAACCGCGAAGACAAATCCAAAGCACGCGATACCATCAAGCAAGTGGCGGAAGCGATTCATCAGAGAGATCTGTCTGTTTGGGTTTACCCGGAAGGAACCCGTAGTAAAGGGCGTGGACTACTGCCATTCAAAACAGGCGCTTTCCGAATGGCAATTGAAGCTGGTGTGCCTATCACCCCGATGTGTACTAGCACCACGCACAATAAGATCGACTTTAATCGTGCCAATAATGGCATTGTGATCACCGAGATGTTGGAACCTATCGATGTATCCGGATACAAGCTTAGCGATGCGAGAGAGTTGGCCAATCGCTGTCACGCACTCATGGCAGAGAAAATAGCAGAGCTTGATGCCGAAGTGGCTCGTTTAGAGGCGCAGCAAAAAACAGAGTTGGATTCAGATCGTTCTTCTACGAACTAACTCGCAACGAAACCACTGAGTCATCGCTCAGTTACTTAAAAAGACACTCAACGATCGCAACTCTCATTGTTCTTGTTTTACTTGCTGGCGCTTATCCGCAAAATAAAAACAGGCGTTAACGGCTTTATAGAGCAATGGGAGCAAACGATGGAAGTGATTCACCATGGTGGCAAACATACTGTCACAGGATCTTGTCACGAGCTAAGAGATTCAGGCCAAGCGGTGCTCATCGATTGTGGCCTTTTTCAAGGTTTGGATCTTCAAGGTAAAAAGCTTCAAGGGGAAGACGCACACCCTCTTGATATTGAATTTGAAACGTCCCACCTCAACGCTCTGCTGCTGACCCATACTCACATTGATCATATTGGCCGATTACCTTGGTTACTCGCCAGTGGGTTTAACCAACCGATTTATTGCACGCAAGCCACCGCTGAACTTGCCCCTTTAATGATTGAGGATGGCTTAAAGCTGCAAGGACTCAGCAATAAACAGTCGAAGCTGATACTCAAAAAGATTCATTCGTTAATTGCTCCCAAGCCTTACGGGGAATGGTTTCCAATCACGTCTAAACAGCAAAACAACGGAAAGGATCATGATAGGCCAAATACTCTATATGCTCGCTTTCAACCTGCGGGGCACATCTTAGGTTCTGCCTATATCGAGATTAAATTACCCAACCAAGAGGTGGTAGTCTTCTCTGGCGATTTGGGCCCAAGTAACACACCACTACTGCCCGATCCTAAGCCACCACGACAAGCCGACTATCTGTTTATCGAATCCACTTATGGCACCAGTACTCATGATGATATCGCTACGCGAGCTGAGCGCCTCAAAGCAATAATTGATCGTTCACTGCTCGACGGTGGCGTTATTCTAATTCCGGCCTTCAGTATCGGCAGAACTCAGGAACTGCTGTTTGATATCGAGCACCTGATCTTTGAGCATCAACTCAGTAGCGATATTCCTATTATTCTCGATTCTCCGATGGCTCAGAAAGTGACACGTTCATACCGACGCTTTAAAGAGTTGTGGGGACAAGAAGCAAAGCAGCGTCTTGAACTGGAACGCCACCCACTCGCTTTTGAGCAGTGCATTACCGTCGATGGACATAGAATGCACAAGAAAATCGTGAATCGCCTCAAGTCGACAGGTGAACCCGCGATTGTGGTCGCAGCTTCTGGAATGTGTCAGGGCGGCAGGATAATGAACTACTTATCAGCCTTGCTTCCCGATAAACGAACCGATGTGATTTTAGCTGGCTATCAAGCGCACGGGACGCTCGGACGAGAGCTGCAACAAGGCGAAATGCAGGTTTTTATTGATAACAAAGACGTTGAGGTTAACGCTCAAATTCATGGCATGTCTGGCTATTCTGCCCATGCTGATAAAGAAGATCTCTACCGATTTATAGAAGAAATAACCGTGCCACCCAAAGAGGTACATTTGATTCACGGAGATCCAAACACTCAGTCTGAGTTCGCTAAAGAATTACAGACACGAGGGTTCGTGATTGTTTGAAACAGGCATCAAATTAGCCACTTTTACTAGGTAGATATTAAAGCCTCAATTATCAAACCTTCAAAAGCCATAGTCTCTTAGACCTGCTAGCTCACCCGATGCAGGTGATATATTCCAAGCTACTTATTCCACCATTCCTATATCAGCCGTTTATGCTAAGCGGCTTTAACCGCTGTTTTGCGCGATTTCATTTCTTATGCGTACCTAAAATTCTCCTTTCTGTATTAATCACTATTTATTCACTTTGCAAAACACAACAAAAAAAACAACCAGTTGCATATCAAGTTAAATAAAACGATTATCGAATTAGCACTAAGCGTTAACAAACACCCCCTGTAACATGCTTTATGTCACAGTAATCCTAATAGGCAGTTAAATAATTTAACACTCGGGTTACAAGTGAAGTATTGTGTTGTTCGAAAAACAATCATAAGCAAAACTAACAGGGAAAATACTCATGCAGTCATTCGTTGATTTTTTGAATGGAATAATCTGGAGTCCAGTACTTATCTACCTATGTTTAGGTGCAGGTTTGTTCTACTCCATCATGACTCGATTTGTTCAAATCCGTCACTTCTTTGAAATGTGGCGCTTGCTACTATCGGGTAAAAGCTCATCAAAAGGCATCTCGTCTTTCCAAGCTCTAGCCGTTTCGCTATCTGGCCGTGTAGGTACAGGTAACATTGCTGGTGTTGCTGCCGCTATCGGTTTCGGTGGCCCAGGTGCAGTATTCTGGATGTGGGTTGTAGCCTTCTTTGGCGCCGCGACTGCTTATGCAGAATCTACGCTAGCGCAAATCTACAAAGAAGAAGACGAAGGCCAGTTCCGTGGTGGTCCGGCTTACTACATTGAAAAAGCAATGGGTCAGAAGTGGTACGCATGGATCTTCGCAATCGCGACTATTTTTGCATGTGGTATTTTGCTTCCAGGTGTTCAGTCAAACAGTATTGGTAATGCTGTAGAAGCTGCATTTGGTTCAGGTGACATGATTGAAACAGCTGTCGGTACATTCAGTTTCGCTAAAATTTTCACCGGTACTGTTGTTGCTATCATCCTTGCTTTCATCATCTTTGGTGGTGTTAAACGTATTGCGAACTTCACACAGATCGTTGTTCCTTTCATGGCATTGGCTTACATCATCATCGCGTTCGTTATCATTCTGCTAAACATCAGCCAAGTGCCAACTGTTTTCGCAATGATTGTTGGTGATGCATTCACACCTATGGCAGGCTTCGGTGCTGCAATTGGTTGGGGTGTTAAGCGTGGTGTTTACTCAAACGAAGCGGGTCAAGGTACAGGTCCTCACGCGGCTGCGGCTGCAAGTGTTGATCACCCAGCTCAGCAAGGTTTGGTACAAGCTTTCTCTATCTACATCGATACTCTTCTAGTATGTTCTGCTACAGCGTTCATGATCATCATCACTGGTGCTTACAACGTTCACGGCGGCGCTGAGGGTGTGTTCCTTGTTCAGAACCTAGCAGCAAACATCGGTGCGAATGGTCCTGTATTTACACAGCTTGCTATTGAAAGTGCACTACCAGGCATTGGTAAGCCATTCATCGCATTTGCTCTGTTCTTCTTCGCATTTACAACGATTCTTGCTTACTACTACATCGCAGAAACGAATATTGCTTACCTACGTCGTACCATCAAGATCCCTGGCATGATGTTCGTACTTAAGCTTGTTCTTATCACTGCCGTTTTCTATGGCACAGTTAAAACAGCGAACCTTGCATGGGCAATGGGTGATGTTGGTGTTGGCTTGATGGCATGGTTAAACATCGTTGGTATTCTGATCATCTTCTTCATGTCTAAGCCTGCGCTTAAAGCTCTAGCTGACTACGAAGAACAGCAGAAACAAGGCGTAACTGAGTACACATTCAACCCTGTAAAACTAGGCATTAAAGGTGCAACTTACTGGGAAGAGAAGTACAAGCGTAAAACAGGCAAGTCTCCAGAAGCAGAAGCTGCAGACACTAAACCTGTAGAGCAACCTTCAGCTTAAGCTTTCCTTAGCAAATAGATCGCTTTAACAAATAGTGCTATTAATAACGCATAAAAAAGGGGTTAGCTATTTCGGCTAACCCCTTTTGTTTTATTCATAACCAATAAATGGCTTATAACAAACTAACTGTTCCCGAGTTAGAGTATTAAGCAGCGATTTCTTGTGTTGCCATTTGAGGCGCTTTCTTCTCACCGATAGGCAGTACTGTGCGGCCGTATTCGTTGTTGATTACTTGTGCCATTGCAAAGTAGATAGCTGAAGCGCCACAGAAGATACCTTCAAAACCAGCGATAGTGCCGATTAGTTCGCTGCCAGTGAAATCACGAGCGGCTAGCAAGAAGAACAAAATAGTTAGTGAACCGAATACTACTTGCTTCGCAACTGGGTAACATAGAGAACCGATGAACATGAAGCCTGTGAAGATACCCCATAGTAATAGGTACCAACCCATGAATGCAGCAGGGCTTGCTGGAAGGCCCATGTAAGGCATTACAATCAAACCAACCAAAGACAACCAGAATAGGCCGTAAGAAGTAAACGCAGTTGTACCGAACGTGTCACCACGTTTGAAACACATAGTGCCCACGATAACTTGGCTCAAACCACCGTAAAAAATACCCATTGCAAGAATCATAGAATCGATTGGGAAGAAACCTGCGTTGTGGATATTAAGAAGAATGGTGGTCATACCGAAACCCATTAAGCCTAGTGGCGCTGGGTTAGCTAGTTTGGTCGACATTACGAATTTACCTTATTAAAGTGGTTGATTAAAAAAAAGCGATAAAAACTATCAGAAAATTTTAATCTATAAACCGTACAACTAGGTAATCCAGTTATCGAAAACTAAGATTGTACAAATGATCTTATGGAAAATAGGTTTCATAATGAACCTATTCAATTCACCGAAACTATCAATAAACAGATTCCCTATCACGTTCGTTCCTCACTGTAAGGAATGACGAGTGAGGTAAGTGTTGAGGCAATGAGACAAAGCCTGGTGCTACGTCACTCTAGAATCGAGGGACGAGATATCTGGAATCTCCTCTTCGATATAAGCACGTTTGGCGCACTAAAGAGATTCCCTATCACGTTCGTTCCTCACTGTAGGGAATGACGGAAGTTTGCTTAGATGCAAGTAAGTGAAATGAAGAACAAGAGAGCGAGCTTTTCGTTACTCGTTTACTCGCATCCCGTATCTACTCACTCACCCGTTATCTTAAATTATGCTTGTTGAGCTTTAGACTCAGACACTTGAGATTGAACGTCTGAAGAAGCGTTTTTACTCGCATCGCGCTTGGCTAACAACGTCACGACAATCAACTGAGCAACAAGAGCGCCTAACACAACCAATGCACTTCCCGTAAAGCCTGCGACTACAAAACTAATCAGAGCAATAGAGCCGTTCATCAATGCGTAAGGAAGCTGCGTCTTAAAGTGTTCAAACTGATCACACCCAGCCCCGGTTGAAGAAAGAATCGTGGTTTCAGAAATCGGTGAGCAATGGTCACCAAACAAGCCACCAGACAACACAGCGCCAATTGCGACGAGAAGCGGAGCATCTATCACAATCGCGGTTGGAATAACCAATGGCATCATTATCGCGAAGGTTCCCCACGACGATCCCGTTGCGAATGAAATGATAGCCGATAATAAAAACGCGACCGCAGGTACTAACCAATATGGAAAGCCGCTCTGTGCTTGCTCAGCAATATAAGCTGCCGCACCCAACTCTTTACCAACGGTGCTTAATGCCCAAGCCAATACCAAGATGATCGCGACTGGCATCATGTTTCCCATGCCTTTTAAGTACACAGAAACACCATCAGACAACTTTCTTACACCGTAGTAAGCCATTAACGAAATTAATGTAATCGCCGCAAAGAAATAAGCCGATGATAACGCCGCTCTAAATGATGAACCTGCGACCTTTTGGAACGGGAAACCTTGTGGTACCAGCATGGCACACAACACCACCAGCATCACTAACAATGGTGCCCAGACAAAAGATGCCTTTGCATTTTTATGCGAGAACGGATTTAGTGATTCGTTATTCACGCCAGAGTTAATTCCCGCCTGGCAATCACGCTCAGCTTTTGCCATTGGCCCAAAATCTAAACCTTTAACGGACACGAGCGGAACGATGAAAATCGCGAGGAATGCGTAGAACTGAAAAGGAATCGCACCGATGAACGCATCCCAATCAGACATATTGACATTCAACGCCGTAAACTCTTTTTGAATCAGGCTCATGATATACACGCCCCACCCGATAAAAGGGATAAGGATCGCGACGGGTGATGATGTAGAGTCGATGATGAATGCCAACTTCTGTCTAGAAAGTTTCAGTTTATCGAAAAGAGGGCGAAAGACAGGACCAACAATCAACGGAGTACCTAAGTCAGAGAAAAATATAACGATTCCACCCAACCATGCTGACAATTGAGCTTGGCATTTATTGCTTACCCACTGAGTCACTCGCTTTGCAAACGCGACGCCACCACCGGACTTTTCCATCAATGCGACAAAGCCACCGATGAATACCAACAGCATGATCACACCAGCGTTATAGCTGTCGGTAAGTTGAGGGACTAGGTAACCTTTCACCATGGTACCAAACGTATCAAGCGGGTTAAGTTCGCTAAACATGCCAGTC
Organism: Vibrio sp. 10N.222.55.C7; assembly: GCF_041473335.1. Classification (NCBI taxonomy): domain Bacteria; kingdom Pseudomonadati; phylum Pseudomonadota; class Gammaproteobacteria; order Vibrionales; family Vibrionaceae; genus Vibrio; species Vibrio sp. 10N.222.55.C7. The sequence goes on from NZ_JBFRSC010000019.1 coordinate 142,977, forward strand.
AGCATCGCAACACCACTCAGCACGCCAGCAAAAAGGCCAATCACCACATTCCTTGTCGCCAACGACAACACCAAAGTAATCACAATGGGGATGAGTGACGTGATATCTGTCTGTTCCATAGGTACACCTTAACCCTAAAATAAAAAAGAATAAATATAATTTAAATTTGAATATAAATTCACACCCATCGTTTGTACAGAACTTTATCCTCTAACTGGATAATTAGTCTTTAAATGCGCTTCAACATAGCCAAATAGACCAATAGCCCTCCTTAGATAGCCAAGTTCGAAACGAAAAAAAGCCGAAAGTAGACACTTTCGGCTTTTGATTATTTATATCATTATGGTCGTACTACTGAACTCGTCGGTTAGACCGCTTTTCAGTATTCAGACGATCAATTACAACTAATTTCATCCCAGAACCAATTCGATTGAACTGGGCTTTCCCATACGCCCGGGCCGTTTTTAGCCACGAAGCACTTGCCGTTATGCGTCACTTTATCGCCATTACTCACTTGGCTAACGCCCGCTTGCCACGTGATAAACACAGATGGGTCAACAACGACAGGTGACTCGGTAACTGGCGGTTCAACTGGTGTTGGGTCTACCGGAGCAGGATCAACAGGCGATGGATCTGTCACTACCGGTGGTGTTGGCTCTCCAGCAATCAATTTCCAAGGGCCGCCATTGGTAGGGTCATCCCCTTGTGTCCACCATTTCGCTTCATAGGTTGCACCGTTGTGAGTCACTTGGTCACCCGCGTTGTAAACCTTGGTCGCACTCCAACCATTACCACCCGGATCAGTACCAGGATCTACCGGATCCAGCTTATCGACAACTTTCACTTCAGGCCAACTCGCATGAGAACCATAAAAGTTGGTCACACACTTCTCGTAATCGCCAGCCACCAGTGCGGAATAAGCAGTTTGAAAGCCCACTAGCTCACACTCAAATGAATACCCTTCTGGGCGGTCTGCGTAGTATTTCCAGTTACCATCCCAGTTGGTGTACAACACATCCGTTGCTCCGTTGAGATTCAAGCTTCCGTAAGGCGTTTGCTGCCAACATGTATTGGCTTCATCGGCTTCTACAGGAATTTCATAGTGCGCGGCTAACCCTTCCCAGTAACGAATACGGTTAACGGGTTGGCCTTTGTCTTTGTTCTGCTCGCCACATTCAATACCACCATTGATCACGTTGATTGTGGTACCAAAGCCATAGCCAATACCCGCATCCAATTCACGTTGAGATGGTGTCCATGTTCGGTCAATTACATGCAGCATTGCCGGTTTAGGCGCTTGTGGTGTTAAAAAGAACCAGATAGCAGACGCTAAGTTCAACCAAGAATCCGCCACTAAGCCCGGATTGTTGAGAAGCACCGTCGCATCGCCATCGAACATCACTTCAGAGAACGCGCCGTAATTAAAATGGTAAGAAAGCTGTTTAGCACCACGTCCGAAGTAACCCTGCCCCGCAGCACATGGCCAACGGGCATTCTGCCAATCATTCTGACCACAACCTGTGGTGTAACCTTCTTGGCCTTCAGACCAACCCATTTCGCGAACATGCACCAGCGCTTGCTGCCACTCTTCTAGAGCTAATGGATTATCAGAGGTGTTGCCTATCGCGATGTGCCCACCCGTCTCTTGTGAGAAATGAGCAAAGGCTGTAATGATGGATTTTTTACAGATGGCGTCGGAGTCACGGCCATCGGTGTACTCTCCACAGAACGCTGGGAATTTACCGATCGCACGTAAGAAGCGAGTGTAGGTGTATTCTGGCGCTGCCATCTGAGTGAGGAAGTCCCATTCAGATTGAGGGAACACGCGCTCTACACGCTTTATGTTTTCAGGATTCGAGGGGGAACCGGGTTCAATCGCTTCAACGATTGTATTCGGGCGAGTTTGAAGGGCCTGTGACCAGATCGCATACATAGGATCGGATGTTTTCGCTTGTTCAGCAGCTTGTAGAGCCGACTTTTCAACAAGGTAACCATTCGGGTTTTGCGGATCAGGTTGAATGTTCAAAGACGCATGACTTTGCGCTGCTAATGTGCAGCCCAGTACTGTCGCCAAATATTTGATTTTTAACATGATGGATTCTCTTATCTGTCCTTAATAAGTCCATCAAAGAGTATGCTTCACATGTGGAATGGCCTAGCTGTAGCTGTGTGAATTTATAAAAAGTGCGAGTGATCTTTTTGATACATGGCTCAGCACAACAAAGCGTCTCATGGTTTCTTGAGCTGATATCTAGTTTCCAACTCATTTGGTTTCTAGTTATTGTTCATTTGATTTCGAGGTATTGCTCATAAGCCTTTAATGTAATGAATCAATATAATCAATCGAAAAGAAAAAAGCCCCGAACTGAGTTCGAGGCTTAAGATCTTAATCAAAGCTGGTTAAATCTCTAAGAGATTATTCCCACTCGATAGTTGCTGGTGGCTTACCAGAAATATCGTAAACAACACGTGAAATGCCGTTAACTTCGTTGATAATACGGTTAGAAACCTTACCTAGGAAGTCGTATGGTAGGTGTGCCCAGTGAGCAGTCATGAAGTCGATAGTTTCTACGGCACGTAGAGATACAACCCAATCGTACTTACGGCCATCGCCCATTACGCCAACTGAACGTACTGGTAGGAATACCGTGAATGCTTGAGATACTTTGTGGTAAAGGTCAGCAGCGTGAAGCTCTTCAATGAAAATAGCATCTGCGCGACGCAGTAGATCACAGTACTCTTTCTTGATTTCGCCAAGAACACGAACACCTAGACCAGGACCCGGGAATGGGTGGCGGTAAAGCATGTTGTATGGAAGACCAAGCTCAAGGCCGATCTTACGTACTTCATCTTTAAACAGCTCACGTAGAGGTTCAACAAGACCCATTTCCATATCATCAGGAAGGCCACCAACGTTGTGGTGAGATTTGATTACGTGTGCTTTACCTGTCTTAGATGCTGCAGACTCGATTACGTCTGGGTAGATAGTACCCTGAGCAAGCCATTTAGCATTAGATAGTTTCTTAGACTCTTCATCGAAGATATCTACGAATACGTGACCGATGATTTTACGCTTAGCTTCTGGTTCAGCTTCGCCTTCCAGAGCTTTAAGGAAACGATCTTCTGCATCGACTTTGATGATGTTTAGGCCGAACTGGTCACCAAACATATCCATAACTTGCTCAGCTTCGTTTAGACGAAGAAGGCCGTTATCAACAAATACACATGTTAGTTTGTCGCCGATAGCGCGGTGAGCAAGCATCGCAACTACAGATGAATCAACACCACCAGAAAGACCAAGGATAACTTCGTCGTCACCTACTTGTTCTTTAATACGTGCAACTGCATCTTCAATGATTGAAGCTGAAGTCCACAGACCTTCACAACCACATACGTTAAGAACGAAGTTCTCAAGCATTTTCAGGCCGTTTTTAGTGTGTGTTACTTCTGGGTGGAATTGAACACCGAAGTACTTCTTCTCTTCGTTTGCCATTGCAGCGTATGGGCAAGTGTCTGTTTCAGCGATCTTTGTGAAATCAGCTGGAATCTCAACTACTTTGTCGCCGTGGCTCATCCAAACATCTTGAGTAGACTCAAGGTCAGCGAAAAGTGCAGATTCGCCAGTCACTTGTACCGCTGCGTAGCCGAACTCGCGCTCAGTAGACGTTGCTACTTTACCGCCAAGTTGCTCAGCCATAGTTTGCATGCCGTAGCAGATACCGAATACAGGAACACCTGAATCAAATACGTACTGAGGTGCACGTGGAGAGTTCTCCTCCGTTACACTTTCAGGACCACCAGATAGGATGATGCCGTCTGGATTGAATTCACGAATATCCGCTTCTTCTACGTCCCAGCTCCAAAGTTCACAGTAAACACCGATCTCACGAATACGACGAGCTACTAGCTGTGTGTATTGAGAACCGAAGTCTAGAATTAGAATACGTTGGTCATGAATATTTTTAGTCATTGTAAGCAGTCTTATTGGCTATGTGATAAAACGGAGGTGAGTTTACTCACCTCTGATTAACTCTTCAAGAAATAAAGCAAACGTTTTCGTTAGATATCTTTAACCACGTGTTTTGAGACAATCGGACTTTTAACAAAACAGGCGGTAGATATAATACCAATCACAGTAAGTAAGTGTTCAGGAATAGCGTAGGAAAAAAGCCTGAGAACGAGGCTGCTCTATTCGACAAAGAGTTCTGATAAGTAGTTATTCTACAATCAAAAATTCTAACGAAGTTATCGAGGTTTTTAACAAGCTAGGATGACCAGTTATTTACTACGATTGGTATATTAATGTGCCGACTAAATCAGCACATTATTCAAACGTTTGGACGTATTATTAACCTAAACGGTAGTTAGGTGCTTCTTTCGTGATTTGAACATCGTGTACGTGAGATTCTTTCATGCCCGCACCAGAGATACGAACAAACTCAGCTTTAGTACGCATGTCTTCAACAGTTGCAGAACCCGTTAGGCCCATGCTTGAGCGTAGACCGCCCATCTGTTGGTGAACGATCTCTTTTAGACGACCTTTGTATGCGATACGACCTTCAATACCTTCTGGAACAAGCTTGTCTGCAGCGTTGTCAGATTGGAAGTAACGGTCAGAAGAGCCTTGAGACATAGCGCCAAGAGAACCCATACCACGGTAAGACTTGTAAGAACGACCGTTGTAAAGAATAACTTCACCCGGTGCTTCTTCAGTACCCGCGAACATTGAACCAACCATCACACAAGATGCGCCAGCAACGATAGCTTTACAGATATCGCCAGAGAAGCGGATACCGCCATCTGCGATTACTGGAATACCGTATTCGTTTGCAACTTCCGCTGCGTCTGCGATTGCTGTTACTTGAGGAACACCAACACCAGTAACGATACGAGTCGTACAGATTGAACCTGGGCCGATACCAACTTTAACTGCACTAACACCCGCTTCGATAAGAGCACGTGCGCCAGCACCAGTTGCTACGTTACCACCGATGATTTGTAGATCAGGGTATGCAGCGCGAGTTTCGCGGATACGGTTAAGTACGCCTTCAGAGTGACCGTGTGAAGAGTCGATAAGTAGAACGTCTACGCCAGCTTCAACTAGAGCAGCAACACGCTCTTCGTTACCAGCACCAGCACCAACAGCTGCACCTACACGTAGGCTGCCGCGCTCATCTTTACATGCGTTTGGTTTACGTTCTGCTTTGTGGAAATCTTTTGCAGTGATCATTCCAGTCAGTTGGAAGTCATCATTTACAACAAGAACTTTTTCAACACGCGCTTCGTGCATTTTCTCTTGAACTTCTTCACGAGTTGCACCTTCTTTAACAGAAGCAAGGCGAGCTTTAGGCGTCATTACTACATCAACTTTCTTAGAAAGGTCAGTAACAAAGCGAACGTCACGGCCAGTAATGATACCAACCAATTCGTTTGTTTCAGTAACAACAGGGAAACCGGCGAAGCCGTGTTTTTGAGTAAGGGCTACAACATCAGCGATTGTCGCGTCAGGGCTTACAGTTACTGGGTGAGAAACCACACCAGCTTCGTAAATTTTAACCTGGCGAACCATTTCAGCTTGCTGCTCGATTGACATATTCTTATGAATAAAGCCAATACCACCTTCTTGCGCAAGGGCAATTGCTAGGCGTGCTTCCGTAACAGTATCCATCGATGCAGAGATCATTGGGATGTTTAAAGAAATGTTTTTCGTTAACTGAGTGCGAAGATCAGCTGTGTTCGGAAGAACGGTTGAGTGTGCTGGGACGAGTAAAACGTCATCAAAAGTTAAAGCTTCTTTTGCGATTCGTAGCATTTGCAATATCTCACAACAAAGGTGTTAAAAGGAGTAAACCCAACTTTATCGTTTCGCATAATAAAGTGATTTGGATTTGATATTGCAGACGGATTATACGCACGGCGAAATCGCTTGGCTACACATTTTTGTACTTTTAATTTGCATTTACCCCCTTGCTATGTATTATATTGCCGCTATCTTCCATACTCACGCCCTGTGAGATTCCAAGAAAGACCTTCCTTCAAGGAAAGATAGTGCTTCTATGACTAATCCAAACATCTTTACTGTTTCTCGCCTCAACTCAGAGGTTCGTCTCCTATTAGAAAACGAAATGGGAATAGTCTGGCTCGTTGGTGAAATCTCAAACTTCTCTGCACCTGTATCTGGTCACTGGTACCTCACGCTTAAAGACTCTCGCGCTCAAGTTAAGTGCGCCATGTTTCGTGGCAATAACCGCCGTGTCACCTTTAAGCCCCAGAATGGTAATCAAGTTCTAGTCAAAGCTCGCCTGTCTCTTTATGAGCCACGTGGTGATTATCAACTGATCATCGAAAGCATGCAGCCAGAGGGTGACGGCAAGCTTCAGCAAGAGTTTGAAAAACTGAAGATGAACCTTGCCGCAGAAGGACTGTTTGCTCAATCAAGTAAGCAAGCTCTTCCTGAACACCCAAAACGTGTTGGCGTTATCACATCTAAAACCGGTGCAGCGCTGTTTGATATTCTTGATGTACTAAAAAGGCGCGATCCTTCATTGCCTGTTGTGGTTTACCCGACCATGGTTCAAGGCGAAGAGGCGGCAATTCAGATTGCTCAAGCGATTGGACGAGCTAACGAACGCAATGAGTGTGATGTGTTGATCGTGGGTCGTGGCGGCGGTTCATTAGAAGACTTATGGTGCTTCAATAACGAGATCGTTGCTCGCACAATTGCAGCAAGCCAGATCCCGATTATCAGCGCAGTTGGCCACGAAGTTGACGTCACTATCGCCGATTTCGTCGCAGATATGCGTGCTCCAACGCCGTCAGCTGCTGCAGAATTGGTTAGCCGTGACAACAGTCATAAAGAGCAAGCTTATGCCTCTAAACGTGCTCGCTTGGTGAGTGCGATTCGTCATGTGTTAATCAAACAAGCACAATCCACTCAAACGTTAAAATACCGCTTGGAGAAACAGCACCCGAGCTACCAACTGCAAAAGCAGAGTCAGCAGCTTGATGACCTAGACATGCGTTTGCGTCGTGGTATGACTCAATACCTAAAACAACATGCACAGCGTGTTGAACGTAAACAGCACCAACTTCAGTTGAACTCACCAGTGAAGCGCCTTGGTGAACAAAAACTGCATCTGCAACGTTCAGAGCAAAAGCTATTAGATGCGATGGATAAAACACTGCTAACCACTCGCCATCAGCTAGCCATGGCTGCAGAGAAGCTAGAAACCGTTAGTCCACTGGCAACCCTAAAGCGTGGCTACAGCATTACTCATTCCGCATCGAGCAAGACAGTATCATCAATTAACGATGTCGAAGTCGGTGAAGTGATCACCACTCAAGTTGAAGACGGTGTGATTGAATCGCAAGTGACAACAAGAGTCGCTAAGAGTGGGCTTTAGGTTCGACTAGAACGTTGAAAATCATTTAAAACCAGAAAGCCCTATCGATAATCGACAGGGCTTTTGTATATCTACTGGCTGTAAAAGAAAACAACCTGATTCAAACCTTACTCACGACTCCGTCGTAGAAGGCTCCTTCATGGTCAGCATCCCTTCCGTCACAATAAAGTTGATGATGAAATCTAAACCTTGGCTCTCTTTGAGGTTGGTGAACACGTATGGCTTAGTTGGTCGCATGCGTTGAGTGTCTTGCTCCATCACTTCAAGTGACGCGCCAACATACGGTGCTAAATCGATCTTGTTGATGACTAACAGATCGGATCGTGTAATACCCGGACCACCTTTACGTGGGATCTTCTCCCCCTCCGCTACATCAATCACGTAGATGGTAAGATCGGCTAATTCAGGGCTGAACGTCGCACTCAAGTTATCACCACCGCTTTCGACGAATACCACATCGAGGTTTTTGTGCAGCTTAGCCAGCTCTTCAACGGCCGCTAGGTTCATCGACGCATCTTCACGAATCGCAGTATGCGGGCAACCGCCCGTTTCAACACCGATGATACGGTCAGGTTCTAAAGCTTCAGCGCGAGTGAGGATCTTTGCATCTTCTTGGGTGTAGATGTCATTGGTTACGACTGCAATATTCAGCTTGTCTCGAATTGCTTTACACAGCACCTCTAACAACGCTGTTTTACCAGACCCTACCGGGCCGCCAATACCAATTCGAAGGGGTTGCTTATAACTTTCCATTGTCTACTTCCTTATATTCTTTTCTTGCTACCTCGTTCGCGCTGACCGCTACGAACGAAATAGTCTCGTGTATTGTGTTTCGTGCAGTGAGCTTGCTAATGCCATTGATGGCGAAAAACTGCCTACCATCCAATCTTCTATCGCGTGGGCCTTTTCGATCACCTCAGGAAAGGTGTTGGTGATATTAATCAATGCCAACTGCCCGTCGGTTTGACCTAAAGGCACCAGTTTCACGCCTGCGGTAACGATATTTTCAAGCCAGCTCCATAAGTAACCTTGCTTGAGGCTTTCTAAATCAATGCCCCAATGCTGAGCCGCCATACACATGCCCAACAATTGGTTTGGGTGACTATCAACAGAGTCCACCTGTGAAATATCGATATCTAAGCGCTTCAACAAAGTATTCAATGCTTGCCCACGCTGTTTCTCTTCCGCTCGCAATTCACTGGTTTCACGGCTTGAGTACAGGTAATTACACCAGTGCTCAATCTCATCGAGTTCCCCCTTTTCTAGAGCGTGGTAAAGACGCTCTAATATAGGCAATTCCAAGGTCGCGACACTGGAGTTGACGATGGTGTTGAGCCACTGTTCCATGCTGTTGCGATCGGTCACCCAACCCGCTTCAACCGCTAACTCTAAACCCTGCGAGTAAGTGAACCCACCAATCGGCAATGACGGACTGATCAATTGAAACAGGCGATAGATGGCGACATTTTCTGTTGTGGTCATAACCGTGCCCTCAGTCTTCTAGAATCAAATAAGTTCGAGAGCTTACGCGCCTAACAGTAATAGTGCGCTTGCTGAAGCCACACCAACCGACATCCATTTTGAGTAAACCGCGCGGCCAACAAAAGCACCGATAACCATCAAAGCCAAAGCAGTGATGCTCATGCCAGTTGCAAACTGAGTTAGGTTACTTGCCGCTTCAACGCCATGCGCATAACCATGGAAAAACAACATGCCAATCGAAGCCGCTAATACACTGTTCACTCGCTTAGTCGATGGTGAGAACACGTGCCATAAACATAAGCTGACAACGAATAGAGAAGCGATGATTGCAGGTTCAACAATCACAGAGAAGCCTAGGGCTTGGCCTGCGATAAGCCCTACCACCAAAGACACCAATCCGCCGCCAATCAGAGCGGCTTTTGTCTTGGTGGAGAATAAAAGTGCGCCAATTAACAGACCAAAAGCGATCAACATGATCAGGTGATCCATACCTGTCACAGGGTGAGTTAAGCCAGACATAAATGAGTGAGACTCATGAACTGAATGCGCCCCATGTCCTGGGTGAGCGAAAGCCATCGTTGATGTTGTTAGAGAAGCCAGTGTGAAAGTACATAAGCCTGCAGCTGTTTTAAAGTTCATCGCGAGTTCCTTGCGTTTATAATTATTAATATCGTGGTTGTATCTATAAATGGGTGGGTCTCAAATGACTCGATTAATGATGGTGATGATGTCCACCAGAGCGACCGCCATAAGCACCGCCTTCTGGTTCAAACGGTTGTTTCTCAGTGGTCACTTTCGCGCCTAAGCCTTCAACCATTTCATCTAAAACATGGTCGTGTTGATAACGAACCCAACCCGCTTCCACTTGCAGCGGAACATGACGGTTACCAAGGTGATACGCCACTCGCGTTAACAGGAGCAAGTCTTCACAGTAAACAGTCGAAACGGTTTCTGGTGCCGCTTTCACTTCTACGACTAAACCGCATTTACTTGAGAGTTGTTCGCCACCACGCAAGATATGACCTCGTGGTAGAAACAGTCCGGCATTGCGCCCGTCATCGAGCATCACCTTAAGACGGCTCTTAATGCGGCTATCGATCGGCAGGCTTAAGTAGCCGTCCGGTGCATTTTGTATTTGAGTATTCAGTTGAGTCAGTTCAATCATGCTATTACCTCAATCTCCTTGTGAGATTTATAACGTTTAAATTAGGAGCCTTCAGCCTAAAAGCCCTTAGCTAAGAGCTAGAACAAGAGCCTTCAGCTCAGCGCTAAAATAAAAGCCTTCAGCCGAGCTCTTAAAATAGAAAATACCGTTGTGCCATTGGTAGTTCTTCAGCAGGCTCACAAGTTAGCAATTCACCATCGGCGCGTACTTGATACGTCTGAGAGTCGACCTCAATTTTTGGCATCCAATCGTTGAGCTTCATGTCGGCTTTGCTGATATTTCGGCAGTTGCTCACAACACCAATCAAGCTCTGCAAACCCAATTGCTTATCAATGTTCTGCGCCTTGGCTTCCTTAGAAACAAACAACATTGATGTGTTTTGACATGCCTTGCCGTAGCTACCAAACATTGAACGGTAATGGACTGGCTGAGGTGTTGGGATTGAAGCATTTGGGTCACCCATCGGCGCCATGGCGATCATGCCGCCTTTCAAAATCACACTAGGTTTCACACCAAAGAAAGCGGGCTTCCACAACACTAAGTCTGCTAATTTCCCTGCTTCGATAGAACCGATTTCATGAGACATACCATGAGTGATCGCTGGGTTGATGGTGTACTTAGCGACATAGCGTCTTAATCGGAAGTTATCGCTGTAGTCTGAATCTTCTTTTAGGCTGCCGCGCTGAACTTTCATCTTGTGCGCAGTTTGCCAAGTTCGAGTGATCACCTCGCCTACACGTCCCATTGCTTGTGAGTCCGAAGCGATCATCGAAAAGGCACCTAAGTCATGAAGAATGTCTTCTGCGGCAATGGTTTCACGGCGGATACGAGATTCAGCAAACGCGACATCTTCAGCAATCGATGGTGACAAGTGATGACAGACCATCAACATGTCTAAGTGCTCATCGACGGTATTGATGGTGTAAGGGCGTGTTGGATTGGTTGAGGAAGGCAAAACGTTCGGCTCACCTGCAGCACGAATAATATCGGGAGCATGACCACCGCCCGCACCTTCGGTGTGATAGGTATGAATCACGCGGTCGCCGATTGCGCCAAGTGTCGATTCAACAAAACCAGATTCATTCAGAGTGTCGGTATGAATCGCTACTTGTACGTCCATCTCGTCAGCCACACTCAAACAGGTATCGATTGAAGCGGGAGTGGTTCCCCAGTCTTCGTGTAACTTCAAACCCACCGCGCCTGCCGCTACTTGCTCACGTAGTGCTTCTGGCTGACTGGCATTGCCTTTGCCTAACAAACCAAAGTTCATCGGGAATTGATCGAGTGACTCTAGCATGCGGTGCATGTTCCAAGGCCCCGGTGTGCATGTGGTCGCGTTAGTACCTGTGTTTGGTCCAGTGCCACCGCCGATCATGGTTGTCACACCTGACGCCAGTGCTTCTTCAATCTGTTGTGGGCAAATAAAATGAATGTGTGAATCAATACCACCAGCAGTCAAGATTGAACCTTCGCCTGCTAAAATTTCCGTGCCCGGGCCAATCACAATATCAACGCCCGGTTGAACATCTGGGTTGCCCGCTTTGCCCAATGCCTGAACTCGACCATCTTTGACTGCGACATCGGCTTTTACGATGCCCCAGTAATCCAACACAATCGCGTTAGTGATCACCAAATCTGGAGTTTCGGCACTTGGACGTTGGCTTTGCCCTTGTCCATCACGGATAACTTTGCCGCCGCCGAATTTCACTTCGTCGCCGTATACGGTGTAATCTTTTTCAACTTCTAGCCATAAATCAGTGTCAGCAAGACGCACTCGGTCACCGACTGTTGGCCCAAACATTTCGGCATAAGCCTGTCTGGATATCGTCGCCATGTTCAATCCTTTGTTATTTTCATTATTCCGTGGGAGCGCTTAGAGCTTGCCCATCACCTTTCCTTGGAAGCCATAGATCTCTAACTTACCGGCGTAACGCACTAACTCGACGCTACGCGACTGACCCGGCTCAAAGCGGGTTGCGGTGCCCGCAGGAATATTGAGTCGAAAACCTTTAGTGGCTTCTCGGTCAAAGATCAGCGAAGGGTTTGCTTCATAGAAGTGGTAATGAGAGCCAATTTGAACAGGACGATCGCCAATGTTTTGTACCTTAACGGACGTTGTGTCTCGGCCTTCATTGAGAGTGATGTCACCCGGTGCGGTTTCTACTTTTCCGGGAACGAATCCTGAGTATTGTTTTGTGGAACCAGCCATATTACTTCTCCCTACACGATAGGTTCATGAACGGTCACCAGCTTGGTGCCATCAGGAAAAGTGGCTTCGACTTGTACATCAGGGATCATGGAAGGGATCCCCTCCATAACGTCATCGACAGTAAGAAGTGTGCGTCCAAAATCCATTAATTCTGAAACGGTTTTACCCTCGCGGGCACCTTCGAGAATGGCACTGCTGATCAGTGCGATAGATTCTGGGTAGTTGAGCTTTAAGCCTTTTTGTTTGCGCTGCTGTGCCAGCATTCCTGCGCAGAAGATAAGTAGCTTATCTTTTTCTCTTGGTGTTAATTCCATTTAGCCGCCCGCTGTTAGTGTTGTTTTCTTATTGCTCAAAAACGCATGAGCAGTAAGTGGGATTCAATCACAGCAAGCTTGAAAAAATGTACCTAGGGTCGGAAGTCACCCTAGGTACAAAAAGGGCTAATCGCTAAGTCGCCCAAATCCTTGGTAAATCAGGAGTCGTACCACATAAATGAGAGCGAGTTGCTTGCCAAATCTGACCAAAGGCTTGGAGGATATCTTCACTCCAATTACCCAAGGCTCGCACCACAATCAATCCTTCTATCTGAGTAGCACCCAATATTAATGTGGGTTCACTCGACGTTTTTGATGTAACTGATTGCTGTGAAGCTTGCTGTGTAATAGATATGAGCAAGCTCTGTACCAACTCTAGATCTTGCTTCTCATTTGAGGTGATATAAAAGGTTCCCATCATTGAATAATCAAGTAACCCCATATTTATCATTAACTTATCGCCACCATGAAAATTAAAGCCTTCAGTCAGAAGCCTTTGATTATCAAGATAGATTTCTGTTTTCCCAACGAGATGACCATGCTCGAATCCCTCATTCTGTGCAGGGCGTCCAAAACAGTGCATCTCCCAACCCCAAAACTGTGCACCCTTTTCTAGGCGAATTTCAGTATCTAAACGAACGTGTGCATTGGGGAAAAAGATGTTCTCTTGCGGCATCCATTCCAAGCGTGCATCTTTCTTCACTCGTAGGGTCTGCTTCTGCTTGGCGTACTTGTTGTTTGAGCGATAAAACTTGGTCGCACCGGGTGTGGTAATCAACGCGTGAGCACCGTGCTCAAGATTCACGTTAATATTGAGAGTGTCACCACCTACCACTCCGCCGGGGGGATGGAGTAAGTAGGTGTGACACGTTTCCCCATCAGGATACAGGGGGCGTTGCACCGCAAGCGGACCAGACTGCTGACGATTCTTTAATACGGTTTTATCACCTCGATCGACAAAGGTGAGGTTTAAACTCGCTTGCCAACCATCACGAATATCTTGTTCGATGGTCTCATTCAAAGATAAAGCTTCTACTAAAGAAGCCTTGCTTACTTCATTCGGAGAAAAGAGAGAATTCATACGGTTAGGTACTCCTTTATCAAGGACTCATCGAGCCCTGTCATTTCACCTTCTGCCACTTGGCGTCCACGGTCGATAATGCAAAAACGGTCACCGACCTTTCTTGCAAACGGCAGCTTCTGTTCAACCAACAGAACCGTGAGCCCCATTTTCTCGTTGAGCATGCGAATGATGTCGCCAATCTCTTGCACAATATTGGGTTGAATACCCTCCGTCGGCTCATCCAAGATCAATAGCTTTGGATTAACCACCAGCGCACGCCCAATCGCTAGCTGTTGCTGCTGGCCACCCGATAAATCACCACCGCGACGATGTAGCATCTCTTTTAACACTGGGAAAATATCGAAGATGAATTCAGGGATCTTGCGGTCACCCTTTTTACGAATCGGTAAACCGACCTCTAGATTTTCTTGAACAGTGAGCATTGGGAAGATCTGGCGACCTTGCGGTACATAGCCGATCCCTTGGCGTGGACGGTCCTCGGCATCGGTTTTCAAAAGTGACTCACCCGATAAGGAGATGTCACCGCTTTCAACCTTCACCAACCCCATAATGCATTGCAGTAAGGTGGTTTTACCGACACCATTTCGCCCCATTAGCACCGTGCATTTACCTTCTGGGATCTGCATATCCAAATCCCACAGCGTGTGGCTCTCACCGTAATATTGATTAACTGATTTAACCTCTAGCATCCTATTCTCCGAGATAAACTTGTTTAACTTCAGGGTGAGCCTGCACTTGATCCATGGTGCCTTCAGCCAACACATGACCTTGATGAAGCACGGTGACATGGCTGGCGATAGAACGAACGAAATCCATATCGTGTTCAACGACCACAACCGAGTGCTTACCTGCCAGTGAGTTAAGTAACTCAGAGGTGCGATCCATTTCTTGGTGAGTCATACCTGCCACGGGTTCATCCACCAGCAACAGCTTAGGGTTTTGCATCAATAGCATGCCGATCTCTAACCACTGCTTTTGTCCGTGAGACAGGTTACCTGCCAAATTCGCCGCTTCGTCTTTTAAATGAATCAGCTCAAGTACCGAGGTCAATTTGTCTTTCTGTTCACCAGACATCACAGCGGTGAACGTCGCCCACACTGAGCGGTCACCGGCCATGGCTAATTCAAGGTTCTGCCACACAGTTAAACACTCAATCACGGTCGGTTTTTGGAATTTACGCCCAACGCCTGCATTGGCGATTTCGGCTTCGTTCATCTTCAATAAGTTGATGTTCGAACCCAACCACACCTCGCCGGTGTCTGGCTTAGTTTTACCTGTGATAATGTCCATCATGGTGGTTTTACCTGCGCCATTAGGACCTATGATACAGCGTAGCTCTCCCTCTTTGATGTAGAGGTTGAGGTCGTTTATCGCTTGGAAACCATCGAAGCTTTTGTTGACGCCTTCGACATACAACAGCACGTTATGTCGAGTATCGATGGCAGGATGAATATCGGGTTTGAGGTAATCAAAGACTTCGTCTCGACGAGTGAACGCCTGAACCGATTCCTTTACGCTATTAAATGTGGTCATGCGATCACCTCCTTGGCCTTGTGCTGATCATCCTTATCTTTATCTTGGTTTTTCCCATTTGATGCCTTGCGCAGCTGCTGCCACTTTTCACTGACAAAGCCAATCACACCTTGTGGGAAGTACATGGTTGAGAGTACGAATAGTCCACCCAGAGCAAACAGCCACACCTCCGGGAACTCAACCGTAAACCAACTCTTGGCGTAGTTGATGATCAATGCACCGACAATGGCACCAAACAGAGTGGCACGACCGCCTAAGGCTACCCAAACCACAATCTCAATCGAGTTAAGAGGAGCAAATTCTCCCGGATTGATAATACCCACTTGAGGGACATATAAAGCCCCGGCAATACCGGCGATAACCGCAGAAAGAACGAAGACCCACAGCTTGATGCCATCGACGTCATAGCCCATAAAGCGAGTGCGTGATTCCGTATCACGAATCGCTAATGCCACACGACCTAGTCGACTGGTCACCACCATGCGACAAGCTATGTAGCTGAGAATAAGCGCAATACCAGTCGCGACAAACAGACCTATCTTGACCGCATCACTCTGCAAACTCAGACCGATGATGTCTTTGAAATCCGTCAGTCCGTTGTTGCCACCAAAGCCCATTTCGTTGCGGAAAAATGCCAGCATCAATGCGTAAGTTAATGCCTGAGTCATGATAGAAAGATACACCCCGGACACACGAGAGCGGAAAGCTAAATAACCGAACAAGTAAGCCAATGCGCCCGGCACTAGCACCACCATCAGGCAAGCAAACCAGAACTGGTCAAAGCCCTGCCAGAACCACGGCAACGCAGACCAATCAAGGAACACCATGAAATCTGGTAAGACTGGATCACCATAAACCCCACGGTCACCAATCTGACGCATCAAGTACATGCCCATCGCATAACCACCAAGCGCAAAGAAAGCACCGTGGCCAAGGCTCAAGATTCCGAGATAGCCCCACACCAGATCGAGCGCCAACGCCAACATTGCGTAGCTCAGATATTTGCCCATCAGCGAGATAGTAAAAGTCTCTACATGGAGCGGGTGCCCACTTGGTAACATGGTGTTAGCCAGTGGGATAAGAATAACGGCCGCTAGAATGGCAAGGATGGTCAGTTGGCCACCTTTGTCACCACGCATTGCCGAAAGTACAAATGATTTTGACTGCATGATGTTGTCCTTAACCTTCAGCCGCACGACCACGTTGCGGGAAGAGTCCGCGTGGGCGTTTTTGAATAAATAGAATGATGAAAACCAGTACCAGAATCTTGGCGAGAACCGCACCAGCCCATGGTTCTAAAATTTTATTGAACAGACCAAGGCTTAAGCCTGCGACTAGCGTGCCCCATAGGTTGCCAACACCGCCGAATACCACCACCATGAATGAGTCGATGATGTACGCCTGTCCCATATTAGGGCCAACGTTGGTCAGTTGAGACAGTGCCACGCCTGCAACACCCGCAACGCCAGAGCCTAAACCGAAGGTCATCGCATCAACTCGCTCTGAACGAATACCCATCGCACGAGCCATGCCACGGTTTTGAGAAACCGCACGAACCTGCAAACCTAGTGGTGTCTTTTTCAGAACCATTAATAAGCCCATAAACACCAAACCACAGAAGAGAATGATGTAAAGGCGGTTGTAGGTCAGGGACAACATTGGGTTTAATTGAAGTGCTCCAGACATCCATTCAGGCGTGCTCACTGAGCGGTTCAAAGGAGAGAAAATAGAACGAACAGCCTGCTGCAAGATTAAGCTAATACCAAAGGTCGCGAGTAAGGTTTCCAATGGGCGACCATAAAGATGACGAATCACACTTCGCTCAATCGCAATGCCCACTAAGCCAGAAACAATGAATGCCGCTGGAATGGAAAGTATCAGCGCTAGGCCAATATGATTCGGCATCAACAACTGCAATACGTAGGTGGTGTAAGCGCCAATCATGATCAGCTCGCCATGAGCCATGTTGATAACGCCCATCACACCAAAGGTAATCGCTAAGCCAATGCCTGCCAGTACCAATACCGAGCCTAAACTCAAACCGAAGAATACTGTTTCTACACCCGAATAGAGTGCTTGGCTTTGTTGATAGCTATCCATCGCACGTTCTGCTGCAGCGGTAATGCTTGGATCTTGCTCACTGTTCAGTAGTTGGTTCAGTGTTTTCAGAACGACCGAGTGTTTGAAGTCGCCAACTCGTTCAATTGAAGCCACACGATCTTCAATGGTGGCACTGTTATTAAGAGAAGTGGCAATCGCTAACGACAAATCCATTAGCTCAGCTACTTTGCCATCTGATTCATTGGCTCTGAGTTCAGTTAGTCGTTCGATAATGTCAGCGTCTTTGGTTCCTAACAAATCCAAAACCGCCTTATAACGCACATCAGGGTTGCCGCTGTTCAGTCCAATCGAGGCTATTTCCCCGCGTAATATCCCGCGAAGTTTGTTATTCACACGAACCTTTTTAAACTGTCTCGCATTCTCGATATTAAGCGTTGAATCATCCCATACTGACTGAGCTGACGTCGCTGTTTTGATACTTTGAATGAGGTAGAGCTGTTTGTACTGCTCGCTCTGTTTCTCATTGAAGTAGTAAAGGTTTCCGTTTAACCAGCCATCTAAAATAGCTTTCGACACATCTTCCGTTTGCGTCTCAATCACCCAATCGATAGCTAATTCTTTATCCGATGTTTTCTTACCAACTAGCGCCTTGGTAAAGCTAGCTTCATCCGTTATTCCAGCAAAAGCCAACTGAGCACTGACTGCCATGAGCAACAGCGCTTTAAATACGTTTAATACGTTTTTCATCCCTGCTTCCTTAACCAACCAAGTTAGATATTGTTATTTTTACTTGGAGGATGTGTGGATAGTGGTTGTTACCTGAAACGATGAGCCTTCCGTTCGCTTCGCCCGTTAAACAGACGCGTTCTTCCCAAACCGGAAGGCTCAATATTCCTGAATTGACGATCTAGTTACCGCCAGAACACTTCTTCGTTTCGACGTTAAACGCACCACATGAGAATGGCTTCGACCAGCTAGAGAACAGTTTTGCCGATTCAGGTAAGTAACTCGACCAAGCATCACCCGCCACTAGTCCAGTGGTTTCCCAAACGATATCGAATTGACCATCGTCTTGGATTTCACCGATCAGGACTGGTTTAGTAATGTGGTGGTTTGGCAGCATGGTAGAGTAGCCGCCAGAAAGGTTAGGTACAGACACGCCAATCAAGGCATCTTGCACAGATTCAGGATCGGTTGTGCCCGCATTAGTGACCGCTTGAGCCCACATATTGAAGCCAACATAGTGCGCTTCCATTGGGTCATTGGTGACACGCTTTTCACTCTTGATGAACGACTGCCACGTTTCAACGAACTCTTCATTAGCTTCAGTATCAACACTCATGAAGTAGTTCCATGCCGCTAGATGACCAACCAATGGTTCTGTGTCCATGCCTGACAGTTCTTCTTCACCAACAGAGAATGCAATAACTGGGATGTCTTCAGATGAAATGCCTTGAGCGCCTAGCTCTTTATAGAAAGGTACGTTCGCATCGCCGTTCACAGTAGAAACCACAGCGGTTTTCTTGCCTGCTTCGCCGAACTTTTTGATATCAGAAACGATAGATTGCCAATCAGAGTGACCAAATGGCGTGTAGTTGATCATGATGTCTTCTTCTGCGACACCTTTATCTTTTAGGTAGGCTTCAAGGATCTTATTGGTAGTACGTGGATAAACGTAATCGGTACCTGCAAGTACCCAACGCTCAACTTCAAGCTCTTCCATCAAGTAATCCACTGCAGGGATCGCTTGTTGGTTTGGCGCGGCACCGGTGTAGAAAACGTTTTTAGAAGACTCTTCGCCTTCATACTGTACTGGGTAGAAAAGGATGCTGTTGAGTTCTTCAAAAACAGGCAGCATGGATTTACGTGATACCGATGTCCAACCACCGAACACCACATCCACTTTCTCTTTTTCGATAAGCTCACGTGCTTTTTCTGCAAATAGCGGCCAGTTTGACGCAGGGTCAACCACGACAGGCTCTAGCTTCTTGCCAAGCAAACCGCCCTTTTTGTTCTGCTCTTCGATGAGCATTAGCACGGTATCTTTTAGCGTTGTCTCACTGATCGCCATGGTGCCAGAGAGTGAGTGTAGAACACCGACCTTGATGGTCTCATCAGCAGCAAACACTGTTGCAGAAGAAAATGAAAGTGTTGTACACAGTGCAGCTAGCGATAAATTGAACACCTTGTTCATGATATTACTCCATAATTGTATTTTTGTTATTCAATTACAGAGTTACAAGAAGAGTGCCAAACTTATAAACCAATGAAATTATTTATAAGCAATTGTATTAATAGAATTTAAAAGAAACTCACACCAATAGAGTGCATAGCAATCATGTAACTATGTTTCATACTGGTGCAGTGACGGTGGGAATGAACCAAGATGACACATTCCTGTTCTTCAGATACAAAAAAGACCCAACACTTTAGTATTGAGTCTCTGGTATAACATCACCGATGGTCGTTCAAACCATGAGTTTAAGGCTATTCCGCTGGTTTAAATTCGAATTTTACTCTCGACTTAGATTTCAACTCGTTGCAATCACCGTTGCAAAAATAGCTCGCCGCACCACAGGCTTGAAGCTTCTCAAGTTGGCTGCTGCACTCAGGACAAAACCCAACTTTAGTAAAGTGAGCCTGACAACTTTCACAGTGATACTTGCCATCCCAAGCTAGCTCAGACTGGCATTTAGGGCAGATATTTTCACTCATTAGCATTTCCTAATTTACTACTATTTTTACAATCTACTACTGTTGAGACTTGGCTTGCTTGATTTGATACATGTTCTTATCAGCTTGTGCGATCAACTGGTCTAATCCTTGAGGATCTTTGTCACAAGAAAGCCCGACACTCACCGAGAATTGCACATCATTGATATAAAGCGCTTGTTGCAGTGCTTTCTCTAAGCTGTGGTAGAAGCTAACAACGCTTTCTTGATCATCAAAACATGAGAACACCACAAACTCATCACCACCATAACGCCCTATCTTGGCACATGCTGTGGTTGCCTCATCAAGAACTTCGGCAACCGCCAGCAACACATCGTCACCGAAACTATGGTCATAGGTATCATTTATTGATTTGAACTTATCGACATCAACAAACAAACACGCCATCACCTTTTCAGAAAAGCATCGCTTGGCCAACACTTTCTCCGCTTCATTAAACAATGCGCGACGATTCAAGCAATGGGTTAAAGAATCTCGATTAGCGAAAAAGTTTAGCTGGTTCTCCAGCTCAAACTTCTCTAGTGCTACCGAATACAGGGAAGCCAGTAGCTCTAAGATCTCGAGCTCAAATTCATGTGGTTCAGAGATGTACTGGCTATAAATAGCGAAGGTAACCAACACATTACCGCGCGACGAGATAATGGGGACCGACCAACAGGCATGTAAATTCGCTTGATTGGTTAAGACCAGAAAAGGTGCCCAGTTTGGGTGTGCATTTATGTTGGAGACCATCACTGCTTTCTTAAGCGCAGCTGCCTCGCCACAAGAGCCTATCCCCGCACCAATTCCTATCCCTTCAATCTGTTGATTGTAAAAATCAGGCAGGTTTGGGGCATACTCAAGGTGTAACGTTTAGACTCTGAGTTGAGCAGTAAAATTGAAGCCATGCGCTGCTCGGTAAGCTGAATAATCTTGTGATTTAAATCTTTGCGATCCATCCCAAGCGCAAGCTTCCGCAGCAAACTATTGACGGCTCGATGACCTTCTAATAAAAATTGTTGTTCCATTCACTAAGGCTTTCAATTGTGTAATCGGGTACAGCTTGTTCCTATGCAAGCTTGTTATTGGTTAATAATAGCACACTAAATTAGTACGACACACAATCGAAGATCATAGGTTGATCTTTCGCTTTATCTATTTTGATCAGCGATCTACCCCAAAAAGAATATTTATATCACCACACACCGAAAGCATAAGTTACATGTGCTGCATTTCAATTTTAAACAGTAATTTATATTAAAAGTTACATGCAAAAACAAAACAAACAGCACAAGCCATTTCGATCTGTAGTCTAGATCATCGAATTACATGCGTCAGCATTTCAATATGCTGGTCATCTAACTGGGTTAACTTAACGGATAATGCCTTAAGTTCTGAGGTGTTCTCAATGTGAGTACCACCACACGGAATAGACACTAAAGTGTCGGCATCCAACTGCCATTCCCAATAGCGAGAGTCTGTTAATGCTTCGCCTTCCAGTCGCATTACAACTGGCGTCGGCTCTGCAAACCAGCCCGCAATCATTTGGTTGATATCAGCTTCGATGTCATCAAGACTTGCTAGCATATCTGCAACGTTCAAACCACGCTTCTTCAGGGTTTTGCCTAAGCGATACTTATCGGAACACAGCTCTGGAGTCACAAAGCTCGTCACTTGTGCGTAGCTATTGAAGTCGTAACTGCCAAGCGGATCTTTTCTATCCGCATCTTTACGCCAGTAGCGCTCAGCCAATACTTTATTCAAAGCTAGGAAAGCGATGTGGCCAGCACTGTGACCACGGCTCAAACTGGCTTGGTACTCTTTATCAACCGACAACACGACTTCGTCGTTAACCTTAATCATAGAAGCAGATGTAGGTAGCTGGTGGACAACAACAAACGCCCACCCTTCCGTATCACGCTTAACAGGGATATCTGCTGCGATATGAAGCTTTCCAGTAGATTGTTCTATAGCACCAACAAGGCAGTCTTCAACTGGATATAGCACGTCACCAACACTCACAAAGCCTTGGTCTGCAGGGTGATCTGGCCAAATGTGACTCACTGGGTGGAAGGGTGTCACGTCGGTGATCAGGTAAGTTTTGCTGTCGTCGCTTTCAACGTACTGCGCTTTAGCATTGAGCTGCCAAGCCTGATGACAAAATTGAGTGATGGTTGGTGTGATTGCTGACACAGGTGTAATCAAATCGCTAGTAGTCATATCGTTCTTCTTCTGGAATCTAGTCTGATTCGTTGAGCCATGATGATAAAAACGTATTGTTATGGCTTAACGTGAATTTTGCTTAAAAAAATACCCGAGACAGGCTCGGGTATCAAATCTATTGGAAAGGTTTACTTACGACCTTTAACCATGCTCATCATACGTTTACGTTTACGTTCTTGAGAAATTGTCAGCTTGTTAGTCTTAGCTTCAAATGGGTTCTCGCTGTTCTGGAATTGAATGCGAATAGGTGTACCCATGATTTCTAGTGAACGACGGTAGTAGTTCATCAAGAATCGTTTGTATGAATCTGGCAAGTTACGAACTTGGTTGCCGTGGATAACGATAATCGGTGGGTTGTAGCCACCAGCGTGCGCGTATTTCAGTTTCACACGACGGCCACGAACCATAGGCGGTTGGTGATCATCAGTCGCCATCTTCATGATACGAGTTAGCACAGAAGTACCAACACGAGTAGTCGCTGACTTGTAAGCTTCTTGTACAGACTCAAACAAGTGACCAACACCTGTACCGTGAAGTGCAGAGATAAAGTGAATACGTGCGAAATCAACGAAGCCTAAGCGACGGTCTAGCTCTTTCTTAACGCGTTCTTTAACGTCGTTATCTAGGCCATCCCACTTGTTTACGGCAATAACAATTGAACGACCAGCGTTCAACGCAAAGCCTAGCAAGCTTAGATCTTGATCAGAGATGTTTTCGCGAGCATCGATAAGCAGCAATACAACGTTAGCATCTTCAATCGCTTTCAGTGTTTTAACCACTGAGAACTTCTCTACCGTTTCGTTGATGTTTTTACGACGACGAACACCCGCAGTATCGATTAGAACGTATTCACGCTCGTCACGCTGCATTGGGATGTAGATAGAGTCACGAGTCGTACCTGGCATATCGTAAACAACCACACGCTCTTCACCAAGAATACGGTTCGTTAGCGTTGATTTACCTACGTTAGGACGGCCAATGATCGCTAGTTTGATCGGTTGATCTTGAAGACGCTTGAATTCTGCTTCAGCTTCTTCTTCTGTAAATTCAACCTGCTCTTCTTCTTCGTCTTCAAACTCAGTTAAGTCGCTTACTTCGCCATTCTCAGCTTTTAGCGCTTCTGCGAATGGGTTAAGAGCAAGGTCAATAAGTGCAGTAACACCACGACCATGCGCCGCAGCGATTTGGTACATGTCTTCTACACCTAGTTGCCAGAAGTCAGCACTTGCAGCATCAGGGTCGATACCATCAACCTTGTTTACTACTAGCATTGAAGGCTTTTCTAGTTGACGTAGGTGCTTAGCAATCGCCACGTCTGAAGGTGTTAGACCCGCACGGCCATCTACCATAAATAGAACGACATCAGCTTCATCAATCGCCGCTAGCGACTGTTCAGCCATTTTAGTTTCAACACCTTCTTCAGTACCGTCGATACCGCCAGTGTCAATAACAATAAAGTCATGCTCGCTAAAATGAGCATGACCGTATTTACGGTCACGCGTTAAGCCAGGGAAATCCGCAACCAATGCATCACGAGTTCGAGTCAATCGGTTAAATAACGTAGATTTACCTACGTTCGGACGCCCTACTAGAGCAACAACAGGTACCATAACAACCTCTACAATTTCTTCTCTAAATGTAGTTATAGGTAAGCACTTGTTCGCAAGTTTAAACTCTTACCTATAACCACACGGTTTATTAATTTTTAACAACAAAACGGCTCCTGGCTGTTACCAACCAGGAGCCGACTGTGAATTATATCACGCTTTTATTGGCTAATCGTTAGTTTCTTTACATCGCCATTGCGAGTCGTCACTAAGTAGCCTTCAGGCAGTTCAATTGGTGCAACCGCAAAGCCGCTATCATCGACAAGCTGTTGAGCAACAAACTCACCCGATGAACGATCCAACCAGTGCAGATAACCTTCAGTATCACCCACGACTACATAACCATTAATAATAGCAGGTGCTGTCAGTAAGCGGTTTTCTAACAATGGAGTGCTCCACAGTTCAGTACCACTACGCGCATCAACCGCAACCACATGGTCTTTGTCGGTAACAACGAACAAACGGCTACCATCACTTGCTAAATCAATCGCTGATGAGTAGTTACGTTTCCAAATTGGCTTACCAGAACGAAGGTCGATAGCAATCAGCTGACCATTGATACCTACGGTATACAGGGTGCCACCAAGAACAATTGGAGATGCATCAACATCAACCAAACGATCAATTTCCGTTGCACCTTTTGGTGTGCCTACTGGCTGTTGCCAAATAAGCTGACCACGATCAACGATAGCCGCAGCTAGACGACCATTTGCTGTACCCCAGAATACACCACCAGAAACTGCAACAGGCGAGCTATCGCCACGCAGTGTTAGGCTTGGTACTTCCGTACTGATGGTCCATTTTTGTTCACCGCTTGCTTGATCTAACGCGATCAACATACCGCGACTGGTATGAACAATGACCATGTTGCTATCAGTTGCTGGGGATGCAAGCACCTCACCATTGACTGATACACGCCACAGCTCTTCACCGGTCGATTCTTCCAGTGCGATCACTTCGCCATTTTCAGAACCAACAAAAACTTTACCGTAAGCCGCCGTTAAGCCACCCGATAAACGAGCCAATACGTCTTTCTCAAGATCGACTTTCCACAGCGCTTTACCTGTATCAGGATCAAGCGCTTTAACCATACCTTCACGGCTTGCAACAAACACTTTGTCGTAAGCCAATTCTGGCGTTAGTTTTGAAAAGTAGTGACCAACACCATCACCAACCGACGTAGACCATTCCTGACTAGGAGTGAACTCGCTGTTTACCGTTGGGACTGGAGCCATGATTACGGTGTCTTCTTCACCCGCACAGCCAGCTAGTAGGCCAAGAGCAATCGCACACAACGCCGCTTTTGGAAACATCTTCTTCATTCAAAGCGCCTTATTTAGCTAGGTCGTCAAGTTTGATTTGAAGCGTTTGGCTAGCGTCAACAGCTTGCTGTGCTTCTGTGTAAGCACTGTATGCTGCGTCTGTGTCGCCTTTACGAAGTGAGATATCACCACGCAGTTCAGCAACACGGCCTTTCCAAGATTCATCTGTCATAGCAGCAAGATCAGTCAGTGCTGCGTCAAATTCACCTTGCTCAGCTTTAATACGTGCAACACGGTAAGTAAGTAGTGGCGCAAGTGCCGCGTCCTTAGTTGCCGATTTTGCCCACTCGAGCTGTTCAAGTGCCGCCGCTAGATCGCCTGCTTGTACTTGTACTTTTGCTAGTTGCATAGCAGCAAGTACTGAGTACTCAGCATCTTTGTTTGCGTCGATGAAAGCTTGAATATCAGATTGAGCATCAACACCCTTAACATCAAGAGCTGAAATTACAGAGGTGTAGCTTTCTGAAGCTGCTTCACGCGCTTCAACTACTGAATCTTGGTAATAGCGCCAGCCAAATAGACCACCTAAACCAATAACCGCACCAAAGATTACGGCTTTACCGTTCTCTTTCCACCAATCTTTAATGGCTTCAACTTGTTGCTCTTCGCTATCGTAAAGTTCCACTTCCTGTCCTCTTTAATTCTTTAAACGCCAGCATAGTGCTGACGTTAGTATTCATTATGAGCGTTTGCTCAATGGCTAATTAGATTAGCGCAGCAACTTTCTCTGCAACTTCCGTTTGAGACACGGTTTCTTGCTCGCCGCCAACCAGATCTTTTAACACAACTGTATTGTCAGCAACTTCGTTCTCACCAAGTACCAGCGCCACAACAGCACCTACTTTGTCAGCACGTTTGAATTGCTTCTTGAAGTTACCACCACCGAAGTGGTTCATTACACGCACGCCTTCAACGGTGTCGCGTAACTGATTCGCTAACTGCATGCCCGCGATCATAGTACCTTCGCCAGCAGCAACTACGTATACATCAACGCTACGACGAACTTCTGTTAGCTCTAGCGTTTCCATCATCAGAACCAGACGCTCTAGACCCATTGCAAAGCCAACTGCATTTGTTGCTTTGCCGCCTAGTTGCTCAACAAGACCATCGTAACGACCGCCGCCACATACTGTACCTTGAGCACCAAGGCTATCTGTGATCCACTCAAATACGGTGCGGTTGTAGTAATCTAGGCCACGTACTAGACGCTCATTAACTTGGTATTCGATACCAACAGCGTCAAGAAGTTCACACAAACCAGCAAAATGTTGCTTCGATTCTTCACCTAGATATTCAGATAGTCGAGGTGCGTCACCTAAGATAGCTTGAACATCAGGGTTCTTAGTATCAAGTACACGTAGAGGGTTAGTGTGCATGCGACGTTTGCAGTCTTCGTCAAGCACATCAATATGTTGCTCAAGGAAAGCCACTAACGCAGTGCGGTAGCTTACGCGATCTTCTTGAGAACCGATTGAGTTCAGCTCTAGGCGAACGTGCTTATCGATACCTAGCTCACGCCATAGACGTGCTGTCATCATGATAAGTTCTGCGTCAACGTCTGGACCGTCTAGACCAAACACTTCAACACCACATTGGTGGAATTGACGGTAACGACCTTTTTGAGGACGCTCGTGACGGAACATAGGGCCCATGTACCATAGGCGCTGTTCATCACGGTTGATAAGGCTATTTTGAATACATGAACGAACACAACCTGCTGTGCCTTCTGGACGCAGCGTTAGGCTATCGCCATTGCGGTCGTCAAAGGTGTACATCTCTTTAGAAACAACGTCTGTCTCTTCACCAACTGCACGGCTAAATAGGTTTGTTTCTTCAACGATAGGCATACGTACTTCGTTGTAACCGTATGCACTCACCACGTTTTTAACTGCGCTTTCTACTTTCTGCCACAGTGGTGATTGAGTTGGAAGGCAGTCGTTCATGCCTCGAATTGCTTGAATATTTTTAGCCACAGTATTTATTCCGTAATTTCTCACGACCAGGTGTTAGTGCGAATAGACAATCACACCCCATCGCGTTGTATTAATCTTCTAAGTTTTCTACATCAATGCGATTTGCTTTATCAAGCACTGACGCTTTTGCACGAATCTTAGCTTCAAGTTTGTCGACAAGGTCATCGTTGTCGAAGCGCTCTTTCTGACGCTTACCATCTTCGTAGAAGGCACTCTTACGTGCACTACCAGCTAAACCTAAGTGAGACACTTCAGCTTCACCAGGGCCGTTAACCACACAACCGATGATAGATACGTCCATTGGAGTGATCACGTCTTCTAGGCGCTCTTCAAGGGCATTAACGGTGTTAATAACATCGAACTCTTGACGAGAACAGCTCGGACACGCAATGAAGTTGATGCCACGCGAACGAATGCGCAAAGATTTAAGAATATCAAAGCCAACTTTGATCTCTTCAACCGGATCAGCCGCTAGCGAGATACGCAGCGTATCGCCGATACCTTCAGAAAGAAGCATACCTAAACCTACCGCTGACTTCACAGAGCCAGCACGCGCACCACCCGCTTCGGTAATGCCAAGGTGAAGAGGTTGATCAATCTGCTTAGCCAGCAAACGGTAAGAACCGACTGCTAGGAATACATCAGACGCCTTAACGCTGACTTTGAATTGATCAAAGTTCAGACGGTCTAGGATATCTACGTGACGCATTGCTGATTCAACAAGCGCTTCTGCTGTAGGTTCTGTGTATTTCTCTTGGATCTCTTTCTCAAGAGAACCGCCGTTAACACCAATACGAATCGGAATATTCATATCACGTGCACAATCAACAACTGAGCGGATACGGCTTTCGTTACCGATGTTGCCTGGGTTAATACGCAGACAGTCAACGCCGTATTCCGCCACTTTAAGTGCGATACGGTAGTCGAAGTGAATATCAGCAACCAAAGGAACAGAGACCTGCTGCTTGATTAGCTTAAAGGCTTCAGCTGCATCCATAGTCGGTACAGATACGCGAACGATATCAGCGCCAACTTTTTCCAGAGCTCTAATTTGAGCAACGGTCGCGGCTACATCTGTTGTTCTTGTGTTGGTCATGGATTGCACAGCAATTGGTGCACCATCACCGATCGGCACATCACCCACATAAATACGGGTTGATTTGCGACGAATAATAGGAGATTCGTGTTGCATATTAACTCTAAGGTAAGGTTATTCTAGCTACTTTGCCTGAAGTATACCCAGAAAGGTCGACAGGTTCACTTGCAAATGTCATTGATACGCCTTCTGGCGCACCTAGAATCACTTTATATGGCGCAGTTCCTGATAGATTTAACGACTGACCTGCTTTTTTGATGCCAGTCGACAAGGTTTTACCCGTTGCATCTTTTACTTGGATCCAGCAATCAGCGGTGAACTGCATCACTAGTTCGTTAGCCACAGCTTCAGGAGCCGTGCTAGCTTCAACCGTTTCTGCATTCGCAACAGCTTCAGCAGTTGGCTCTGTCTCTGTTGCTTGTTGTGCAGGAGTTTCGTCAGCTGGAGTAACAGCATCTGAAGTATCTTCCGCATCGCTTATCGCAGCAAGGCCTTCAGTATCTTCAACAACAGAAGCACCCGCTTCATTTTGTTCAGCTTCAATCACTTCTAAAGAGGTGAATTCAGGGGCAAGTGATTCTTCTACCGCGAGCTCTTCTGAGCTTTCGGTATTCGCTAAAGATTGAGATAGGGTGTCTTGTTGTTGGTTCTGCCACCACCAAAGTGAGGAGATACCCGCAATGACCGCAAAAATACTCCAAGTCAGGATCATAATACGGCTGTTGTGCTTCTCGGTTTTGGTCTTACGAGAAAAGCTCAACATTTCTTGCTCTTGATGCTGAGCATCACCGGCATGATGCAGCGCACTCAATACGACTTTTTCGTCAAGATTGACGTATTTCGCGTATGAACGAATATAGCCACGCATAAACGTCGCCACTTGATCTGACTCGAATTGGTTTTCTTCAATTTGTTGGATCAGAGTAACGCGAAGTTTCAAGCGATCAGAAATCTGCTTTTGCGTTAAACCAAGAGATTCTCGTTTGTTCTTAAGCAGCGTTCCCGCTTCCAAAGCTGGAGCTACGGTTTCTTGCGTTTGTGTATCTTGTTCTGTGTTCATAGAGAGTGAACTTCTAAAGTATTATCGCAGGTTGAGGAGAGCGTTTTCTTATTGTCGTTTAAGCTCAATCTAACAACCCACGTTATGTGGAATTTTTCCTGCTATCTAAATCATCAACCCTTAAAGGCGAACATCATTCATTTGTTATGGATGACCTTCTCAGGAAGCTAGTTTATCAAGTAGCCAACCTAAATAGACATATTGATGATCAGTAGCAAGCGAGCACTTAAATTAATTTAAGATTAGTTAATCATAAGCTAATGCCATTACAAGGCAAAAACACTTTAAACAAAATTTACCGTCAGCTCATGGTTTTGTCCAAAATTTGACGAAAAATGTAAGAAAGCGTGGGCAAGAAGTCCAAAAAATCAAAAACTGCACCCCAGAAAAGCAACAAGCCAGAAGTAAGACTTCTGGCTTGTTTAGGTTCTAATCGCGTTTTATACCGCTTTTACTTCAATCACACCACCGGCAATCAAGTTCGCTTCAGAGGCTGCTTTAAGCATTTTAGTACGCTTGGTTCTATCAATCACATCACCGACTAACTGACCACACGCGGCATCAATATCATCACCACGAGTCTTACGAACGGTTACTGTGTAGTTGTATTCCATCAGCGTTTTTTGGAAGCGATCAATACGAGAGTTGCTTGGCTTCTTATAAGGCGACCCCGGGTAAGGGTTGAATGGAATCAAGTTGATCTTACAAGGCGTCTCTTTCATTAGCTCAGCAAGTTCACGTGCGTGGTCCATATCATCATTCACATGATCCAATAACACGTACTCAACCGTTACTTTACCGCGGTTAGCATTTGAAGATGCAATGTAACGACGAACAGATGCTAGGAAGTCTTGGATATCCCAACGGTCGTTGATCGGCATGATTTGGCTACGTAGTGCATCGTTTGGCGCATGTAGAGAAATAGCCAATGCGACATCGATGTTGTCTGTCATTTGGTCAAGGCCAGAAACAACACCAGAAGTTGATACGGTTACACGACGCTTAGACAGTGCGAAACCTAGATCATCAAGCATGATTTCTAATGATGGCATTAGGTTCTTCATGTTCAATAGAGGCTCGCCCATACCCATCATTACAACGTTAGTAATTGGACGACGACCGGTTTCTTTTTCTAGGCCGATTTCGCGAGATGCACGCCAGATTTGGCCAACAATCTCTGAAACTTTTAGGTTACGGTTGAAGCCTTGTTGAGCTGTAGAACAGAACTTACATTCAAGTGCACAACCAACCTGTGAAGATACACATAGCGTCGCACGGTCACCATCTGGGATGTATACCGTTTCAACGTCTTGGTCGCCAACGCTCATCGCCCATTTAATTGTGCCATCTGAAGAGTGTTGAGCTTCAGAAACAACAGGTGCAACAATCTCACAGCGACGTTGAAGTTTCTCACGTAACTTTTTGTTGATGTTGTTCATTTGTTCGAAGTCATCGACACCGAAGTGATAAATCCACTTCATCACTTGCTCTGCTCGAAACGCTTTCTCATTCAGTTCTTCTGTGAAAAATTTACGAAGACCTTTACGATCAAAATCGAGTAGATTGACTTTAGCTGTGGTCATGATGCCTCTCAATGACGGAACAATAATTAAGGGCGCGAATTGTACAGCCTTTACGCATGTTCAACAAGGGCTGTAAAACCCTGTGTTTACTAAGACATTCAAACTTAAGTGATTAAAGTTTGAACAGCTACCTTTCATTACTTACAATTCTGGAAATAAGAATAAGATTCCCAACTACGCTCCTGCGTCGCTATCGGGAATGACGTAAAAACTTACTCAGTCACTTTCCATTCATAGTCACCAGTTCCTAAAACCTCGTCATTCCAGAATCGAGGGACGAGATATCAGGAATCTCTAACTTCAACAGAGATTCCCGACTGCGGTCCTTAGTCACTATCGGGAATGACGACTAGGTAAACTATCTCTAACGTAAAATCCACTTACAAAAAAGGCCTCACCGAAGTGAAGCCTTTAGAATCATTTGCTGTGCCGATTATTGAGCTGGGCGTGGGCAAATTTCAGATTCTGGGAAGAAGAATTCGATTTCGCGAGCTGCAGACTCAGGGCTGTCGCTGCCGTGTACTGAGTTGTAACGCATGCTGATTGCGTAGTCAGCACGGATAGTGCCACATGCCGCTTCTTCTGGGTTTGTTTTACCCATAAGCTCACGGTAACGAGCGATAGCGTTTTCGCCTTCAAGCACTTGAACCATGATAGGACCAGAAGTCATAAACTCTTTAAGAGCCGGGAAGAACTCTTTGCCTTCGTGTTCAGCGTAGAAGCCACTCGCTTGCTCTTCAGTAAGACGAACCATTTTAGCAGCAATAATTTCTAGGCCTGCTTTTTCGATACGGTGGTAGATTTCACCAACAAGGTTACGCTTAACTGCATCCGGCTTAACAATTGAGAACGTTCTTTCTAGAGCCATAGGGATTCCTTCACTTCATTTTTTTGTTATTAAATACTGAAATTACTGAGATCTTTCGATCTGAGCTTTATGAATGAGCGGCACAAAATACCGCTCACCCTTATTATTATTTTGCTTGGTCGATAAGAAGACGAGCCAGTGTGCGAACGCCCATACCCGTTGCGCCTGCCGCCCACTTGTCACTTGCTGACTTACGGTAAGTACCCGCGCAATCCATATGAATCCAACCTTTTTTGTAATCATCTACAAAGTAAGAAAGGAATGCCGCTGCTGTACTTGCACCCGGTGTGTAATCGCCTGTGCTGATGTTTGAAAGATCAGCAAAGTTTGAAGGCAACATACCACGGTGGAAATCAGCAAGAGGCAGTGGCCATAAGCCTTCTTTCTCTTGGTTTGCCGCTGTTAGCGCTTGGTGAGACAACTCATCATCGAAGCTTAATAGTGCGTGGTAGTCGTTACCTAATGCGTTTTTAGCCGCGCCTGTTAGCGTTGCACAGTCGATGATCAGCTCAGGGCTTTGTGCACTTGCGTACATCAGGCCATCAGCTAGCACTAAGCGACCTTCCGCATCAGTGTTCATGATCTCAACTGTTTTACCGTTTTTGTAGGTAATGATATCGCCAAGCTTCAATGCGCGACCAGAGATCATGTTCTCTGCGCAACATAGAATAAGCTTGATGCGCTTGTTAAGACCGCGTTCAATCGCAAGACCTAAACCACCAGTAATCGTTGCTGCGCCACCCATGTCAGCTTTCATCGCTGTCATGAATTGGCCTGGCTTGATACTGTAACCACCCGAATCGAACGTAATACCTTTACCGACTAAACAAGCAAATACAGGTGCGTTTTCATCGCCTGTTGGGTTGAAGTCCAGTTGCAGCATTGCTGATGTACGCTCAGAGCCACGGCCGACCGCGTAGATGCCTTCCCAACCTTCGGTTAGTAGATCCTTGTCTTTAACAATCTTCGCTTTAACAGTGCCCGCTGGTGCCACTGACTTGATGTATTCTGCAGCCATTGTCGCAAGTTGACGAGGTGCCACTTCTTCAGCGGTTTTATTGATAATGTCACGCGTCCAGTCAGTTGCGCGAATACGAGCTTCAAGCTCAGTTTGATCGGCTTCTGAAAGTGCATCCCATTCCAATGCATTCTTTTTCTTTGGTCCACGGTAGCCTTGGTAGAAAGCCCAAACGCTTTCTAGATCCCAACCTTCACCACGAAGTGAAACGAATGCGATACCTTGTCCGTCAAGCGTACGACCCGCACGTTGAACTGCGCCTAGATCGTGGCCTTCACCAATGTGAATTGTCGCTCCCGCTTCTGAGAACGATAAAATAGCTCTTGCTCCCCACTGAGGCTGGGCAGCTTCTTGACTTAAAAATACTGGCATCTGTGTAGACATGATTTCTCCTTGTCATGAACCACTTCGAGAGTGTGATTCTGATTATTTTTTATTAGCTCACTGATGTTAGCATTATGTAGGAGGAAAATGTCATTTTGATAAAAAAACGGACCATAAGGTCCGCTTTTTTTAGTAAGAATTGTTAACTTGGCTGCGTTTTATATTGGACTGATGCCAACCCGCGACCAAATCATCAGATAAGAGGATTAATCCATCTCATCCATCCAGCACAAAATAATAGCCTCTAAGATTTTTTCATTCGAGTGGTTAGGCTCGTCGTCGAACTCTTCAAGGTCTAGCACCCATTGATGCAGATCGGTAAAACGTACCGTTTTAGGATCAGTATCAGGGTACAAATCACATAGCTCAATTGCGATATCTCGCGAATCAATCCACTTCAAGCTCATAACACTTCCTTATATTTATCAGCGACGCTCTGTCACCTTTATGATCTATATTCTAGGCCAGTTTTCTTAGTATGTTTGTCTAAGCAATAACTCTCTCAGTCATCGCTGTATTAGCCATGACTGAGAACAGGTTCTTAATGGTCTTCAGAAGCCAGGTTCAACGTGTACTTTGGAATCTCTACAACAAGATCCGTATCAGCCACTTTAGCTTGGCAACCCAAGCGAGATTCCATCTCTAAGCCCCATGCTTTATCTAGCATGTCGTCTTCTAGATCATCACTCTCTTCTAAAGAATCAAAACCTTCACGAATCACAACGTGACATGTTGTACATGCACACGATTTTTCACATGCGTGTTCAATACCAATACCGGCCTTCAATGCAACATCAAGAACCGTCTCACCAGTTTTTGCTTCTAAAACAGCGCCTTCTGGACATAGATCTTCGTGAGGTAAAACAATAATCTTTGGCATGTTTATCTATTCTCTAACTATTAAATATTATCGACTGACTGACCTGACAGTGCAGCACGAATTGATTTATCCATACGACGAGAAGCAAAGTCTTGGCTCGCTTTGTCGGTATTCTTAATTTCTAGTTCAATAGCATCAGCGTTGTCGCCATTACGCACTTCAATCAGTGCTTCAATCGCTTGAACAAGTTGTTGTTTGCCTTGCTCATCAAGTAGCTCGTCACCGTCGGCTTGCATTGCAGCGATAAGGCCTTCGATAACGCGATCCGCTTCTACGCGTTGCTCAGCAAGAGCACGCGCTTGCATGTCTTCTTTTGCAAACGTCATCGAATCTTTCAGCATGCTAGCCACTTCGTTGTCGCTTAGACCGTAAGAAGGCTTAACTTGGATTTCAGCTTGAACGCCAGTGCTCTTCTCCATTGCGGTAACTGATAGCAGGCCATCAGCATCCACTTGGTAAGTAACACGAATATGAGCAGCACCTGCAGTCATCGGCGGGATGCCTTTCAGAGCAAATCGAGCCAGTGAACGACAGTCATCAACCATCTCACGCTCGCCTTGCACGGTGTGTACTGTCATTGCAGTTTGACCGTCTTTGAACGTGGTAAACTCTTGTGCACGAGCAACTGGGATCGTGGTATTACGAGGGATGATCTTTTCGACTAAGCCACCCATTGTTTCGATACCCAGTGACAGAGGGATAACATCCAATAGCAGCATCTCAGAGTCAGGCTTGTTGCCAACTAAGATATCCGCTTGAATCGATGCGCCAATCGCAACCACTTCATCAGGGTTAATACTGGTTAATGGAGTACGACCAAAGAAGCCACCGACCATTTCACGAACAAGTAAGGTACGAGTTGAACCACCTACCATCACGACTTCTAGTACTTCATCCGCGTCAACTTCCGCATCTTTCAGTGCTCGGCGGCACGAAAGCAGCGTTTTCTTAACTAGTGGCTTGATGATCTCTTCGAACTCTTCACGAGTTAAAGAGCCAGACCAACCTAGTGCTTCAACATTAACGCTTTCAGCTTCAGATAAGCCAATCTTCGCTTCTGTTGCTGCGTCTAGAAGAATACGGTTCTGTTCTGCTGTCAGCTCTAACAAGCCCATTTGCTCTTGGAAATGATCCGCAATTAAATGGTCAAAGTCATCGCCGCCTAATGCAGAGTCACCACCGGTTGCTAAAACTTCGAAGACACCTTTAGACAGGCGTAGGATAGAGATATCAAACGTACCACCGCCTAAGTCATAAACAGCGATTACCCCTTCTTTACCTGAATCCAAGCCATAAGCAATCGCGGCTGCAGTGGGTTCATTAAGAAGACGTAACACATGAAGACCAGCAAGTTGCGCTGCGTCTTTGGTACCTGCACGTTGTGCATCATCAAAGTACGCAGGGACGGTAATCACGGCACCAGCCAATTCACCACCTAACGTCGACTCAGCACGTTGACCGAGTGCACGAAGAATATCTGCAGATACTTGAATTGGGTTCTTATTTCCTTGCGCTGTGTTAATCACAGGCAGGCCATTATCACTTTCTTCAAACTGATATGGCAGAGATGGGTATCGCTGTTGAATATCTGACAGTGAACGACCGATTAATCGCTTAACTGAGATAATGGTATTTTTAGGATCAGTTTGTGCATTTACACGCGCTTCATCACCAGTGGTGTACGACTCTGACTGATAGTGAACAACGGAAGGGAGAATACTGCGACCTTGTTGATCAACAAGCGTGCTTGCCTCACCACTGCGCACTGACGCAACCAATGAGTTTGTTGTACCTAAATCAATACCCACTGCAAGCTTGTGCTGGTGAGGAGCGGCGCTTTGCCCTGGTTCTGCAATCTGAAGTAGTGCCATGGATGTGTCCTTGTTATACGAACTAGCCGATCAAACGATCTTCAACTAACTCGATTTCATTCTTTAATTTTGCAATAAACTTAAGCTTTCTTACTCGGTCTGCAGCTTCTAACCAAGCTTCGCTGTCGAGTTCTTGTTGGATAGCGCTTAATTGTTGTTTATACATTTTGCTAACCTTTCCTTCAAATGCAAACAAAGCATCTTCAGGATCAGAACTGTCGGCGATATCTTCCAGCTCTTCACGCAATTCCATTTGCTCCATCAGGAACATAGGATCTTGCATAGTCTGCTGCTCACCACGAATATCCTCACCATGTTGAACTAACAGGTATTCAGCGCGGCTGACTGGATTTTTCAACACCTGGTACGCATCATTGATTTGCGCAGCTTTTTGCACAGCCAGCAAGCGATCTCGCTCAGAAGCCGTGGCAAATTTATCAGGGTGGAATTGGCGTTGCAGATCTCTAAACTGAGAAGAAAGAAGGCTACCATCCAGTTGAAACTGAAGTGGTAGCCCAAATAATTCGAAATGATTCATGTAACGGTGGTCCTAAGTTTAGGCTCTTTACTTAGAGCCTAATTTTATTCTTCGCTCATTATAAACGCTCAACGATTGAGGCGTTTATACATTGAAGCTCTCACCACAACCACATTCGCCTTTCGCGTTAGGGTTGTTGAATTCAAAACCTTCGTTTAGGCCTTCTTTTACGTAATCAAGCTCAGTACCGTCTAGGTAAACTAGGCTCTTTGGATCAATGATGACCTTAACACCTGAATGCTCGAACACTTCGTCTTCTTCGTTGAGCTCGTCAACGAATTCCAGTACATACGCCATACCCGAACAGCCAGTAGTTTTTACCGCTAAGCGCAACCCGATACCTTTACCTCGGTTATCTAGGAAAGCTTGAACTCGGCTTGCTGCCGTATCTGTCATGGTGATGGCCATACTACAACCTTGTGTTTTATATAAATTGAGAACTCAGGGGGAGCACAAAGGGTGCTCCCAAATATTACTTTTTTGAAGTGATTACGTTGTAGAAACGATTAGTGCTTCTTTTTGTAATCCGCAACCGCTGCTTTGATTGCATCTTCAGCAAGAATTGAACAGTGAACTTTCACTGGTGGCAACTCTAGCTCTTCTGCGATTTCAGAGTTTTTAATAGCAGCTGCTTCATCAATACTTTTACCTTTAACCCACTCAGTGACTAGTGAGCTAGAAGCGATTGCGCTACCGCAACCGTAAGTCTTGAATTTTGCGTCTTCAATAATACCTTCTGCAGATACTTTGATTTGCAGTTTCATTACGTCACCACAAGCTGGTGCGCCAACCATGCCGCTACCTACACTTGGATCTTCTTTATCAAACGAACCTACGTTACGTGGGTTTTCGTAGTGATCAATTACTTTTTCGCTATATGCCATGATAGTTACCTCGAATCCTCTATTTCCGTGAGATTAGTGATGAGCCCACTCAACAGTGTTCAAATCAATCCCTTCTTTATACATATCCCATAGAGGAGACATGTCGCGTAATTTATTTACTGCTACACGGATTTGTGCAATCGCGTAGTCGATTTCTTCTTCCGTAGTGAAACGGCCGAATGAAAAACGTACTGAGCTGTGTGCCAGTTCATCGTTTAAGCCAAGAGCGCGTAAAACGTATGAAGGCTCAAGACTCGCTGATGTACATGCAGAACCTGATGATACCGCTAAGTCTTTTAAAGACATAAGCAGAGATTCACCTTCAACGAAAGCAAAGCTCACGTTTAGGTTATGTGGTACACGTTGATCTAAGTCGCCATTTACCGTTACTGCTTCTAGATCTTGAACCCCTTTCAATAGACGCTCGCGAAGTGCTAGTGCGTGGTCATAATCTTTCTGCATGTCTTGTTTAGCGACAGCAAAAGCTTCACCCATACCCACGATTTGGTGAGTAGCAAGCGTACCAGAACGGAAACCACGTTCGTGACCTCCACCGTGCATCTGTGCTTCAAGACGAATACGTGGCTTACGACGAACGTACAAAGCACCAATGCCTTTAGGGCCGTATGCTTTGTGTGCAGAAAGAGAGATAAGGTCAACTTTCATCTCTTTTACATCTAGTGGGATTTTACCCGCAGACTGAGCCGCATCAACGTGGAAGATGATCTTGCGTGAACGACATAATTCGCCGATTGCAGAGATATCTTGGATTACACCAATCTCGTTGTTTACGTGCATGATAGAAACAAGAACCGTATCTTCACGCATTGCTGCTTGTAGCTTGTCTAAATCAATGATGCCGTTTGCTTCAGGCTCAAGGTAAGTCACCTCAAAACCTTCACGCTCTAGTTGGCGACATGGATCAAGAACCGCTTTATGTTCTGTTTTACACGTGATTACGTGCTTACCTTTCTTCTCGTAAAAGTGCGCTGCACCTTTGATAGCAAGGTTGTCTGACTCTGTAGCACCTGACGTGAAAACAATCTCACGTGGGTCTGCATTTAGTAGATCGGCAATTTGCTCACGAGCATTATCTACTGATTCTTCTGCCTGCCAGCCGTAACGGTGTGAACGAGATGCAGGGTTACCGAAGTTACCGTCCATCGTCATGCACTGAACCATTTTTTCAGCAACACGTGGATCGACTGGGCATGTAGCTGAATAGTCAAAGTAAATAGGCAGTTTCATTTTCTACTCCAATGTAAAAACTGACCGCTAAGAGCGGGCATTAACACCGTGAGGTGCTGCACTAATCGTTGTAGTGCTCGTATTTTTATGTGCAAAACCATTATTAACCGCAAGATCGATATCTTGACGATCAGAAATCTCTAAAACTTCGTTATCTTTCATTAGCTCACCGAGCGTAATGTCATTTAAGAAGCTGCTGATTCGGGAGCTTAAATCACGCCAAAGAGTGTGAGTTAAACAACGACTACCACCTTGGCAATCTGCTCGACCGTGACACTTAGTTGCATCAACTGATTCGTCTACTGCAGCAATTACAGTTCCGACAGCGATGTCGCTCGCTTCAGCACCTAAACGGTAACCACCGCCAGGACCACGAACACTAGCAACTAAGCCAGCTTTACGTAACTTAGAAAATAGCTGTTCTAAGTAAGATAATGAGATGCCCTGTCGCTCTGAAATATCAGCCAGAGGAACTGGGCTTTTTTGCGAATGCAGTGCTACATCTAGCATAGCTGTTACCGCATATCTTCCTTTAGATGTAAGTTTCATATCACACCGAATCCACATTGTTTATGTGGTTGGAATCTTCCCATACCTGACTAAATTGGTCAAGTATTTAGTTGACTATTTTAGTCAAGTATTCACCCTTAGGGTTTGTGTGGTTTTTATTTGTCGTTTTTGCTCTTCTCAATTGAAGTCAAAATGCCGCGTAGAGTGTTGATCTCTTGCAACTCTGGACGAGCTCGACTGAACAGACGACGTAGTTTATTCATCACCTGACCTGGCTTATCCTTAGAGATAAATTGGGTATCAATGATCACTTTTTCAAGGTGCTCATAGAACATTTCTAGTTCTTCGTGACGAGGGTACTCATCTTGTTGCTGTGGCTGATATTGGCTAGCGACCATATCAAGGTGAGCTACACGCACTTCGTAGCTCAGAGTCTGCACTGCCATTGCTAGGTTTAGCGAGCTGTATTCAGGGTTAGCTGGGATACATACATGGAAGTGGCACTTCTGAAGCTCATCGTTAGTCAAGCCAGTACGTTCACGGCCGAACACTAATGCGACTGGGTGCTTTTGACCTTCAATCGCAAACTTTTGTCCACACTCACGAGGCTCAAGCATTGGCCATTCAAGCGTACGTGAACGTGCACTCGAACCAACCACTAAACCACAGTCTTTTACGGCTTCGTCTAATGTAGAAACGATGGTCGCGTTTTCTGCGATGTCACCTGCACCCGCAGCCAGTGCTAAGGTCTGCTCGTCAACTTCACATTGAGGGTCTACAAGAACTAATTGACTCAAACCCATCACTTTCATTGCGCGAGCTGCTGATCCGATATTTCCCGAATGAGACGTACCAACCAGAACGACTTTTACATTGTCTAACATGCTATATGACACCACTTTAAAAATAATCGCGAGATATTAACACATAGCAAAGTAAAATGGTCAGACCCTTCGCGTAATGTGAAACCAAGAGTTCAAAAAATAACCACTTCCCTTTTGGTAAAACTTTGGTATACTCGCCGCCGCTTTAAATTGTTCTTTAACATCTTGTGGGAAAAACCATATGCATCCAATGCTAAACATTGCGATACGCGCTGCGCGTAAAGCTGGCAACCATATTGCTAAATCTCTAGAAACAACTGATAAGATCGAATCGTCTCTAAAAGGTAACAACGATTACGTTACTAACATTGCTCAAGAAGCTGAGTACATGATCATTGAGACAATCAAAGCATCTTACCCAGAGCACAGCATTATTTCTGAAGAGAAAGGCCTGACTGAAGGTAAAGACTCTGACGTACAATGGATCGTTGACCCACTAGATGGCACCAACAACTTTGTAAAAGGTTTCCCTCACTTCTCTGTATCTATCGCTGTTCGCATGAACGGTCGTACAGAAGTTGCTTGTGTTTATGACCCAATGCTAAACGAGCTATTCACAGCTCAACGTGGCGCTGGCGCTCAACTTAACAACGCTCGTATGCGTGTTACTCAACTAAAAGACCTTCAAGGTACTGTTCTAGCGACTGGTTTCCCATTCAAGCAAAAACAACACTCTGAATCTTTCATGAAGATCATCTCTGGTCTATTCATTGACTGTGCTGATTTCCGTCGTACAGGTTCTCCTGCTCTTGACCTATGTTACCTAGCAGCTGGCCGTGTTGATGGTTACCTAGAACTAGGCCTTAAGCCATGGGATCTAGCAGCTGGCGACCTAATCGCTCGTGAAGCTGGTGCTATCATGACTGACTTCGCTGGCGGTACTGATTACATGACTTCTGGTAATGTTGTTGCTTCAAGCGCACGTGGTGTTAAGTCTATTCTTAAGCACGTTCGTGAGAACGCTAACGAAGGTATGCTGAAATAATTCAGACCTTACGTTAAAGCTCTCTGTTTTAAGGGCGCATAAAAACTCCAAAGCCTCGCTAGATAGCGAGGCTTTTTTGTATCTGCGATTTGAGATACGAAATACGAAATACGAAATACGAAATACGAAATACGAAATACGAAATACGAAATACGAAAATGGTGCTCTTAGTGACAGTATATTCAACTCAACTTGCCGATAAGTTACGTTGATCTTATCGACAATAAACAGACGTAAAAAAACCGCTAGTTGCCTAGCGGTTTTTTTGGTTTAGCGAAACTTATTAAGCCAAGGCCTAAGGCATCTCGTCAAACTCTTCACCTTCTTTGTCCACTTGTGGTGGCATTAGGTGTTCACGCGTAATACCTAACTTCATAGCCAGTGCAGATGCAACGTAGATAGAAGAGTAAGTACCAACCGTAATACCCAGTAGAAGTGCAGTCGCGAAGCCGTGAATCATAGCGCCGCCCTGAACGAACAGTGCGATAACTACGAATAACGTGGTACCAGAAGTGATCAATGTACGGCTCAATGTTTGTGTGATTGAGCTGTTCAGTACTTCAGGTGCTTCACCCTTACGCATCTTACGGAAGTTCTCACGGATACGGTCGAATACAACAATGGTATCGTTGAGGGAGTAACCGACCACCGTTAGCAAGGCTGCTACGATGGTAAGGTCGACCTCAATTTGCATTAGAGAAAACACACCCAGAGTGATGATAACGTCGTGCGCCAGTGCTAATACTGCACCCGCAGCCAAACGCCATTCAAATCGCACTGATACGTAGATCAAGATACAGATAAGAGAAACTAGAATAGCAAGGCCACCCGCTTCTGTTAATTCGTCACCCACGTTAGGACCAACGAACTCGATACGACGCATTTCAACTTGCTCACCAGTACCATTCTCAATAGCAGAAAGGATTTGGTTACCAAGCGTTTCGCCCGCTACGCCATCACGTGGACGTAAACGAACCATCACATCACGAGCTGAACCGAAGTTCTGTACCGTTGCATCACCAAAGCCTTCGGCTTCTAGTGCACTACGAATATCAGGAAGGTGTGCCGGTTGTTCAAAACCAACTTCAATCAGAGTACCGCCAGTAAAATCTAGACCCCAGTTCAACGATTTCGTTGTTAGGGTGAAGATAGCAGTACCAATCATCAAGATAGAAAAAACAAAGGCAACCTTTGACCAACGCATAAAGTCGATCATTTTGTCTGCTTTTAGAATCTGAAACATATTAATTCCTAGCCTTAGATCGACAGTTTTTTAACGCGTTTGCCGCCATACATCAGGTTCACGATACAACGTGTTCCGACAATAGCTGTAAACATTGAAGTCAAGATACCGATAGACAGCGTTACCGCGAAGCCTTTGATAGCACCCGTACCCACAGCAAATAGAATGATTGCTGTTAGTAGTGTGGTGATGTTGGCATCGGCGATTGTGCTGAATGCGTTCGCGTAACCTTGGTGAATCGCTTGTTGTGGACTGCGTCCATCTCGAAGCTCTTCACGTATACGCTCAAAGATCAGAACGTTCGCATCAACCGCCATACCGACCGTTAATACGATACCGGCAATACCCGGTAGGGTCATGGTAGCCCCCGGAATCATCGACATAATACCGATAATCAACACCAAGTTAGCCATTAGCGCAACGTTCGCAATCAGACCAAAGCTACGGTAGTAAAGCAGCGTAAACAGCATTACAGCAGCCATACCCCAAACCATCGCCATGATACCCATATCGATGTTTTGCTGACCCATAGATGGACCAATCGTACGTTCTTCTACAATTGAGATAGGCGCAATCAACGCACCAGCACGCAGTAGAAGTGCCAAGTTATGAGCTTCAGCCGTTGAGTCAATACCAGTAATACGGAAGTTACGGCCTAGCGCAGATTGAATCGTCGCTTGGTTAATCACTTCTTCGTGCTTACTTAAGATAACTCGACCTTCCGGTGTTTTACGACCGCTGTCTTTGTACTCTGCAAATACCGTTGCCATTAGCTTACCGATATTCTGACGAGAGAATGCAGACATCTTGCTACCACCTTCGCTGTCTAGCGAGATGTTAACTTGAGGACGACCATATTCATCAACACTTGAACTTGCATCAGTAATACTTGAACCGCCTAGGATAACGCGCTTCTTAAGTACCACAGGGCGACCATCACGATCTTGCTTGATTTCGCTACCCGCAGGGGCACGACCAGAAGCGGCAGCGGCTAAGTCAGCACTGCTATCCACTTCACGGAACTCAAGCGTCGCGGTAGCACCAAGAATTTCTTTAGCGCGAGCCGTGTCTTGAACACCAGGCAATTCCACTACGATACGGCTAGAGCCTTGACGTTGAACCAAAGGTTCAGCAACACCAAGTTCGTTAACACGGTTACGTAGAATGGTAATGTTTTGCTCTACCGCATAGTTGCGGATTTCTTGAAGACGAGCCTCTGTGAAGCTAGCAACCAAAGAAAAACGACCATTAGATTCAGAATCTACAAACGTCATGTCTTGGTGCTTAGATTGCAGTAGCGATTTCGCTTCAGCAAGCTGCTCGGCGTTACGTAGAATCACTTCAACCGCATCTTTACCAGATGGGCGAATTGCACGGTAACGGATTTTTTCTTCACGAAGTTCGCTACGGAACGCTTCTTCTTGTTGGCCAACCAGCTTTTGCATCGCAGCGTCCATATCCACTTCCATCAAGAAGTGAACACCACCACGTAGGTCAAGACCAAGCTTCATTGGTGCAGCACCAATAGATTCAAGCCAATCAGGAGTTGAAGCAGCTAAGTTTAAAGCAACGATTACGTCTTCATCTAATGCTTCAGTGATGACATCACGAGCACTAATTTGAGAGTCTGTATCGTTAAAGCGAACAAGAATGGAACCGTTTTCTAGAGCAACGGATTTAGTAGAAAGGTTTTCAGCTTCAAGAGCATTGGTGACAGCATCCAGCGTAGACATATCTACAGAGGCGCCGCGCGCCCCTGTAACTTGAACTGCCGGATCTTCACCGTATATAT
This sequence comes from Vibrio sp. 10N.222.55.C7, assembly GCF_041473335.1. NCBI lineage: Bacteria > Pseudomonadati > Pseudomonadota > Gammaproteobacteria > Vibrionales > Vibrionaceae > Vibrio > Vibrio sp. 10N.222.55.C7. The sequence goes on from NZ_JBFRSC010000019.1 coordinate 186,909, forward strand.
TCGGAAGTGCGTACAACGCAGCGATGGCGATAGTAAACACCACCATCAGGTACTTCCATAACGGGTAACGGTTTAGCACAGCGAGGATCCTCTAGCTGTTTATAGAGATTTCAGAGTACCTTTTGGTAGCACTGCTGTAACGAAGTCTTTCTTGATAACTACTTCGTTGTTTGCATTCAGTTCGATAGCAACGTAGTCGCTGTCTTCTGCAATCTTAGTGATCTTGCCAATTAGGCCGCCGCTTGTAAGAACTTCATCACCTTTGCCCATAGAAGACATAAGGTTCTTGTGCTCTTTAACACGCTTAGCTTGTGGACGGTAGATCATGAAGTAGAAGATCACAGCGAACATACCTAGCATGATAAGCATTTCGAAACCGCCGCCTGCTGGTGCACCTTCTGCTGCTGCGTGAGCTTGAGAAATAAACATTTAAAACATCCTCTATTTATATTTTCGTAATTGTTTGTCTAATTGGGTCGCATCCCTTTATTTTCAAGCCCCATCACTCGGAAGAGAGATAGGGCTCGCAAAAAAGAAATACTAAGATTCTTTACCTAGTGGTGGCACTTCACGCCCCATTCTTGCGTAGAACTCTGCAACGAACTCTTCAAAGCGGTCTTCATCGATAGACTGACGAATGTCTGACATTACTCGTTGGTAGAAACGCAGGTTATGAATCGTGTTCAGTCGAGCACCTAGGATTTCGTTACAACGATCCAAATGGTGTAAGTACGACTTGCTGTAGTTCTTACAAGTGTAACAGTCACACTCTGAATCTAGTGGTGTTGTATCGGTTTTATGCTTCGCATTACGGATCTTGATCACACCTTCAGTCACAAACAGGTGGCCGTTACGTGCATTTCGCGTTGGCATTACACAGTCAAACATGTCGATACCACGGCGAACACCTTCAACCAAGTCTTCCGGTTTGCCTACGCCCATTAGGTAACGTGGCTTATCTTCTGGCAGTTGAGGACATGTGTGCTCAAGAATGCGGTGCATATCTTCTTTTGGTTCGCCTACTGCTAGGCCACCTACTGCGTAACCGTCAAAACCAATTTCTGTTAGGCCTTTAACGGATACATCACGAAGGTCTTCGTACACGCCACCTTGAACGATACCGAACAGTGAGTTCGGGTTTTCAAGTTTGTCGAAGTGGTTACGTGAACGCTCAGCCCAACGAAGAGACATCTCCATTGAGTCTTTTGCTTCTTTGTGTGTCGCAGGGTAAGGCGTACACTCATCGAAGATCATTACGATGTCTGAACCTAAATCTTTTTGGATTTCCATAGACTTCTCAGCGTCCATGAAGATCTTGTCACCGTTTACAGGGTTACGGAAATGAACACCCTCTTCAGTGATTTTACGCATTGCACCTAGGCTGAATACTTGAAAGCCGCCTGAATCAGTCAGGATAGGACCGTGCCAGTTCATGAAATCGTGCAGGTCACCGTGCATTTTCATGATTTCTTGACCAGGACGTAGCCATAGGTGGAATGTGTTACCTAATAGGATTTCAGCACCTGTGTCTTTTACTTCTTCAGGTGTCATACCTTTAACAGTACCGTAAGTACCTACAGGCATGAATGCTGGGGTTTCAACGGTACCGCGTTCAAACTGAAGTTGACCACGACGTGCGCCGCTATTAGTTTTTTTAAGTTCGTATTTTAATTTCACGAAGCCTCCAATATGCCAGAGAAACAATCTGACTGTTAATTCAGAACCTTAGGCCAAACAAAAGTTCAGTCTAGTGGGTTCTATGAGGAGCGGTCGCGTATTCCTTGCGAGAGATTAGACAGACACCCTGCCCGACTCCTAGCTTACTGCTAGCACCCGTAAATTTTTGTATCGCTTAAACCTGCTTAAATTAGCTCGTTTTCTTATTGATGAACATAGCATCGCCGTAGCTGAAGAAACGGTATTCGCTCTTCACTGCGTGATCGTATGCGCCCATCACATTGTCGTAGCCAGCAAATGCACTCACCAACATAATCAGTGTTGATTCTGGCAAGTGGAAGTTGGTAATCAAGCAATCCACCAACTGGTATTCATAGCCAGGGAAGATGAAGATTTCTGTATCACCAAAGAAAGGAACGAGCTCAGTGCCTTTCTTCAATGCATCTTGAGCTGCACTTTCTAGTGAGCGTACTGATGTTGTACCAACAGCAATAATACGGCCGCCACGGGCTTTTGCTGCAGCTACGGCGTCAACCACTTCTTGCGGCACTTCAACGTACTCAGCATGCATGTGGTGATCGTTAATATTATCAACTTTTACTGGCTGGAACGTACCAGCACCAACATGAAGCGTCACGTAAGCAAACTCAACACCTTTTTCTTTCATGTCAGCCATTAGCTTGTCATCAAAGTGAAGGCCTGCTGTTGGCGCTGCAACCGCACCCGGCTTTTCATTATAGACAGTCTGGTAGCGCTCTTTATCTGCATCTTCATCAGGACGATCGATGTAAGGAGGCAGTGGCATGTGACCAACACTGTTAAGAATCTCTAAAACGCTTTGATCAGATGTGAAATGGATTTCGAATAACGCATCGTGACGCGCCACCATTTCAGCTTCATATTCATCGTTCTCACCAAGGAACAACTTGGTACCCGGCTTCGGTGATTTAGAACAACGAACATGCGCAAGAATGCTTTTCTCATCAAGCATACGTTCAACCAGCACTTCAAGCTTACCGCCTGATGCCTTGCGACCAAATACACGAGCTGGAATCACTCGAGTGTTATTGAAAACAACAAGATCGCCTGGCTCAACCAAGTCTAAAACGTCTTTAAACGAACCATCAGCTAGGTTACCGCTGTTGCCATCTAATTTAAGCAGGCGGCTTGCTGTACGCTCCTCTTGAGGGTAGCGAGCAATGAGTTCATCTGGTAGGTCAAAGTGAAAATCTGAAACTTGCATGTGTCTAGTCTTGTCTTAGTTGATGAGATTTGTGCCGTTGACGAATCATAAATCGTAGTTGCTGGATAATCGTTACGGTAAGTCAATCGTTACCAGAAACACATCGCAAACACGACTAAAAATTTCGCAGTGGGCTAGTATAGGCACACGAGCCGCAATAGCAAGGTTTACAGCACTGGATTATTGTAAAGAGGCGTAAAATAATGCGACTGATTCACCTCCTCAAGCTAAAGAATTAGTTGCATAAAACTCACCCAAGAATGCGTCAGATCTCAGTTATTTTTTGGATAAAAAACTATAGTAATAGCAACAAATAAAAAAGAAGGAGGTTCGTATGATCAAGGTTGAAGATATGATGACTCGCAACCCTCATACCCTATTGCGCTCACACTCACTGGCCGATGCTAAGCACATGATGGAAGCACTTGATATCCGCCATATTCCGGTCGTCGATTCCGACAGGAAACTACTAGGTGTCGTCACACAACGAGACGTTCTCGCCGCTCAAGAATCCAGCCTACAAAACATCCCACAAGCTCAATCTTTTACTCTTGCTACTCCCCTCAACGACATCATGCACAAAAGTGTTATGTCGGTAGAGCCGCGTGCAGGATTAAAAGAATCGGCTATCTACATGCAGAAACATAAAGTGGGCTGTTTACCTGTCGTAGAAAACCACGAACTAGTAGGCATTATTACAGACAGCGATTTTGTCACGATAGCGATCAATTTACTGGAGCTGCAAGAAGAAGTAGAGCCAGAAGAAGCAGAAGTAGAGTAACGCTCGGAATTGATATAAAGAAGAGCGGCCAATTCAGCCGCTCAGAGGGATTGTTGTCGCAGCGGATTATTATAGAAGCTCAGATACCACATCCGCTAATTGATGGAATGTCTCACGACGCGAAGAGCTTGGTCGCCAGACAAGGCCAATATCTCGGTAGGCCTGCTGACCAGGAGGATCGATCACAACGAGATTCTGGTTTTCCAATAAACCGTGGTCGATCGCCATTTGCGGAATAAAGGTGGTTCCTAAACCATTGGCCACCATTTGCACCAATGTGTGAAGGCTCGTCGCAGTGAACGGGTTGATCTTCTCTTTATCCGTTAACTTACAAGCCGACACAGCATGCTCGGTTAAGCAATGCTCGTTCTCCAACAAAAATACAGATTCGTCTGGCAGGTCATCGTATTTAATCGGAACGCGAATACCATCAGCTTGATTGCGACTGATCACCATCCGGAAAGGGTCTTGCCCAACAACTTGGCTTTCCATATTGTCGATATCGACAGGCAAAGCCAGAATCAGCACATCTAAGTCTCCATGACGCAGCGCAGCCAATAGGTTGGTCGTTGTGTCTTCACGTAACAGCAAATTTAATTGTGGAAAGCGCTGGTTGGCTTCCTGTACCAAATCGCACAAAAGGAACGGCGCTATAGTAGGAATACACCCGACTCGCAGCTGCCCTTGCATCGCATCCCCGTTACATAGATTTCCAAGCTCTACGAGATCTTGTCCTTTCGCTAGTAGCTCTCGACCGTGCTTGACCACCAGCTCACCTGCTTGCGTGAAAACTAGCGGGCTCTTTTTATCTTTCTTCTCATAAAGCGGGCAACCAATCAGCTCTTCTAGGTTTTGAATGCCTTTACTTAGCGTAGATTGACTGACGAAACAGCGATCTGCGGCATCACTGAAATGACGAGTTTCGTGAAGAGTAACAAGATAGTGAAGTTGCTTAAGACTTGGCCATTTATTCATGAAATTACTTTGTAATATGAGTAGGATAAGTTAGGTAAAGGTCATTCGACCTAAGGACAGGACAAAGAATAAGCTTATCGCTTTTTTCGATTAACTTAATCTATTTAATTCGCTTTTTTCTATAGTACCGATTGTACTATAGTTTGTCCCGTAGAAACGGAGCCCAAACAAAGATGTGTTGGGCCAACTAATTTTTTAGGAGATTCCAAAATGGTACTAGTAGGTCGTCAAGCCCCTGACTTTACTGCAGCAGCTGTTCTAGGTAACGGTGAGATCGTTGATAACTTCAACTTCGCAGAATTCACTAAAGGTAAGAAAGCTGTAGTTTTCTTCTACCCACTAGACTTCACTTTCGTTTGTCCTTCAGAGCTAATCGCTTTCGACAACCGTCTTGAAGATTTCCAAGCTAAAGGCGTTGAAGTAATCGGTGTTTCTATCGATTCTCAATTCTCTCACAACGCATGGCGTAACACTGCTATCGCTGATGGCGGTATAGGTCAAGTTAAATACCCTCTAATTGCTGACGTTAAGCACGAGATCTGCAAAGCATACGATGTTGAGCACCCAGAAGCAGGCGTTGCTTTCCGTGGTTCTTTCCTAATCGACGCTGACGGTCTTGTACGTCACCAAGTAGTTAACGATCTTCCACTAGGTCGTAACATCGACGAAATGCTACGCATGGTAGACGCACTAAACTTCCACGAGAAGAACGGTGAAGTTTGTCCTGCACAATGGGAAGAAGGCAAATCAGGTATGGACGCATCTCCAAAAGGTGTTGCAGCATTCCTATCTGAGCACGCTGACGACCTAAGCAAGTAATTACCTCTTAAGCCCGAACTCAACGCGGGTTAATGGTTGGAAGATTCTCTTTAAAGAGACATAAAGCATAAGCTAATAGCGCAAAGCGCACCGCCAATCAGTTAAGAAGTAAAGTCCTATTAAAAGCCCGAAGTTAACGCTTCGGGCTTTTTGTTTTCCCCCTCCTCGCTCCCCTAGACTGACTCTTGTAATAGATAATTGAGGTAGCGATAAACCTAAACTTTACCTCTATTTTCCCTTATCCCCATCTATTCAGAATCACACCTAGATTGCTATTATTTCATCAGTATCTTTTTGAACGGATAAACACGATGAACACCGAAATTGAAGTCTGTATCGATAACTTAGAATCTCTTCATACCGCACTATCTGGTGGCGCGAATCGAATTGAGCTTTGCTCTTCATTAGCACTTGGCGGATTAACTCCAAGCTTCGGAATGATGAAACAAGCGGCAATAGTTTCGTCGGTTCCGGTCTACGCTATGATACGCCCAAGACAAGGCGACTTCATTTTCGATAACGACGATATGCTCTGTATGCTTGAAGATATTGAAGCTTGCGCAAATGCAGGATTGGATGGGGTCGTACTTGGTGTGTTAGCGCCGAACGGAAGTATTGATATGCCAAAGATGCAACAACTGGCTGACAAAGCGCACTCGTTAAAGCTTGGGATTACCTTCCACAGAGCCATCGATCAAAGCTCTGATTTCCAAGCAGCATTAGAACAAATCATTACACTTGGATGCGAAAGAGTCCTGACATCAGGGCTTGCTGCTAATGCTGAGCAAGGTATCGATGTATTGGCTGCAATGGTCAAACAAGCCGATGGACGAATTGATATCATGGCGGGGGCTGGCGTTAACGCTGCGAATGCCAAAATGATTCAAAGCGCTACCCAAGTACCTGCTCTTCACCTTTCAGGTAAATCGACAAGGCCGAGTCTAATGGAAAACAACTCAAGTGCTCAAATGGGCAGTGATAATATTGATGATTATCAGATCCCAGTGACAGATGCGAGTAAGATATCTGATGTGAGAGCCGCCCTCACCGCTTAGGGCAATAGTCGCCAGCATAAATCCAGAGAACCTCGCTGACTAATCTAACTGACTGACGTATATTAGATTTAATAGCGCAGAAAATTTTCATGGATAGATATGGCTAAAGACTTATTCAGCTCTCTTGATTTAAACCTGTTACGAAGCAAAACATGTTTGGAAGAAACCAAATCCACGGCTTTCAGGCTGAAATTGGCGTGGCAAGTTATGACGGTACGAAAACGCGCTCAGGCGAAGTAGAAGAGAAAACAACACATGGTATAAGCCTAGGCGGGGCCTACGTTTACCAAGCGACACCAATGCTTGGATTACGTGCTGGTGTTAATATGAATATTTTTGATCACAACAAAACCTTTGTGCCTTACGACACAACGGTCAATTTCAATCTTGGTGCAATAATTAGCTTCTAAAGATAAGCTCTATTTGAGTGCGTCATCAAGGCTTTGATCGCCTAGGTGACGTACATCTTTACCCTTCACAAAGTAAATAATGTATTCGCAGATATTTTGGCAGCGGTCTCCCACTCGCTCAATCGCACGAGCTGACCACATCACCTGCAAAATATTAGGGATGTTCTTAGGGTCTTCCATCATATAGGTCATTAACTGACGAATAACGGCCTCGTACTCCGCATCCAACTTATCATCAAGCTTGTGAACTTCAGCTGCCGCATCAACATCCATACGAGCAAAAGCATCTAATACTTGGTGAAGCATGGTGATAGCCTGACGGCAAAGAGGCTCTAAAGATACGTGGAATTTCTGCTCTTTGGTTGAAGGGATCTCAATAGCACCTTGCGCAATTTTAGAAGCAACATCGCCAATACGTTCCAGATCGGTAATGGTTTTGATGATCGCCATAATCAAACGCAGATCCTTCGCTGTCGGCTGACGCTTTGCAATGATTCGAGTACACGCCTCATCAATCGACACTTCCATCGCATTCACTTTGTGGTCATCACGAATCACTTTTTTGGCCAATTCAACATCGTCTTTATGAAGCGCCTGCATTGCAAACGAGAGTTGCTGCTCCACTAACCCGCCCATGGTCAATACATGAGTACGGATCGACTCTAACTCGACATTGAATTGCCCTGAAATGTGGCGACCGAAATGCATACTTGCTCCTTGAAAGAAATGAAGAAAGCCATTTTTGTAGAGTGACTTAGCTCTAGATGACACCTTTGTAGAGGTTAGCCATATCTACCAGTAATGTAGTCTTCCGTCTGGTTTTTCAATGGAGACGTAAAAATTGAGTCCGTATCTGAGTACTCGATCAATTTTCCCATATGAATAAATGCAGTATGGTCACTTACACGCGCGGCTTGTTGCATGTTGTGGGTAACAATCACCACTGTGTATTGCGTTTTTAGATCGTTGATCAACTCTTCAATCGTCAAAGTAGAAATAGGATCCAGTGCCGATGTCGGCTCATCTAACAAAAGCACTTCAGGCTCAATAGCAACCGCACGAGCGATAACCAAACGCTGCTGTTGACCGCCAGATAAACCAAAAGCGTTCTCATGCAAACGGTCTTTCACTTCATCCCATAACGCAGCAGCACGCAGAGAGCGTTCAACCGCATCATCGAGATCTCGGCTGTTGCTAACGCCTTGTAGCCTCAAGCCATAAACCACATTCTCATAGATAGATTTAGGAAAAGGGTTTGGACGCTGGAATACCATACCAACACGGCGTCGTAAGGTCGCGACATCTACCTTGGGATGATAGACATTCTTACCATGAAGCTTCACTTTCCCGGAAACCTTACAGCCTTCAACAAGATCGTTCATGCGATTAATGCAGCGCAGCAGAGTCGACTTACCACAGCCAGAAGGGCCGATAAACGCCGTCACCTGCCCCTTCGGGATCTGCATCGAGATATCATCAAGTGCTTGGCTCTCTTTATAGTAAAGATTTAGCCCTTCAATCGAGATAGCAATTTGCTCATCCTTCAGGTTGTGAACATCAAGTGGTGCTTGGTAACCCAAGGTTTCATTAATCGAGAACATCTAATCTTGTCCTAAGGTTCGGTATTTTTCACGCAAGTTATTACGGATATTGATGGCTGTTAAATTCAACCCAACAATCACCGTAACCAATAAAAATGAAGTCGCATACACTAAAGGTCGTGCCGCTTCGATATTAGATGTTTGAAAACCAACATCATAGATATGAAAGCCTAAATGCATGAACTTTCTGTCTAAGTGTAGGTACGGGAACTGACCATCAACTGGCAAGCTGGATGCTAATTTCACAACACCCACCAGCATGAGTGGAGCAACTTCCCCCGCGGCTCTCGCGATTGCCAAAATTAAACCAGTGATAATCGCTGGGCTTGCCATCGGTAAAACAATGCGCCAAAGCGTCTCAAATTGAGTCGCACCAAGCGCTAATGAACCGTGCCTCACTGCACTAGGAATGCGCGTTAAGCCCTCTTCAGTGGTTACGATAACGACTGGAAGCGTCAAGACCGCTAAGGTTAGTGCTGACCAAAGTAGACCCGGCGTACCAAATGTCGGAGCGGGTAATCGCTCTGCATAAAACAACGTATCAATCGAGCCACCAATGGTATAGACGAAGAAACCTAAACCAAAAACGCCATACACGATCGAGGGTACACCCGCCAAGTTAATCACGGCGATACGAATTAAACGTGTTAGTGCGTTGTTTTTTGCGTATTCATGAAGATATATCGCAGCGACCACGCCAAGCGGCATCACGACGATCGACATGAGAATAACCAGCAAAACGGTGCCGAAGATCGCAGGAAACACACCGCCTTCAGAGTTTGAGTCTCGCGGATTCTCTGATAAGAACTTCCAAACTTGTTTGCCCCAGTGCCCAACCTTTTCTAGGTAAGACATATTATTCGGGTACCAATAATCCAGAATGTGACTTAGCGAGATCTCGACCAGCTCGCCTGTCATATCCTCAACCAGCAAGCTTTCGACATTAAGCTGCGTTCTAAGGTGCTCAAGCTTAACTTCGGCTTCATCCAACTGGCGATTTAATTCCAGTTTAGTTTGAGTATAGGTTGTAAGGTATTCATCGCTCACTGACTCATTGAGTTCAAGCTTACGCTTTTCTAAGCGCAGGTTTTCCAATTGCCAGCTGATATTGCGTATTTCTTGGTTCACAACACGCGACGTTTCTTTACGTAACGTATCAGCGAACGCCAAACCTTGTTCGAGCTTTTGGTCTATGTTCGAGTCAAAAGTGCCAGAAGCAGTTTTAAAACCCACCGGCTTACCAAAGAAGTAGCCACCTCGACTTCGTTCAATCACAACCCAATCAAGCGGGGTGGTGGGTTCACGTAAGTTAACATCCAGAATAGAAACAAAGTCCGCAGGGTACAGTTCTCTGTTGGCAACTTTGATGCTTAAGCGCTGTATTAGCCCAGTCGACAAATTTTGAGGTGACAAGAGATCATGGACTTGTGGAACTTGCTCTATCGGGATGTATTTTCGTTCATATAACTGACCAACCAATACATCTTGTTTTGATACGGTTTCGTCAAGATCGACCACTAGCGATAAGTCTTTGGAGTCAACTTGCCATTGATACAAAGGTGCGGGCCAAAAATAGGTTAAGCCCTTCCAACCAATCAGCAGCATTAGGCCAAGAACAGAAAGCATACTGATGCTCACCGCCCCGCCCGTAAGCCAGATCCACGGAGATCCCGATTTAACCCAAGATAATAATGACTTCAGTTTGTTCATCATGATCGACCTTGCTGTTGACGTGCTGAAATCAAGGAGCTGCAAAGATCAAGAGACACGCTAGTCAAGCCACTAAAAGCCATTGATACACATTGAGGCAAACCTTTAAAACTACAGCGCACGATATTTATCTCTCAGTCTTTGTCTAACCCACTCAGCAACTGAGTTCACCGCGAATGTAAAGATAAACAGCAAGAGTGCAGCCAAGAACAGCAAGCGGAAATGAGAACCACCCACTTCTGATTCTGGCAGCTCAACAGCAATCGTTGCCGATAACGTCCTCATCCCTTCCAAAATATTCCAGTCAAGAATTGGGGTGTTACCTGTCGCCATCAAGACGATCATGGTTTCACCAACTGCTCGCCCTAGGCCCATCATAACCGCAGAAAAGATACCTGGACTCGCCGTCAATAGCACCACATAAATAAGCGTCTGCCACGCCGTCGCACCCAACGCTAATGACCCATCAGACAAATGTTTAGGTACAGAGAAAATAGCATCTTCAGCAATAGTGAAAATCGTTGGGATGACCGCAAAGCCCATAGCAAAACCAACCACTAGCACATTGCGTTGGTCAAAGTCGATACCATAGCTAGCCAAAAAGGTACGAATATCACCACCAAATAACAAAGCTTCAATGTTGTTTCCACCAGCAAACACCGCAACCACTGTAATCACCAATACCGGAATCAATATCAGAGCATGCCAACCGTTAGAGAAGCGACCCGTTACCCTCTTCGGTAAACAGAACCAAACAAGTCCAGTCAACAGTGTGCTCAGAGGTAACAACACCATTAATGAGAAGACAGCCGTTAAATGTGTTTCAACGATTGGAGCAAACCAAAGCCCAGCCAAAAATCCGATGATCACGGTTGGAAGAGCTTCCATCAGCTCTATCGAAGGCTTCACCACTCTTCGCATGCGTGGAGACATGAAGTAAGCGGTGTAAATAGCTCCGAGCACAGCAACCGGCACGGCAAACATCATCGCAAACAGAGCTGCTTTGATAGTACCGAATGTGATAGGTACTAAACTGAATTTCTCTTCAAAGTCATCATTCGCCGACGTTGATTGCCAAACGTATTGCGGCTCAGGGTAACTTTCATACCAGACCTTTTGCCAAAGCGATGAGAATGATATTTGTGGGTATTCATTGTCGACTTTAGCCACACTGATGGTGCCATCAATCAGCGTCGCCAGATGCAGTTCATTGGCAGACATAGCCGCTAATTGTGGTGATTTATCAAATGCACGCTCGAACAGCGACAGTTTTTCACTGGTCGTATAGTGGCTTTGTAATGTGCCGTTCTTATAGAAGCTATAAAAACCCTTTCTATAAGTATCAGGCAAAATAAATTGCACTTGTTCAGCAAGTTGGAAGTCTCGAATATGGGTCAGGCTACGCTTTTCATCTTTGAGTACATCGAACCACTGAGAAACCTGTCCGTCCTCATGCGTAACCAACAGTGAATAAGCTCCAGACAGTAAATCGATACTTTTCACCGAGTGCTTCGCATCATTTAAGCTAAGATCAATCACTTCACGAACATTGAAGCCGCTATCTGATAGCTTCAAAACCACTAAATCCGATTGGGCTCGGAGATATAAAGTTTGGCCATCAGGTGTGACTAACAACTGTTGCTGCAAGCCCAACTTATCCGATAACCATTGGCTCTTCTGAAAAACATACTGACCCGTAACATCACTTTGGTACCACTTCACTAAGACTCGTTGGTCACTTAGCTGAGCGGCAACCGTGATACCACGTCCATTCTTAGAGAACGCGAATTTTTCGATCGTCGCCCCATTTGAGGGTTCATCATTTAAAAATGGTTCTGGGAGATCAATTTGCTCAATTTTAGGATCGGCTTCACTGCCCTTTTGCAGCACAGGCGCACTATACTCAGGATAGAAAAAAGTAAGGTTGCTTGCGCTGTCGGCAAAGGCAAACCAGTTTTCTGATGGGGTATTTCGAGAAAAGGCGATGGGGTTGGCTACAACATCACGCTCAAAGTAAGAGTGTGTATTTTGAGACTCTAAATCCCAAAACTGTACCAAACCAGATTTTTCGATAGTAAATGCATGCTGACCGTATTCATCAACCGATAAGACGATAGGTTTTTCTACGGCAACGGTCTTTACAGCTTGGTCTGTCTCTAAACCAGTATCAGAAAATACCGGTAAAATGACCATCGCCAAGTAAACAAAGATCAATACTAGGGCAGCTAGAACACTGACCGCGCCACATGTCACCGAAAAACGGACGAGACGATCTTTCAACCATCTTTTTTTGTCGCGCTCTTTCAATGAAAATTGGGCTGATGCCATCTGTTTATCTACCTTTTTTTAGCTACTGACATAATATGTACGTTAGATGACAATTATATTACAAGTTACGTTAAACAACTGAAACTAATAACAAGTTTGTTAGCCATATTTCTTAAAGTAAGATCATAGATTTTGTGAATTTTGCCATTCTAATTTAAAGTAATCAGCTCTATAGCCAGTACTCAAGGATTCTCATCTCGATGGAAAAAGACTATGTCACAAAAGAACTTAGCTGGTTATCCTTCAACGAAAGAGTGCTCCAAGAAGCGGCAGATAAGTCAGTCCCCTTAATCGAAAGAGTTCGTTTTTTAGGTATTTACTCGAAAAACCTCGATGAGTTTTACAAAGTCCGATTTGCTGATGTGAAGCGAAAGATCTTACTTCAAGATCCACAGCTAACCTCCAACTCGCCGAAAAGCCTACTGACTAAAATGCAGAGCAAAGCAAGCAAGCTCGATGCTCAATTCCATGAACTGTATAACGACTTGCTATTGGAATTGGTACGCAATCGTATTTTTCTGGTCAACGAACAACAAATCAGCGAAGAACAAAGTGGCTGGATAAAAAAGTACTTTAAGAAAAAAGTGCTGCCACACTTAACTCCGATTCTCTTGAACGAAGATAGCCAGTTACTTAATATTCTCAAAGATGAACAAAGTTACTTAGCCATCGACATCGAGCGTGATGCATCATCTCAATATGTCTTACTCGAAATCCCATCAGAAGCACTCCCTCGATTTGTTAAGTTACCGGAAACTTCGGGTTCGCAGCGTACAACTTTGATCTTGTTAGATAATATAGTTCGATTTTGTTTGGATGACTTACTTAAAGGATTCTTTGAGTATGACTCATTGCGTTGTTTTGCGATAAAAATGACACGTGATGCCGATTATGATCTGCAAGAGGACAATGAAAATAACCTATTAGAATCGATGTCTTTAGGTTTAGAACAGCGCTTAACGGCACTGCCGATACGTCTGATCTATGAATCTGAAATGCCAACTGAAATGCTCAACTTCTTACAAGTCAGACTTAAACTGTCTGACTATGACAGTGTCATCGCAGGTGGTCGCTATCATAACTTCAAACATTTCTCTGAGTTCCCAAGCCTTAACCGACGTGATTTAGTTAATCGTCCTCTACCCGCGATTAAGTGCGCGCATTTCAGCCATTACCCAAACTACTTCGAAGCGATCAAAGCTCGCGACATCTTACTGCATTATCCTTATCACACCTTTAGTCACATCACTGAACTGGTTAGGCAGGCTTCCTTTGACCCGAAGGTAACCTCCATCAAAATAAACGTTTACCGTGTTGCGGAAGGCTCAAAACTCCTCAGCTCAATCATCGATGCGGCGCACAATGGCAAAAAGGTCACTGTGGTTGTCGAGCTGCAAGCACGCTTTGATGAGCAAGCCAACATTCAATGGACCAAGAAACTTCAAGAAGCGGGTGTAAAAGTCATCCATGGCATCCCAAGTTTGAAGATCCATTCCAAGTTGCTGCTCATCAAACGAAAAGAAGGCAAGCATACCGAGCATTATGCCCATATTGGCACTGGCAACTTCCATGAAGTTACAGCGCGCGTGTATACCGATTTCTCTCTGCTCACTGCGAATGAAGATTTGACTCAAGAGGTGAGACAAGTCTTTAAGTATATTGAAAACCCTTATCAAAAGTCCCAGTTCAAGCAACTGATTGTGTCACCAAAGAATACTAGAAAACGTCTGTACCAATTGATAGATAATGAAATACAAAACGCGATAGAAGGTAAACCTGCAAGCATCACTCTAAAACTCAACAACTTGGTCGATCGAGAGATCATTGAAAAGCTCTATCAGGCTAGCCAAGCCAATGTAAAAGTGAGAATGGTCATTCGCGGCATGTGCTCTCTTGTCCCTGGCATACCCAACATCAGTGATCATATTGAGATAGTCAGTGTGGTCGATCGTTTCCTCGAACATCCGAGAGTGATGATATTTGGTAACGCTGGAAAGCCGAAGGTCTATATATCTTCCGCTGACTGGATGACACGAAATTTTGATCACCGCATCGAAGTTGCAGCTCCAATTTTAGATCCAAAGATCAAGCAAACCATTATCGATATCACCGAGTTTCATTTCGATGACAGCAACAAAGCTCGAGTGCTAGACCAAGCGATGAGCAACTCTTACACACAACCACCAGCAAACCTACTTGATTACCCGACGTCACAACTCTCCACTTACCACTATATTAAACGTATGGAGAAACTTGCTCGCAAGAAGTACAAACAAGAGAAGAAATCATGCCGCTAATTGATAACAAACATTCTCGATGTATTGCCGCTATCGACTTGGGTTCGAACAGCTTTCACATGGTGGTTGCCCGAGTATTCGATCAACACCTGCAATTAGTCAGCAGACACAAACAGAAAGTGAGATTAGGTGATGGATTGGATGAACGTAACGTCCTATCTGAAAGCGCTATCGAGCGAGGCCTAGAATGCCTCAAGGTGTTCGCAGAACGACTGGCGGATTTTGAGCTTGATGATGTCAGAGTTGTTGCGACTCATACCCTAAGAAAAGCCAAAAACGCTAAAGACTTCTTAGAGCAAGCCAAGCCACTGTTTCCTTTTCCAATAGAGATCATTTCCGGTCAAGAAGAAGCTCGAATAATCTATAACGGAGCAGAACACACTCAAACCGCTTCTGAATCTAAGTTGGTTATTGATATCGGTGGAGGGAGTACGGAACTCGTCGCCGGACAAGGCTTTACTCCTCTAATTATGCGCAGTTTACCGATGGGATGCGTCAACTTCACTCAACGTTTCTTTGCTGACGAAGGGCTAACTTCACGACACTTCTCAGATGCTTATACCGCAGCTACTCGTCTATTGATGCCATTGATTGAAGAATACACAAAAGCCCCTTGGGAAATCGCTTTTGGCTCATCTGGTACCACGAAATCAATAAAAGAAGTACTCATTGGCTTAGGGTTCACCGATGGTCTCATTACGCCCCAACGCCTGTCCTATTTAAAGAATCACTTATGTGAGTTTTCATCATCCAACACCGTAAACCTTTCAGGCTTAAGTGATGAGAGAAAGCCTGTGTTTGCTGCAGGCGTCACCATTCTTTCAGCAGCAATGGATACGCTAGACATCAAGGAGTTACATTTTTCTGATGGTGCCCTGAGAGAAGGCGTTCTTTATGACATGGAGGATAGGTTTAAAGATATTGATATTCGAACAAGAACTGCCGAAACGCTCGTCTCTCGATACCATGTAGACGTAACTCATGGCGAGAAAGTGAAAGTGCTCGCTCTTTCATTGCTGAAACAAGTACAGCCTCAAGTGACAACTGCGGTCACTAATGAGCTGTATGATCTGCTTGGTTGGGCTGCAGTACTTCATGAGGTAGGACAAAGCATTGCATTCCAAGGCTATCACCGCCATTCGGCTTATCTGCTTAAGCATACGACAATGCCAGGCTTTAATACTGAGCAACAACGCCTTATATCAGCATTGGTTCGCTATCAAAGAAAAGCGCTCAAACTACAAGATTTGCCGGAACTTTCTCTGTTTACTCAGCAACAAGTCACCCTGCTGATTCGTATATTGAGACTCGCTATCTTACTCAACCGTCAGCGAAATCAAGCACTGGCCCCAGACGTGACTCTAACGATTGAACAACAGGATAACTGGGAATTGAAAGGAACTAACAGCGATTGGTTGGCCCAAAACCAACTGCTTGATTATGAGCTCAGAGAAGAGCAACAACGTTGGAAAAATGCAGAATGGTCGTTGCAGCTAAAATAACGAACAGTCAAAATAAAAACAGCTTGCGACGCGCAAGCTGTTCATACGTTTTTTTCTAAGTTTGTCGTAGCCTGAATTAGAGCCCGACTTTTGCCAATTCTTGCTCTGCGAACTCAGACGGTATCGCTAAATAGCCATCTTTCTCTACAAGTTCTTGTCCTTGCTTTGAGAACACAAAAGTGAGGAACTCTCTTTCAACGGGAGAAAGCGGTTTATCTGGGTGTTTGTTCACGTATACGTAAAGAAAGCGTGATAGAGGGTAATCACCGCTCAAGATATTCGCTCGAGTCGGCTCTACATAATCAGAACCATGCTCAGCAATAGGAATTAACTTAACGCCAGCGACACGATAGCCAATACCTGAGTAGCCAATCCCACTGATGGATGAAGCGACCGACTGAACGACTGAAGCCGAACCAGGTTGCTCATTCACACGATTTTTAAAGTCACCGCCGCACAGTGCATTCTGTTTGAAGTATCCATAAGTCCCCGATACAGAATTGCGACCGAACAATTGGAATCGATGTTTCGCCCATGGCTGATCGATTCCGAGATCTTGCCAGTTATTGAGAGGCCTTGTTGCTCCGCAGCGTAATGTCTCAGAAAAAATGCCATCAATCTGACGAAAGTTAAGCCCCTCAATAGGGTTATCACGATGCACAAAAAGCCCAATCGCATCGATAGCAACTCGCAGTGCTGTTGGCTTATATCCATGCTCCCTTTCAAATGCTTCAATTTCTCGCAGGCGCATCGGACGACTCATTGGCCCTAGATGTGCAGTCCCTTCGGTTAAGGCTGGAGGAGCAGTAGAAGAACCCGATGCTTGGACTTGAGCGTTAACATTTGGGTAGTAGGACTTGAACTCTTCCACCCATAACGTCGTCATACCCGCTAAGGTATCCGAACCGACCGATAATAAGCTCCCAGAAATTCCCGGAACCTTAGAATAATCAGGAAGAGAATCGACACCCTGTTCGGCATGCACAGGGTTAACTAAAGCAAACGCTAATAATGAGCTGACTGGAAAATGCATCCTGCGTATCGAACAACTCATGATACGGTCAGTCGATTTGGTAAAGTAAAATGGAAACGACTGCCGACGCCCACTTCACTTTGAATTTCGAGATGTGAATCGTGGTGGCTAAGCGCATGCTTTACAATCGCTAATCCAAGACCACTACCACCGGTATCACGAGAGCGGGCTTTATCTACACGATAGAAGCGCTCTGTGAGTCGATGTAAGTGTTGAGGCTCAATACCATCACCAGTATCTGACACATCTAAGCACGCGCCTTGGCTGGTTTGATACCAACGCACTTTGACCGTTGCACCTGCGGGTGTGTATTTAACCGCGTTATAAACCAAATTCGATATCGCACTTCTCAATTGGTCTTCATCGGCAAGAACTCGTAGGCTCTTATCGATATCAAACTCAAGCTTATGTTCGCGCTCACCGCTAAGGCTCGCCGCTTCTTTCTCAAGAACCTCAAGCATCGCCGGAACGTTGACCACTTCATCCAACTCATGCATTGGCGCCGCTTCAATTTTCGAAAGCGTGAGTAGTTGATTAACCAAACTGTTCATTCGATTGAGCTGCTCAGTCATTACGCCATGCGCCTTGGTCCACATTGGGCCAACGATCATGTCTGGATCTTCGGTCATTTCAAGGTAACCTTGAAGGACGGTCATCGGCGTACGCAATTCATGAGAAACGTTAGCGAAGAAGTTACGGCGCATGCCTTCTAACTGCTTAAGCTGGGTCACATCACGTACCACCATCAGGTGTTCACCCTCGGTATACGGCACAATACGCAGCTCGAGCATACGCTCCACATTCAATGGAGAAGGCATCTCTAATGGCTCAGAGAAATCTTGCTTATTAAGGTACTTAATAAAATCTGGAGTACGAATCAAATTCGAGATCGGTTGACCTGAATCATCTGGCCAACGAAAGCCCAGCAAATACTGAGCTAGCTTGTTACACCAAACGATATTGCCTTCACCGCGAAATACCACAACGGCATCGGGAAGCGATTCTGCACCGTTACGGAAACGGCGGATAAGGTTAGTCAGTTCTTTGCGTTTGCGACGCTGTCTCTGCTGCATACGATAAATACCGTTAAACAGAGATTCCCAGTTCCCAGAGCCTGAAGGTGGAGTTAGACGCTTCTCATCCCACAGCCATGCGGACAAACGCATTTGGTTGTGTAGATGCCAGCCGAGCTGCAATACCGTAGCAGCCAGCAGTAACCAAGGTAGGTAACCGAATATCCATCCGACTAAAACCCATGGTGCGTAAAAAAAAGCCAGCTCCCAAGCCAGCTTTTTCCAGGTTAACTTTTCAACCATTCAGGACTCCGTAAACTGGGCAGCGAAGCCACATTAAGCCTTTGTAGAAAAACGGTAGCCAGCGCCACGAACCGTTTGGATTAGCTTATCGTGACCTGCAGACTCAAGCGCTTTACGCAGGCGTCGAATATGTACATCAACCGTTCGGTCTTCAACGTAAACATTGGTACCCCAAACGTTGTTAAGCAGCTGCTCTCGGCTGTATACACGCTCTTGGTGCGTCATAAAGAAATGCAGCATTTTGAATTCTGTTGGTCCCATATCAACTGGACCTTCACTTGCGGTCACGCGGTGTGATACTGGGTCTAATTTAAGGCCCTGTACATCAATCACATCTTCCAATGCCGTTGGTGTTACACGACGAATCACCGCTTTAAGGCGAGCAACAAGCTCTTTTGGCGAAAACGGTTTGGTAATGTAGTCGTCAGCGCCAACTTCTAAACCGCGAACCTTATCTTCTTCTTCACCACGAGCTGTTAGCATCACCACTGGGATGTTGCGAGTTAACTCTTCACGCTTCATGTGCTTGATAAAGTTTATCCCGCTACCACCAGGTAGCATCCAATCTAGTAATACTAGATCTGGGAAAGGTTCACATAGCTTGTTTACCGCTGTATCGTAATCTTCAGCCTCTACTGCTTGGTAGCCTTTTTGTTCAAGTACAAAACACAGCATCTCACGAATAGGTGCTTCATCTTCAACGACCAGAATCCTTCTCGACATAATTGAATAGCCTTTGTATTTAATCAACGCATTGCATTATCTGAGTTAATTATGACACTTTTGTGACCTTTGAAAACAAATTTTCATATAACTGTCTCAAACGTTTCACTTTATAACTTTTGATACAGAGCTAAGGACAAATCGAATTAGATCTCATATCATGAGGCACTTCTAAAAAGGTATGAGAAAAATATATGTGGTTTAAAAATTGCCTAGTCTATCGCTTCAACCGTGATATTGATTTCAACGCAGATCAGCTAGAGAAACAACTTGAAGAATTCCGCTTTACTCCTTGTGGTAGCCAAGACAAACAGAAATTTGGTTGGGTGCACGCAATGGGTAAACATGGCGATATGATGACGCACGTATCAGAGAACCGCATTCTCATCTGTGCAAAGAAAGAAGAGAAAATGCTACCAGCATCTGTGATTAAAGAGTCACTGAATGCAAAAATCGAAACACTCGAAGCTGAGTCTGGCACTCCTCTTAAAAAGAAAGAGAAAGACAGCCTCAAAGAAGACATCATCATTGATCTCCTTCCTCGCGCATTCAGCCGCAGTAACTTCACATACGCGCTGATCATGCCAAAAGAAGGCTTCATTGTTGTTGATGCAAGCAGCTACAAAAAAGCAGAAGACGTGTTAGCTCTGCTGCGTAAAACAATGGGTAGCCTACCAGTCGTGCCAGCTATTCCTGAGCAAGCGATTGAAACGACTCTAACCGAGTGGGTTAAATCAGGTGATACACCTCAAGGCATTACAATGCTTGATGAAGCTGAGCTTAAGTCGATTCAAGAAGACGGTGGTATTGTTCGAGTTAAAAAACAAGAGCTAGAAGCCGACGAGATTAAAAACCACATCGAAGCAAATAAAGTGGTAACTAAGCTGCTTATCAACTGGCAAGATCGCATTGAATTCATCCTTGCTGAAGACGGCAGTATCAAACGCCTGAAGTTCAGCGATGAACTTAAAGATGAGAACGACGATATTCCCCGTGAGGACCAAGCTGCACGCTTTGATGCAGATTTCTCATTGCTATGTGGTGAGTTCAGCGTGTTCCTTCCGAATCTATTCGAATCACTAGGTGGATTAACTCAACCGAACGCTTAATCGGTATCTCCAAAGCTCAGGTGCTCCGTGCCTGAGCTTATTTTCCCTACATTTCCCGCTGTATATTTATCCCTTCACTCTCTTCTTAATATCATTGCTATCTTTAGGGCTATCAACCAGACTCATTTTAGCGTAAAATTTGCGCCCCTTTGATATCACTTGGTGGTATCAACCTGACTTGAGATCAGATTAGAGAACGAAGCAATGACTACACAAAAACCATTTGTACCTGAACTATTATCACCGGCAGGAAGCCTCAAAAACATGCGTTACGCATTCGCCTACGGCGCAGATGCAGTATACGCAGGCCAGCCACGTTACAGCCTTCGTGTTCGTAACAACGAGTTCAATCACGAAAACCTACAAATCGGTATCGATGAAGCTCATGCTCAAGGCAAAAAGTTATATGTTGTATGTAACATTCAGCCGCACAACTCTAAATTAAAAACATTCATTCGCGACCTCAAACCAGTTGTAGACATGGGCCCTGACGCGCTTATCATGTCAGATCCTGGTCTTATCATGATGGTTCGTGAAGCATTCCCTGAAATGCCAATCCATCTTTCTGTTCAAGCAAACGCAGTAAACTGGGCGACCGTTAAGTTCTGGTCAACTCAAGGCGTTGAGCGTGTGATCTTATCTCGTGAGCTATCGCTTGAAGAGATCGAAGAGATTCGCGAACACTGCCCAGAAACAGAGCTAGAGATCTTTGTTCACGGAGCTCTTTGCATGGCTTACTCAGGCCGTTGTCTGCTTTCTGGTTACATGAACAAGCGCGATCCAAACCAAGGTACTTGCACCAACGCTTGCCGCTGGGAATACAAAACAGAAGCAGCGAAAGAAGACGAAAACGGTCAGATCGTTGAAGCAAACCCTACTGGTGTTGCTATTCAAGAAGTAGAAACGCAAGACATTGAAGTTCAAGATGAGCGTCCAGACAACACACTAGGCCTTGGTAAACCAACAGACGAAGTGGTTCTGCTTTCTGAATCACACAAGCCAGAAGAGAAAATGGCAGCGTTTGAAGATGAGCATGGTACTTACATCATGAACTCAAAAGACCTTCGTGCAATCCAACACGTTGAGCGCCTAACGAAGATGGGTGTTCACTCTCTGAAGATTGAAGGTCGTACTAAGTCTTTCTACTACTGTGCACGTACTGCTCAGGTTTACCGTAAAGCTATTGACGATGCAGTGGCAGGCAAACCATTCGATGAAAGCCTAATGGGTACACTAGAGAGCCTAGCTCACCGTGGTTACACTGAAGGCTTCTTACGTCGCCATACACACGATACATACCAAAACTACGAGTACGGTTACTCTATCTCTGACACTCAACAGTTTGTTGGTGAGTTCACAGGTAAGCGCCGTGGTGACCTAGCGGAAGTAGAAGTGAAGAACAAGTTCCTAGTAGGCGACAGCTTAGAAATGATGACACCGAAAGGTAACGTTGTTTTCAAACTAGAAGTTATGGAAAACCGCAAATCTGAAGCGGTCGACGATGCGAAAGGTAACGGTCACTTTGTATTTATTCCTGTACCAGCAGATCTAGATCTAGAGTACGGCTTGCTGATGCGTAACTTGAGCGAAGGCCAAGATACACGTAACGCATCAGGCAAATAATTTTTACTTAAGCGACTTAC
Source organism: Vibrio sp. 10N.222.55.C7 (assembly GCF_041473335.1). Classification (NCBI taxonomy): domain Bacteria; kingdom Pseudomonadati; phylum Pseudomonadota; class Gammaproteobacteria; order Vibrionales; family Vibrionaceae; genus Vibrio; species Vibrio sp. 10N.222.55.C7. Next base: position 209,131 of record NZ_JBFRSC010000019.1, read on the forward strand.
TTGAGAAGAAAATAATGGCTCTGTTAATTACTGACAAGTGCATAAACTGCGATATGTGTGATCCTGAATGCCCAAATGGTGCAATCACTATGGGCGACAGCATCTTCGAGATCGATCCTGATTTATGTACAGAGTGTAAAGGTCACTATGAAAAGCCAACATGCCAGTCAGTGTGTCCGATTACAAAATGCATCATCACTGACCCAAACCATATTGAAACTGATGACGAGCTACTTGAGAAGTTTGTTATCATTCAAGGCTTGACCTAAAAGAAGAAAGGTTCAACTTAACCATAAGTTGAACCTTTTTTTTCATCCTGATTTTCCGATTGGATAAATATTGCAGAAGAGCTCTTTTTCAAATTGATATTCGAGTCGTTCTCGCCAGTTTATTGATTGAGCTATAGGAACAAGATAAAAGTTTTCCCTGCTGGTATCGGTCACAAATGCCATTCCATACTGCATCAATTCATAGTGAACATCATTTACGAAACTAGGGTCTAAACGTTGTCTGCCTGTTAGCTGATTGATGTCATCTCTTGAAATTGAAATACCCGAGCTTTCAGCGTTGAACCTATGTCTTAACCATTCTGAAAATTCCTTCGCACAAATCATAGTCATAGTCTTATCCTTGAATTATCTATCGACGGGTATCAGACTCTGATTTCGCATACTGCATATAAGCCGCATCTTTCACCCCAAAACACTCAATCCCTGACCAAACCTTGTCAAATTCGCCATCGCCCTTGCTGATACCGTTATTGCTTTTATTAATATCAAACGATGTTCTTAATCTCGTGTTTATAAACTCTAGACAAAAGTGTGATATTTCTCCAGTTTTAGAGTCGAAAAAACCAGTGGCAGTACCACTGTAAAAAGCCTCGATGAACAGGATTACTTATTCGATATCAAGGCCAAACACTGACTTGGCATCACTTTAACTTTTTTCTTTTTCTTAGTTTTCGCTACTTTTTTAGGAGGTGGAACTGGAACAGTCTTTGGAGCCCAACTTGCAAGTTCATCTCCACAACCGTCACCTTTAGGAGGGCTCGCTTGAGCTATGCAGTTTGAACTGCCTTCAGGACACTTTAAACGAACGTGGAAGTGGGAGTGGTGTCCCCACCAAGGTCTTATTTTGCCTAACCAAGCTCTATCATTAGCGTCAGAGTTTTCTTGTTCACAAAGGGTTTGCTTGATCACTGGATGAACAAAAATACGCACCACTTTTTCATCTTTCGCCGCATAACGAATAACTTGAAAATGATCATCGGTCCAATTCGATTCACGCAATTTGTAGTTGGTAAGATCCACAACGCTCACAGGTTTAGGCACAGCTAATTCGTTCTCTGACAACCTCTTACTGGTTAACCTTAGCCATATATCAATATCTAACCCTGTTTGATGACTTGAATGACCTGAAGAAAAGCGCCCTCCTCTGGGAAGAGAAATATCACCGATCAATAAATTAGTATTGAGCTTCTCGCTGGTCGTGACTCCTAACCTCTCAATAAACTTTATAGCTTCTGTATGGCCATAGTAGCGCTCTCTTTGAGGGCGAATGATCTGATACCCCAAACCATTAATAGGCAAAGCCTGCGCGCCGTCTAGACAGCCATTGGCATAGCTTCCAATTGATGAGGGTGAATTTCTAGTAGGGTGACTCTCTTTTTCCCACGAAGTTGCTGATAGAGAAAATGAACAAAAGAATACAACCAGTGCAAAAAAGAACCTCATAATAATCCCAAATTACTGACGCTTACTCATTATATTAGTCGCCATTTAGGATTAGGTGCATATCGTACTTAAGTTTTTGGTGGTAGCTAGTGAATTATACTAATTAAAGTAAAAATGTGAT
>NZ_JBFRSC010000020.1:0-15328 GCF_041473335.1 Vibrio sp. 10N.222.55.C7
GCTTAAGGTTCTGTCTATGTGAGGTACTTAGCTAATATTTGTATAAATAGCAGGCATTTACACAAAATGTGACGTTCACATTTTGTCATAACTTTAATAATTGTATATATTGCTTGCCTAAAATAATAATTAACCTAAATTAATATAATGACTGTCAGCTCATCTACTCAATCTCGTGAAACGCTTCTCAGCGAAAACGAACAACTTGTCTCTACCACTGATTTAAAAGGCGTGATTACGTACAGTAATGATGCTTTTTGTCGCATAGCGGAATACAGCCAACAAGAATTGCTAGGGCAACACCACAATATCGTAAGGCATAACGATATGCCGAAAGCCGCTTTTGCTGATATGTGGGTTAACCTAAAGCAAGGTAAAGCTTGGCGTGGCATCGTAAAAAACAAAACCAAATCTGGTGGGTTTTACTGGGTCGATGCTTATGTAACTCCAATTTACGACAATGGTAAGGTGAGTGGCTACCAATCTGTTCGTGTTAAGCCAAAGAATGAATGGATACAAGTTGCAGATAAGGCTTACCAAGGCCTCTTGAAGGCTGAAAAGTCGGGTCGCCAATGGTCATTAAAGATCAGTGACAGTGTTCGTTACGCCGTGTTGCTAGGCTCTTTGGCTGCGCCGTTAATTTCAAATCTCATTGAAGTAGGGCAAGTATCACAATGGTTGTTGAGCCTACTTCCTGTTTCAGCATTAGCACTGCTTTTCCGACAAGAGCTGATTGATACTCCACTGCAGTTGAAAAAGCTGCAATCTAAATTCGATAGTGTTAGTCGTCTTGTTTATTCAGGTAATAGTCAATTCTCTATTGCCGATTTTCACTTAAAACTATTGTCTGCAAGAATCCACACCGTATTAGGTCGCATGACAGACTCAGCCAAGCCGTTACAAGATTTGGCTGACAACCTAAATGCGACGTCATTTGAAGTATCAGAAGCCTTAGATCAACAAACAAAAGACATTCTTCAAGTACGAGAGGCGACTGAAGAGGTTGAAGTCACCGCCAATGAGGTCTCTTCTCGCACAGAAGAAGCGCACCAGATTGTTGATGTGACTTTGCAAACCTGTGCTGGCGCTAAAGAAAGCATTAATCAAACTCATCAAAACTTAGAGAGCCTAGCTTCTCAGGCTGAAAAGGCGACTCAAACGACTTACCAACTGAGCGATCAAGCGCAGAGCGTAAGCAAGATAATGGAAGAGATTGGTGGAATCGCCGAACAAACCAACTTGTTGGCCCTGAACGCTGCGATTGAAGCGGCGAGAGCGGGCGAGCAAGGACGAGGCTTTGCCGTTGTTGCCGACGAAGTCCGTGCATTGTCGGGTCGAACCTCAAAGGCTACGGTTCAGATCAAAGAGAGCATCGATACCATGCTAACGACGATTGAAGGGTGGCAAAAAGATATTCTGGCGAACCGTAAGCAAACGGACGCATGTGGTGATGTTGCGAAGGTGAGTGCAGAGCGCTTGTCGGAAGTCGAAAACCTAATGCAATCCATGAATGAACTCATGCAGTCTGTTGAAAGTTCTGCTCATAAGCAACGTGAGCTGTCGAGTGAAGTCAATCTGCATATGCAGTCTATCGCCTCGACCGCAGAACAAAACTTAGTGGCAACGCATTCTGTGAAAGACCACTCCACAGAGCTAAAAGAACAAGTCAATGAGTTCTACCAACTGGCAAAGCGTTTCGAAGAAAAATAGCCGTTAGATTTAATCCGAATGAGAGAAAAGACAAAAAAAGCCCCGTATTTTCATGCGGGGCTTTCTGTATGCATCAACCCATTGAAGGGCGAGACAATGTATTCAAGATTAAGCTAGAAGCTCTTTCGCTGTGTTTACTACGTTTTCAGTAGTGAAACCGAACATCTTGAATAGCTCACCTGCAGGTGCAGACTCGCCGAACGTTGTCATACCGATGATCTTGCCACCGAAACCAACGTACTTGTACCAGAAGTCAGCGATGCCAGCTTCTACAGCGATACGTGCCGTTACGTCAGATGGAAGTACAGACTCACGGTACTGCGCGTCTTGTTTGTCGAACGCATCAGTAGCAGGCATAGAAACTACGCGTACTTTCTTACCTTCAGCCGTTAGCTCAGCAGCAGCGTTAACCGCTAGCTCAACTTCAGAACCCGTTGCGATAAGGATAAGCTCTGGCTTGCCTTCACAATCTTTCAGGATGTAACCACCCTTAGCGATGTTTGCTACTTGCTCAGCGTCACGATCTTGTTGTGCAAGGTTTTGACGAGAGAAGATAAGTGCAGAAGGACCATCTTTACGCTCGATTGCTAGTTTCCAAGCAACAGCAGACTCAACTTGGTCACATGGGCGCCATGTGCTCATGTTTGGAGTTAGACGTAGAGAAGCGATTTGCTCAACTGGTTGGTGAGTTGGACCATCTTCGCCTAAGCCGATAGAGTCATGCGTGTAAACTTGGATGTTCTGAGTTTTCATCAGAGCAGCCATACGCATAGCGTTACGCGCGTATTCCATGAACATTAGGAACGTTGCGCCGTATGGTACGAAACCACCGTGTAGAGCGATACCGTTCATGATAGCCGTCATACCGAATTCACGTACACCGTAATGGATGTAGTTACCAGAGAAGTCGTTCGCTTCAAGAGACTTAGAACCAGACCACATAGTTAGGTTAGAAGGCGCAAGGTCAGCAGAGCCGCCCATGAATTCTGGTAGCATAGCACCGAACGCTTCTAGAGCATTTTGAGATGCTTTACGTGATGCGATGTTTGCTGGGTTAGCTTGAAGATCAGCAATGATTGCGTTTGCTTTCTCTTCCCACTCAGCTGGAAGTTCGCCGTTAGTGCGACGTTTGAATTCTGCTGCTAGCTCAGGGTAAGCCGCTGCGTATGCGTCAAACTTAGCATTCCACGCTGCTTCTTTCGCTGCGCCTGCTTCTTTTGCATTCCACTCAGCTGCAATATCTGCTGGGATTTCGAAAGGACCGTGTTCCCAACCCAGTGCCGCTTTAGTTGCTGTGATTTCATCAGCGCCTAGTGGGGCACCGTGACAGTCGTGCGTACCTGCCTTGTTTGGAGAACCAAAACCGATGATAGTTTTAGTACAGATAAGTGTTGGACGAGGGTCCGCTTTAGCCGCTTCAATTGCTGCATTGATAGCGTCAGAGTCGTGACCATCTACCGCTGGGATTACATGCCAGCCGTAAGCTTCAAAACGCTTAGGTGTATCGTCAGAGAACCAACCTTCAACTTCACCATCGATAGAGATACCATTATCATCCCAGAAAGCAACCAACTTACCAAGACCAAGCGTACCTGCTAGAGAACATGCTTCGTGAGAGATACCTTCCATCAGACAGCCATCACCCATGAATGCATAAGTGTAGTGGTCTACGATGTCGTGGCCTTCTTTGTTGAACTGGGCAGCAAGCGCTTTCTCAGCCATTGCCATACCAACAGCGTTAGTGATGCCTTGACCTAGAGGACCAGTCGTTGTCTCGATACCAGGAGCGTAACCGTACTCTGGGTGACCTGGAGTCTTAGAGTGCAGTTGACGGAAGTTTTTCAGGTCTTCAATTGAAAGCTCGTAACCTGCTAGGTGCAGCAGAGAGTAAATCAGCATTGAGCCGTGGCCGTTAGACAGGATAAAACGGTCGCGGTCAGCCCACTCTGGGTTTGCTGGGTTGTGGTTTAAGTGAGAACGCCAAAGTACTTCAGCGATGTCAGCCATACCCATAGGTGCGCCTGGGTGACCAGAGTTTGCTTGTTGTACGCCGTCCATGCTTAGAGCACGAATAGCGTTAGCTAGATGTTTGCGATTCATAAGAACTTCCGAATAAAAATTAAGAAAAACAAAATTGATAAAAGTAGGGGAACTGAACGTTCCCCTATTTGAATTTGGTAAGAGTGATTACAGCTTAGCTGCGATCATGTCTTCTAGTTTGCCTTGGTCAACGGCGAAGTTGCGGATGCCTTCAGCCAGTTTCTCAACAGCCATTGCATCTTGGTTGTGGTCCCATAGGAACTCAGCGTGAGTCATCGCTGCTGGACGCTCTTTAGTACCGTTAGAGTCGATAAGCTTCTCTACTACTTCGCCTTCTGCTGCTTCTAGGTCTGCTAGAAGTTGAGGAGCGATAGTTAGACGGTCACAACCAGCAAGCTCAAGGATCTCGCCGATGTTACGGAAGCTTGCGCCCATAACAACAGTTTTGTAGCCGTGGTCTTTGTAGTAGTTGTAGATATCTGAAACAGAGATTACGCCTGGATCTTCTGAAGCTTCGAAATCACGACCTTCTTTCGCTTTGTACCAGTCCATGATGCGACCAACGAAAGGAGAGATTAGGAATACGCCAGCTTCAGCACAAGCACGAGCTTGAGCGAAAGAGAATAGAAGCGTTAGGTTACAGTTGATGCCTTCTTTCTCTAGGATTTCAGCAGCACGGATGCCTTCCCAAGTAGAAGCCAGTTTGATAAGGATGCGGTCGTTAGTGATACCAGCGTCGTTGTACATTTTGATAAGTTGACGAGCTTTAGCAACGCTGCCTTCCATGTCGTAAGAAAGACGAGCATCGACTTCAGTAGAGATACGGCCAGGTACAACTTTTAGGATTTCTTTACCGATGTTCACGTTAAGCATGTCGCAAGTATCTTGAACTTGCTGTGCTTTATCACCGCTTTGCGCTTTTGCGTATTCGATAGAAGCATCGATTAGAGGAGCGTACTCAGCAATTTGAGCAGCTTTTAGAATTAGAGATGGGTTAGTTGTTGCATCTTCAGGAGTGTACTTGCTGATAGCTTCGATATCGCCAGTGTCAGCTACAACAGTTGTTAGTTTACGAAGTTGCTCTAATTTATTGCTCATTTTGATCATCCTATGTATCGCATAACACCTCATTAATGGGAGAGGTGTGGGCATTTGCAAGCTAACTAATGAAGTTCTCAATGGTTGTACCAGTGAGCCAAACTTACATTAATTTAAATTTTTCTCCGAACGAACATTTGCACAGAACATTTGATCGCTCGATGAGTAAATGATGTAGCCATATTTATCCGATCTAGCCCCAAAGTCAACGGTAAATAGTGCTGTATGGTGACTTCAGTCAAATATATTTCACTCTAGTAATCATGGGGTATGCAAGCAAACGTTTAACGAGCAAAGTGAGGTGAATTAATCAACAACAAAACCATGGTTATGACAATGAGCAAATGTACCTTGCTGTTACATATGTTCGGGGTGTAAACTTGTGTATCACTTGCTTAAGCATCGAACATTTGTTCTTCAAGCAGGTAAAATAATTGTTAAATATTGGTTGAGTGGTATATGAGTAAGAATATCCAAGATGTTTCCGAAGAAAACACTGATCTCCTCACTGAAGTCGCGGTTGCTTATTATCAAGATGGTGCCACGCAAGAAGAGATATCTAAAAAGTACTCTATCTCCCGTGCAAAGGTTGGTCGAATGCTCAAGCAAGCCCGAGATGAGGGCATTGTTGAGATCACCGTGAAATACCACCCTGTCTTTAGTGCGAAGATCGAGCAACGTTTGATCGAACGATTTGGTGTAAAGCGTGCGCTTGTGGCACTAGACCAACCGAATGAAGAGAAGCAACGACTCCAAGTAGCCGGTTTAGTGTCTAACTATCTTACCAGTACACTGAAAAACGGTATGGTGGTGACAGTAGGGCAAGGGCGAAACGTATCGTCTGTTGCTCACCACACTGGCGTAATTACGCCACGAGACTGTAAATTCGTGTGTGGTATCGGCGGTATTCACCCAAGAGGCGGTATGTTTAATGCCGACCATATATGCAGGCAGCTAGCCAAAAAGTACGGTGGATCTTCTGAAACCTTATACGCGCCGGCTTATGCCGAGAATAAAGCGCAAAAAACCGCATTTATGGAAAACAGCACCGTTAAGCAGACACTCGATCTCGCTCGAAAAGCCGATGTTGCATTAGTCGGTATCGGTGATATGAGTGAAAACAGCTATATGGTCGACTTAGGTTGGTTTACCGCAGGTGAGGTCGTTCAATCTCGTTTATTGCAAGGAGTCGTCGGTGACTTTGCGGGTTATGACTTTTTCGATGTTCACGGTAAAACAGCAAACACAGTAATGAGTGACCGTGTGATTGGTTTGGCCTTGGAAGAATTCCGCCCAATTGCAGAAGTCATTGCCATTGCAGCCGAGAACAGTAAACCACTCGCTTTGTTAGGTGCACTAAGAACCGGCGTGGTAGACGTGATCGCAACCAGCGTAAGTAATGCTTTAACGGTACTTAATTTGGACGAACAACTTAGCGTGAATAAACCATACGGCAGTGAATAGTAAGATATTTGTGCTTCGTTGAATTCACTACTTGAGTAATCATGGAAAATCCCCCTAATGAAACCAGTGCAATAAGGGGGATAACTATTAGACATGACTCGAATAGTGAATTTGTTCAGCGGTTGAAAGAATTATCACTCTTTAATGTTAAGCCACACTAAAGGAGATAATTATGAAACTGTCATTTATCACACACGCTATTTCTAGCAACAGTGACCAATCAAGTTCTATCTTTAAATCTATTTCTATCTTTGGGCTTAGCTCAATAGCCACGGCTTGTATGCTCACACCTACAGTACATGCCGATGATAAAGTCGTCGCAGGGTATTTTGCGGATTGGCAATATCTGAATAAAGACAACCCTTATACCGTTGACGACATACCTGCAGACAAGCTCTCACATATTATTTACGCCTTCTTGAGCATGTGTGGTCCTCATAGCGGTGCTGGTGAGCCCGTCCAAAAACAAATTCAGCAGCAATGTGCAGACAAACAACCATATACCGCGATTATTGTGGATAAAGAAGCTGCGTTAGAAGTCGATTTCGGAGACGTGGGTGTTGATGTCGCCTATAAAGGTCACTTTGCCCAGTTAGCTCAACTGAAGGCCGACAATCAAAATATCAAAATTTTGCCCTCATTTGGAGGGTGGACAATGTCTGAACCTTTCCATGCGATGGCGAAAGATCCTAAAGCCATTGCGCACTTTTCAAGAACTGCTGTTGAGTTGATCCAAAAATACGACTTCTTTGATGGTATTGATCTTGATTGGGAATACCCAGGAGGCGGCGGCTTAACCACTTCGCCTTGGAACCCAGAGACGAAACTAACGGATGAGCAAAAAGCGCTAGAGCGTGAAGCATTTACACTTTTAGTAAAAACAATCAGAAGTGATTTGGACGCTCTATCAAAGACGACTCAAAGAGATTACGAGCTTTCAACGGCTGTCGGTGTTGGCGCTAAGGCTGCCCAAATTGATTGGAACGCAGCTAGCCCATATTTGACGAACATGTTTGCGATGACGTATGACTTCCTCGGAGGCTGGGGAACTCAAACAGGTCACACAACAAACTTACATGCCACCGAGCGTAGTTGGTGGGGAATGGGAGCTGATGTCTTCATTAATCAGATGATAGAGCAAGGTATTCCTAGCGAGAAGCTCGTGATCGGGGCGGCTTTTTATGGTCGAGGTTGGCAAGGGACAAAAGACTTTGCTGGAGAGCTGCCTAAAGGTGACCTAGTTTCTGAACAAGGGGCGCAGTTTGGTACCGGTGAAAACGGTTACTTCATGTTTTGGGATCTTATGAATAACTACAGCAGTAAACAAGGTTATGAGTATAAGTATGATGAGCAAGCTCAAGCACCTTATTTGTGGAACCCAGATAAAAAAGTATTCATATCTTTTGAAGATCAGCGTTCTATTAAAGCAAAGGCAGAATGGGCGAAGAAATCAGACCTAGGCGGCATTTTTACTTGGGAATTATCAGGAGATCCTTCCGGGCAGTTGATCGATGTTATGCATAGTGAAATGAATAAAAAGTGAAATGAATAAATAACTGAACAGAAAATACCTAGAAAATAAGGTAGGTGTTTAGCCGCCTACCTTATTTAGCTCGTCTATTTAACTCACGTTCTTAAACAGAACATTCCGCGTGCTCGGTCACTTTCTTGTTTAGGTGAGTAGCCAGCTCATCATAAGGAATAGGGCGAGAGAAGTAATAGCCTTGCATTAAGTCACATCCACATGCCTTTAGAATTGCGAAGTGTTCGTTTGATTCTACGCCTTCTGCTAATACCACCATGCCGAAGTTCTTACCGATTGCGATGATGTTTTGCACCATGGTGAGTGACTGCTGATCGACAGCAATGTTCTCAATAAAGCTCTTATCGATTTTAAGTTCATCGATAGGCAGTGCTTTCAACATACTTAGTGATGAATAACCTGTCCCGAAATCATCTAAAGAGATCTTTATATTCTTCTCTTTGAGGGCTTCAAAAGTCGGTTTCACCAAAGTCACATCTTCAATGAACAAGCTCTCGGTAATTTCTAGCGTTAAACAGCTAGGAGAGAGTTGATACTTTTCTAGTGTCGCGAACAAGTGCTCAGAGAAGGATTGATGAGAAAACTGACGCACTGATATGTTGATCGACAGCCCGATCTTTTGTTCTGTTGTTCGGTGCAAGTGGGCGATCTGCATAATGCTGGACTCAATAATAAAAGTCCCCAGTTTTTGCATTAAACCCGTGTTCTCTGCTATCGGTATAAAGACATCTGGCGGAACAAAACCCAATTCCTCATCAATCCAGCGCACGAGTGCTTCTACACCATGAATACTTTCATTTGCACGAACCAGCGGTTGGAAAACCATGAACAGCGTTTGTTTCTCGATAGCGATGCGTAGCCTTTGTTCTACTTTCATTTTGTAGAGATGAGCATCTTGCATTTCCGTTGTGAAAATACTGTACGAGTTTTGCTGCTGTTTCGCTTTGTACATTGAAATATCGGCAGAACGTAACAGGCTATCCAGATCTTTTCCGTGTTCTGGGAAACGCGCTACGCCGATGCTGCAACCTAACAAAAACTGAGCGCTTTCAACTTTATAAGGTTGAGAAAGCACTTCAATAATGCGCTTGGCGAGTCGTTTAATTTCAGCTTCATTCGACAAGGGCGTCAAGAACAAAAACTCATCACTGGATTCACGTACCAATAGGCTGAGGCGAGATCGGAACCTCATCAAACGCAAAGCGATCTGTTTGAGAACCTTATCTCCAAAGTCATGCCCGTGGGTGTCATTGACGCATTTAAAGTTATCGATATCGATAAACAACAGCGAAAACGGCTCTGACTCATCGTCAATCCATTTACCAATGTTTCTACGCATGTACAAACGGTTTGGCAGAGAGGTTAAAGGGTCATGGTTCGCCTGATAAATGAGTTGGCTACGAGTCCGTTGTTCATTCTTGGCAATCGACTTAACCAAAAAGTAGAAACCAAACTGAAGAAAAATAAAGGCAACGAAAAGAATGCTGAACTCTTGTATGAATATACTATCGACGTGAGTTAGATCCGTACGTCCTACCACCCATAATTTGTAGTTTGGGATGTATTTCGCGCTCATCAAAGAGTGGTACTCTTCATCGTCGACGACAAAAGAATAGGTTTCTTGCCCATTCATCGCTTCTTGTACGCTAATTCCGAAGTGGTCGGTAAAGATACTTGCAATACGCTGTATGACATCTTTGCCGACTGGAGAGGAATAGGCACTCTCAGATTCAATATCACTTGAATAAAACTGGCGATAGCTGTCTTTTCTGATCAGGCTTAGTGTATTGAAACTTCCGGCGTGAGCATTATTTTCAAATACGATCGTTGCGTCTAATCGTAGCCCTGCGGTCATTACTGCATCGGTTTTCTTGCCATCGATTGAAATGGATTTTCTCAGCGGGATGACTAAGCTATTCAACGAATCTTGAAAATAGGTACGGCCAAGCACCATGCTACTGCTTGATAGGGCGTCTAGGAAGGAGCCTCTGGTTGGCGCGTATTGCAGCAAGTTCCTTTGATTCGCAAGTTCGAGATTTGAGCTAATCGAGAGGTAATCACCGTCGGTGTTCAACAAGCCAAACGCTGCTATCGCAGGGTGGGTCTCAAGTAGCTTGTCTAATATTGGCCTAATCTGGATAGATGCAGTACGTGTGAAATCAGACTGTTGAGCCAGTTGATGGCCAACCACTTCTAACAAGGCTTCTTGACTGGTCAGCAGCGAGTTGACGGAGCTAGAAAAAAGCTCAACCTGAATGTGTTGCTGCTCTATGAAGTCGTCTCTGTTTGCTTTCCAGTTTGTTATTCCCAACGCGGCGAAAAGTATCAGGGTCAGTAGTACGACAAACGCGTACAGCGACCAGATATTTTGCTTAAATAGAGCCATGAGATGCCTTTGTTGGTTACTACTTTTAACAGACTGCAAGTGACAAACTATTGGGTTGTCAGCGCGATTCATGCAACGAAAAATACAAACATCAATGATGAAAGTATTAATGATTAAATAGTGTAACGACTACGAGCAGAGATTCTTGAGTGAAAAATTAGTATTCATAACGTCGATAACGATTAGTTTATGATTAATCACGAATTATGGTTAGCAAGTTGATGTGGGTTACAAATCAAACGGCGTGAATCGAGTCTTGGTCTCAAATGAACATAGCGTTAACTGCGACATAGAGGCTTACTTCATGAGACGTGGGGCCATCATTATCAGTAAGCTCTTTATGCATGCGCAGTATATTCTAATAGTTGCATTAAGCGAAGTTGAATTACTTTTTAGTCACGGCGATAGGGAGTTTGTCGTTAGCACCCCATTCCGTCCATGAACCATCGTAAACACCCATTTCACCGTTATAGCCAGCGAGTTTAGCGGCTAATAATATGATGCAAGCTGTTACGCCAGAGCCACAGCTAAAGAACATAGGTTGAGAAGGCGTTAATTCTAGCGTTGAAAAGATATCAATAAGCTCTTCTTGGGACTTTAACTTGCCGTTTTTGAGTACTTGGGCAAATGGTAGGCAAATAGAATTCGGTATATGGCCACTACGCAAGCCTTCACGTGGTTCAGGAACTTCTGAATCGAAACGAGCTTGAGAACGAGCATCTACAATGTTTGCGCTCTTGTCAGTTGAGTAACCTTCAATCTGCTGAGCACTGACAAAGTAGTTGTCTTGAATATGGCCTTCAAAATTGCCCGCTTTTACTTCGGTGCGATAGTCAGTCTCGGTCGCGTAACCGGCTTCGATCCAAGCTGGCAAACCGCCATCTAAGATGAATACGTCGTTGTGTCCCATTGCCATAAACATCCACCACGCACGAGGAGAAGCGAAGGTTCCGGAGTTATCGTAAACCACAATCGTACTGTCTTGATTGATGCCAATTTCTTTTGTGCGAGTGTTGAAGTGTTTTTCGCTCGGAAACATGTGAGGAAGCAGAGTGTGCTTGTTACAAAAGTCTTTGTCGTAGTCAAAACGAATAGCACCAGGAATCATTTGTCCTTTGATCTTTTCTGACTCGCTTGGAATTTGAAACTCGATGCTGGCGTCGAGGATGATGATATTGTCTTCTGCTAGCAAACGTTGTTGAAGTTGTTGTGGTGAGATGAGTGGCTGATTCATTATTGTTATATCCATTCTTGTTGTTTTAGCGATTCTTACTGTTTTAGCGAATACAGTGGTAGAGCGATTACTGTTGCTTTTGCGAATACAGTTGCTTTACGAATACCGTTGTTGCATCGATGGCTACTGTGCAGCTCGACAGTGGATGAACTGATAACTGCTTTGTCCGGTTATTTGATTGTTTAATGTATCAAGCGCGACCACAGAATCAATAGGGCAGTCTGTGGTAGGAGCAATAGAGAGCCGAAATACGTCATTATCTTTTGTCTGAACCGTCAGATAACGCCTGTGCCCATCTAAGGATTGAGTAAGCGTGTTCGAAATTACTTTGGCTTGAATACGTTGCCCCGTCTCTGATGTTAGCGGGAAATAGGCAAGGGCAACTAACACGCCTACGCCACACATTAAGATAAATAGACCTATTTTTAACTGTTTCATGAGAGTAAGTCTTTGAAGGTTATGTTGAAAATATAAGTGAGGTTGGTGGTAAAGTGAATGCTACTCGCTAAGAAAGCTGAATTAACTGCTCTTCGACGAAAATAAAAAAGTGAGCATTTCTGCTCACTTCCTACTTACAAACAATCCATTTTGACTCTGTTTCGTCAGAGATCTCGCTAACGACAAGTTACCTGCTGTTAAACAATTTACTGCCAGACAATCTGAGAGTCGCCGCTAGAAACCACTTGTTGCAATGGAGGTTGACCATCGTAAAACCAAATCTCTATCAAGAGTGCGTCATGGTTTACTGGTGCTGCAAAGTTGGAGGCGAACACACCGTTATCTAGTGGGCCCGCAATGACCTTGCTGGAGTAATCCGGCTTCAAGGTTGAGTCATCTCTTGTACTAAAGCGGCTATAAACGGTCACAAAAGAACGGTCTGTCGAAATGCTGCTGATGTCAATGTTGAGATCAAACTGTTCAACAGAGTTGTAGTCAAATCCATCAGGTACCACCAAATCACTCATCGTATAGCTCTGCGCTGCTACCGCACTTGTCGCGGGAGACGGCGAAGGCGTTGCTGTTACCGGAGTCGTTGCTGTTACCGGATTCGACGGAGTTGCAGGTGTCGAGGGTGTAGATGGTGATGCCGTAGATGTACTTCCGCCCCCACCGCCGCCTCCACAGCCGGCTAATACTAATGGCGCTGCAGCTAAAATAACGGCTAGTGACTTCTTGATGTTCCAAGTGCTTTGTACAGACATACGTTTTTCCTCAAAGAGATTGCGACTTGAATCAACGCAATGATTGTCTCGATATTGTTTAGTGTGAATAGTCATAACGTCTCTCCTTATGGTTCGTAACGTTGGTTGTCTGCAGGTGATTGGTACCATGTTTGGTTCGTTTCACCGCCGGATTCTGCGTATTCTTTAAACCCTGGGTAAGCGGTAACAATATCGACGTACTCTAAAGGCCACTCCCATTCGTCATCCGAAGTCACTATTAGTGCCCAAGGGTGGTTTTCTACTGTTTTGAAGTATTTACCTGTTGATGGATTACTGTCATCGACGCCTAAACCAGCTTCAAAGAGGTTAGTGGTATCAAATGCTTCGGTTGGAGCTTGGTCTGGCAAGTGAACCTCCCAGCTGCGTCCTGGATGTAGAGGTAGGTTTTCACCATGATAATACCCAGGCGTTGCGAAGATGAACGGGTCGTAAGGCATATCGGTCCAGCTGCCAGTACTCACACCGTCACCGGCTAAAGTAATACCAATTTGGAACGAGAACTGCTCATCTTCTTTACATCCATTACTGGTGCGGTAGAAGGTACAGCCAGTGCTGATTTTTTCTGTCAGGTCATTGGCGATAACAAAGATTGCTTCGCTACGTCCATCTTCTAGGTCAAGGTCAGTGAATACGCCGTTGTGTTTCATGTAAGAGCTACCACTACTCACCAAGCTCGGGTCGAGGTTAGGAAGTCGAACAGCAAAACCATTTCTGTACGATGCCCCGACAGCAGCTAGGCGGCCGTCGATAGTTGATTTAACGACTTTTCCATCTTTAAGGATTTCAGTAATACGATACATAAGAACAGCATCGTTCATGTCGTAGTCAGCTTTATAAGGCCAGTTATCTTCGTAAGCGAGCGTTGCGTAACCAGAAGCACTTGGGAAGTAACGAGCGGTGGCGCCATCGTTAAGGACATCGACTTGAATATCGACCACCTCACCAGAGGTTGAACCGCCAAAGTAACTTAGGTTGGTTTGTTGGCTGAATCTAAATCTAGCCCACGTAGTACCGGTTAGTGCGTTGATGTCGACATTTAGGAATAGATCGTTTTCACCAGCATCGAGCGCGTAATCTGTAAACACTTGCTCGTTGGCGCCATCGAAGCTGCCATCTTGGTTCCAGTCTATCCAAGCTGAAAGGTAACCGGTTGTTGAAGCTTCAATTACTACTTTTGAATCAAGCCCTGCTTCAAGTGCGGTAACAAAACCGATACCACCGTTTGCCCATTCATCATCCACCCCGACAGTTTCATCTGATTGAGGTGTGACATAACCATCTAAATCCGCATCTGGAGGAGTTGTACCTAACCATGTGATGCCATCGAGTTCATGTCGAGGGCCATTGCTCGCCAGTAACGTTAGGTAGCTGTCTGGAGCATCACCGAAGTCGATGTTTGAGTCTTCATCAACAACAGGTGCATTAGCACAACGAGCACCATCGTTTTGACCAGAAGCTGGGCCATTCGAAACAAATTCAACGGCTGGAACAATACCTGCCGCGATATTGGCAGCGTTGTCTGGAGACAGATTGATACGGTAAATTTTACCGTCTTGGTTTCGAGATACGTAGTAGTAGCCGTTGACATCAAAATAGCCAGCACCGAACGTACCTAACTCGCCGGTGTCTCCGATGTAGGTTTCGGCACCAGTTGTAGGGTTGAAGCTGTATAAGCCACCAGAGTTATTATCGATACCATATAAAGAGCCATCACTTGGATGAAAGGCGAAATCAGTCAATTTTACAGTTGCTGGGCTGCCTGCGATTTTGTTGACCGTGACGGTCGCATTCGGATCAGAGTCTAAAGGAGAGAGGTCAACAGTAAATAGTCCCTTACCTGTACGATACAAGTAGTAAACATGGTCATAGACGTCGCCGACATAGAAAGTGTGATCGGTTGGTAAGCCACTGGTATTGATAACTTCAGCTTGGAAATCCTGTCCAAGGCGCACCAAGCGTTTGTTGGTGGTGTCATAGCCATAAATATATCTGTCTTGAAAGTCGAAACCAACACCATTGATATTGGCATTCATACCCGTATCGTCTTCTAACAGTGTGGTTGAACCTGTTACTAGGTTTACACCCCAAACTTCAACGGGTTTCGACTGAAAGAGGTATGCTTGACTAGGGCAGGTATCGAATGGCGCTGCGTTGGCGACTAGAGGGGCACTTAATAGCAAACTTAACGTTGTAATTCTCATATCTACATCCTTGTGATGGAAGGTCTAGATATTCAATCAAGTTACGTGCCAGTTTTAAGTATTTGATTTAATGGGTTTTTATTATTTATCGAGTTCAGTTTCCAATTTGAGTGTCAATATGAAAGTGTGCCATCCAAATAGCCAAAGGCCTTTATATTTCTATTTGATTAGAGCTAAGGATACAAGAGCTTAGGCGGTAATTACGAGTGATTGTCTAATAGGCTCTGTATGTATTCACTCGTGAATGGAACAATATCTGAGACCACTTTGGATGCTAAAATGCTTTCAGCGTTAGCTTTTATTCTGACATATCGAAAATGCTTGCCATAAACCTTTACTCCTCCAAACGGTAAACTCTTTCCTTTGTTAATCAATTCACAATCTGAGTTTGATTCATAAAGGGAATACCCCAGGGCAAGATCATGAAAA
>NZ_JBFRSC010000021.1:0-75552 GCF_041473335.1 Vibrio sp. 10N.222.55.C7
CGCGATGAACCTTTTTTTATGTTTGGTTCGTTTGTAAAACGGATTGAGAGGCAATAGCTCTGCTACTTAATATGAGCTGAGCCAGTCATGTTCAATTGGAATAGGGAGTTAAACCTCTGCCGCGACAACTCGCCCACTGAAGTAGTCATTCGAGACAATGTATTCGGTTGTTCTGGTCAGCTCGTCTTGCAGCTGCGCCCAGTGACATCGGTTGAGCTTGCCATCGGAGTTATGAACGGCGGGAACAACGCCACCGACTCGAATGCCAAAGGGAGTCAGCTCTTTCGCCCAACTATGGGTAAAGCCAGTGATCATTGAGTTTGCGCTCTCTAAGCCAGACACATCGTGAAAGTCATCATGAGATATCACATTCACAATCACGCCTTCCTTATCTTCCTCTCGCAATCTCTCAGCACTGATTTGCCCAAATGCGAACAGGGTCGATGCCATCGATGAGAGATCATTAATAAAGCTGCTCACAGGCTGATCGCCAATTAGGCTAGGCATTGGGGAGCTTATCCAGTTATTGACCAGCACATCGGGTGTCGTGTTGAAGGTGGTTTGAATAAAATCATATACGCTGAGAATCGCTTGGCTGTCATTGCCTTTGAGCGTGTAGTGGTAAACAGAGTCAGAAAACCGGGCACACTGTAGATACGTCGCTCTAAGTGCTTCCGTGTCTTTATCACAAAGGATGACGGTGGCTCCAAGGTTAACAAAGTGGTTCGCAATCGCCCCCCCCAGTCGCGAGCCGGCAGATGTCACCAATATGATTGAGCTTTTTATTTCCATCCCAGTACCTAAACAAATCGTCCATGTCGGATAAGGATGGGTTAAAATTTATACAACGGGTGTGAATTGGTTCAAACTAAGGTGTGCCAATTAATAAGTTTTTATGAAGTTAGTGGCACGTCACATTTTGTAGTAACTTCAAGCGGTAACCGACATCAGGTGTTTTTAGGTTGCCTAAGGCTAGTGGTTCATATCATTCGTGTGAATACTTTGAAGTGTGCGAGTTAGTCGAAGAAGAGCTATGGATAGACAGCGAAAAAGGGAAAGGTAGGCGACCGCTATACTTGAGCTTGAATTTGATACTGACGTTGCGCGGTGGTTAGCTCATTGTAGAGCGTGGAATGTGGCAAATCAGGTAAATGCTTGTTTGCGAGTTTGCGTCGGTCATGACCAGAAAGGTTTTGGTAAACCTCTTCGGGTAAGTCGGCTGTATCTTCAGGCATGAAGGCAAGCGCTTCAGGTTTCAAGTAATGGCTGAGCTTGGCGCTGGCAAGGCTAGCTTGATGAAAATGATTAGATTGCTGAGCTGAAATCTCATATGAAGACTGGTTTGAACGCAGTTGTTGAGGTTCTGCTATGCCAAATTGTTTGCGCAGGCGATCTTCATTTGTCTCTGTGATTTCAATGGTGTCAATTGGCGTGCAATCACGGACATCATTAGAAAACATAGATAACAGCAACGCGAAATCTGCACGGCGACCTTGCTCAACCGCTTGGCTGATCCCGATGCCGAACTTCAGTTCGTTGATGATTCCTGCTTTGTCTAAAGTATGTATTTGCATGTCGCCTCTCATTGGATACACCTTTAACGGCATGGAGTCGGCAAACTTTAGTGTTTAATTACAGGCAAATAGAGAATTTATGTAGGGTTGGGAAGAACGCTATCAATAGTTCGAGAAGTAAGCGCTATTGGCGGGTTTATTACGAAATGTTTAGATTTTGTGGAACACGACAGATACAAAAAAGCTCACGCCGAGGCATGAGCTTTCAATAGATAACTCGCTATAAATAGCGCAGCGTAAGCAATAATTACTTAGCTAGGTTCTCTTCTACGAAAGACCAGTTTACTAGGTTCCAGAATGCAGCCATGTAGTCAGGGCGAACATTGCGGAAATCGATGTAGTAAGCGTGTTCCCATAGGTCAACAGTTAGAAGTGGAGTAACACCTTCTTCTGTTAGAGGAGTAGCAGCGTTAGAAGTGTTAACGATGTCTAGAGAACCGTCAGCTTTCTTAACTAACCAAGTCCAAGAAGAACCGAAGTTGTTGATTGCTGAATCAGTGAATTTCGCTTTGAATTCTTCGAAAGAACCGAATGCAGCGTTGATAGCTTCTGCAACAGCGCCAGTTGGTTCGCCGCCCGCTTTAGGAGCAAGACAGTGCCAGTAGAACGTGTGGTTCCAGATTTGAGCAGCGTTATTGAAAACACCACCAGTAGAAGTCTTAACGATCTCTTCTAGTGTTTTGCCTTCAAACTCAGTACCTGGGATAAGGCCGTTTAGCTTAACAACGTAAGTGTTGTGGTGCTTACCGTGGTGGAAATCTAGCGTTTCTGCTGAGATGTGTGGTTCTAGCGCGTCTTTCGCGTAAGGAAGAGCCGGTAGTTCAAATGCCATTGCTCAATTCTCCATTGATATGAAAGAGTTAACTCTTTCGATTGCTTCCAGTGATATTATTATTCATGGCTCGCTATACTGCCAACCATGGTCAATTTGCTGACTTGCGATATAGTTTAGCAAGTTTTTACTTTATTAAAAGCTTATTTCATTACTTTTGTGTGAATTGTTAGCTTAGCTTGTTAACCGCTTTTTTTATATGGTTTTTATTCTTTTAGTTTGGGGTAGAATAAAGGCAATAAAAGCCGTAATCCATTAACGAGGAAGCAATGGAAACTATCGATAAAATCAAACAGCAAATTGAAGAAAACACTATTCTACTGTACATGAAAGGTTCTCCTAAGCTACCTAGCTGTGGTTTCTCTTCTCAAGCGTCTCAAGCTCTAATGGCATGTGGCGAAAAATTTGCTTACGTAGATATCCTACAAAACCCTGATATCCGTGCAGAGCTTCCTGCTTACGCACAGTGGCCAACTTTCCCACAACTTTGGGTTGAAGGTGAGCTAATCGGTGGTTGTGACATCATTCTTGAGATGTTCCAAAAAGGCGAACTTCAGCCAATCATCAAAGAAGCAGCGGCTAAAGTTGCTGGCGATGACGCTGAATAAGTTCTAGCCTTTGCGCTGAATAGTTAAAATGAGGGGCCTTAATCAGGCTCCTTTTTTGTTTGAATTGATCGAATCATTGACTCGATAAGGAATGAACAATGAACGTAAAACTTCATTATGTGCATGATCCAATGTGCAGCTGGTGTTGGGGTTACAAGCCAACACTTGAGTTATTGAAACAACAATTGCCTGCGAGCATTGAGTTTAACTATGTAGTGGGTGGTTTGGCCCCGGATTCTGATGAGCCAATGTCAGAAGAGATGAAAGGCAAGCTGCAAGCGATTTGGAAGCAGATCGAAGCTAAGTTGGGTACTGAGTTTAACCATGATTTTTGGACAGAGTGCCAACCTGTTCGCAGTACTTACCCTGCGTGCCGTGCCGTGATTGCTGCAGGTTTTCAAGACCACTACGAAGCGATGCTTGAAGCGATTCAACATGCTTACTACCTTCGTGCGATGTTGCCACATAGCCAAGACACACATTTGCAGTTGGCTGAAGAGCTAGGTATGAATGTTCAACAGTTAGAAAATGACCTTTCTAGCAAGTTATTGGAAAGTGAGTTAGATGACCAGCTAGGCTTTAAAGAAGCGATGGGTGTATTTTCTTACCCGACCTTAATGCTTGAAGTGAACGGCATCTTTAGTGAAGTTGAATTGGATTATCATTCAACGGAAGCGACGCTTAAGTCTATTCGCGAAATTTTAGTGAGTAATGCTCCCGCTGCGTAATTCAGCGAGAGTCATCTGTATTCGCAATGATTTCTAAGGCTTACTCATCAGAGTAAGCCTTTTTTGTTTGGTGTCGCTAGTTCAATGAGAGTGAGCGGAAGGAAGAGTAGAATGAATCTCAGAGACAAAAAAGACCGCACGAGGCGGTCTTTATAAAAGTGAGCGTAGGACTGTTTAACTACAGAACCTAATTACAGAACCATGGCTGCAATCCAACCGAATACGATCAGTGGGATGTTGTAGTGCAGGAACGTCGGTACTACGGTTTCCCATACGTGCTCGTGTTGACCATCAGCATTTAGACCAGACGTTGGACCTAATGTTGAGTCAGAAGCCGGAGAGCCCGCATCACCAAGTGCAGCAGCTGTACCTACTAGAGCGATTGTTGCCATTGGCGAGAAGCCAAATGCTGCTGCTAGTGGAACGTAGATAGTTGCAAGGATTGGAATCGTAGAGAACGAAGAACCAATGCCCATAGTAACCAATAGACCAACAATTAGCATAAGTAGTGCTGCTAGAGGCTTGTTGTCGCCGATGCTTGTTGAAAGTGCTTCAACCAAAGATTCAACGCCACCTGTTTGCTTCATAACTGCCGCGAAACCTGCTGCTGCAATCATGATGAAACCGATCATTGCCATCATGTGAACGCCCTTGGTGAAGACATCTTGTGTCTCTTTCCAAGCAATAACGCCACCGAAGGTAAATACCATGAAACCCGCTAGAGCACCGATGATCATAGAGCCAGTCGATAGTTGAACTGTTAGCGCTGCTACGATACCAGCTGCTGCTACTAGGATGTGCTTCTTGTTGATCTCTTTCACTTCTGTTGAAACAACAGTGTGAGAGGTTTCTTTGTATTGGCGAGGCTTACGGTAAGTAAAGAATACTGCAGTAAGAAGACCGAAGATCATGCCCGCAGCGGGTAACAACATCGCCATTGGCACTTGGCTTGCTACTACGTTTTCAAGACCATTGTCGTGAAGGTTTTTAAGCAGAATGTTGTTTAGGAAGATGCCACCAAAACCAATCGGTAACACCATGTAAGGTGTAATCAGACCAAAAGTCAGCACACACGCAACTAGACGACGGTCTAGGTTCATTTTTGCGAATACGCCTAGTAGAGGTGGGATTAAGATTGGGATGAAGGCGATATGTACCGGAATCACGTTTTGCGAAGACATGGTCACTAAGATCAACGACGCAAGCATGCCGTATTTAAGACCAGTCGATGCTGCACTGTTCTCTTTGCCGTGAATGCGTTTGATAACACTTTGAGCAAGGAGATCTGTGATACCAGAACGTGAGATAGCAACAGCGAATGTACCAAGCATAGCGTAGCTAAGTGCAATCGTTGCACCGCCGCCTAATCCACTTTCGAAAGCCGCGACTGTGTCGTTCAAGCTCATACCAGAGGCTACGCCACCGATAATTGCACTGAACGTCAGAGCAACGACTACGTTTACGCGCATCAAAGCTAAAACAAGCATGATGCAAACTGAAATTACAACAGGATTCATATTATTCTCGGGATGTTGTGTTTTTTATGAAGGCAATACGAAAAAACGTTTACCGACTCTATTTTTTATTCTTCGTCAACAAGAGGCCAACCACCAAGGGCTTTCCATTTGTTTACAATGCCGCAAAATAACTCTGTGGTTTTTTGCGTATCATACAAAGCAGAGTGTGCTTCTTTGTTGTCAAATTCCATCCCTGCAGTGCGGCAAGCTTTAGCCAAAACGGTTTGACCGTAGGCAAGACCACTAAGAGCTGCAGTGTCAAAAGTAGCAAATGGATGGAAAGGGACGCGTTTAAGCTTACAGCGCTCACTTGCCGCATTAACGAAGTTCAAATCGAATGTAGCGTTGTGAGCAACCATGATTGCGCGACTGCAATCTGAAGCTTTTTGTTCTTTTCTCACTAGCTTGTAGATTTCTTTAAGGGCTTCTTGTTCCGACACAGCACCACGTAATGGGCTAAATGGGTCTTTAATTCCGTTAAAGTCTAATGCTGCCTGCTCTATATTTGCGCCTTCAAAAGGCTCAATGTGAAAATGAAGCGTTGATGCAGGGTGCAGATCTCCGTTCTCATCCATTTTTAATGTAATGGCACAGATTTCTAATAATGCATCGGTTTCAGCGTTAAACCCTGCGGTTTCCACGTCGATGACCACTGGAAAATAGCCGCGAAAGCGTTTTTTTAGGGTCAGAGCTTCGTTTTCTACAGTCATGTTAGCCCAAATAAGTGTGATTAAGGCTGCATTATTGCAGATAATAGCAGTGATAAAAACTAGGGAAGGGCAATAAATCATAAATTACCTAACCCATTACGGCTTGATAATTGCATATTTAAACGTGAGAGAAAAATGCGGCAATTGGCTGCATTGTTAAACGAATTGCTTAAGAGATACTCCACTTTATGAAGAAACAACTCATAACAGGTTCAATGCTATTTTCGCTACTTGTGTCGTCATCGGTCATGGCACAAGAAAAGCGTTACGGAGCATCTCCTCAACAGTCGACATGGGAGATGGTGGCCAACACGCCACTAGAATGTCGCTTGGTTCACCCAATTCCAAACTTTGGTGATGCTGAGTTCTCATCTCGCGCGAGTAAAAAAATCATTTTGGACTTTGAGCTTAAAATGCGTCGCCCAATGGGTGCGACGCGTAATGTCAGCTTGATTTCGATGCCGCCACCTTGGCGTCCGGGTGAAAGTGCTGATCGCATGACAACCATTAAGTTCTTCCAACAATTTGATGGCTATGTCGGTGGTCAAACAGCTTGGGGCATCTTGAGTGAGTTGGAGAAAGGGCGTTATCCGACATTCAGCTACCAAGAGTGGCAGAGCCGAGATCAACGTATCGAAGTGTCGTTGTCGTCAGTGCTATTCCAAGAAAAATACAATGTGTTCAGTGACTGTGTTGCTAATCTGCTGCCTTACAGCTTTGAAGATATCTCTTTCACTATTTTGCATTACGACCGCAACAGCGATCAGCTGAATAAATCGTCGCGTAAAAGGCTGAGCCAGATTGCTGATTACGTTCGCTATAATCAAGACATCGACCTTGTGCTGGTGGCAACGTACACCGACTCTGTCGACAGCAAAGGGATTAGCCAAAACCTTTCAGAGCGCAGAGCGGAATCGTTAAGAGAGTACTTCAAATCTCTAGGCTTGCCAGAAGATCGTATTCAAGTACAAGGCTATGGTAAGCGTCGTCCGATTGCAGACAATAACTCGCCAATTGGTAAAGACAAGAACCGACGTGTTGTGATCTCTTTAGGTCGTACACAGGTTTAAGCTAAACAATAGCTTGTTTTGAAATGACAAAGCCCGTCTTGATGACGGGCTTTTTTATGTTTTAGATTTGGAGTCGTTGTTTGGACGTAACTTGTTTAGTTCAAGCGGAAGCGGGCGATCATTTCACAGTTGGTCGCGGTATCGATCTTCTCCACCATAGAGGCAATTTTAGGGTTTGGGTGGCGTTTCATGAAATCGATCAGCGCTTTCTTACAGCAACCAATAGAATCGATAAAGCTTGAACATTGAGTATTAGGGCACTGAGGGATCAGTGTGAGTACCTTTTCGGAAGCCAGTTGAAGATACTTGAGCTCGTATTCAGTGTCGCCAGCCCAACGCCAGAATTGAGCAAGATTGTGGCAAGAAATCACCGAAATCAGTAACCGCTCATCGGCTTGAATATCGGTGCGTTCTGTAATTTCTTCACTTAAGTTCAAAGCCTGCTGATAATGAAGAATACTTCGTACAGGATCGTCGAGCTGCAATGCAGTATCGGCAAGTAACGTGTGTTTTTCCCATTCGCTAATCATTGTATTACCTCATTAATCAATAGGTGGTTAATTTAAATAATAATTATTATCATGTAAAGTTTCATCAATGAGATTGTTAAGAATAATTGGTGAAGCATATCGATTATGGGGAGAGTGATAAAAAAGAAGCGAGCATAGTGCTCGCTTCTTTTTTATTTCATCAGGCGTTCAAACTCAACTTCTCAAAGAGGTTAAGGAATTAACCTTCTAGACCTGCGCTTGCTTGTTTGTTCTGAATCAGCTCAATCATGTAGCCATCAGGATCTTTAACGAACGCAATGTGTGTAGAGCCGCCTTTAACCGGACCCGCTTCTCGCGTTACGTTGCCGCCAGCTGCTTTAATCGCATCACACGTTGTGTAGATGTCATCAACACCGATAGCAACGTGACCAAAAGCAGAGCCAAGATCGTATTCCGTGGTGCCCCAGTTGTAAGTCAGCTCAATCACTGCGCCTTGAGATTCGTCGCCAAAGCCAACGAAAGCCAGTGTGTATTCGTACTCTTTGTTTTCGTTCTTACGTAATAGCTGCATGCCCATTACATTGGTGTAGAACTCGATAGACTTGTCTAGATCACCCACGCGTAGCATGGTGTGTAAAATACGACCGTTTGACATGATTTGCTCCTAGCTTGTTATTGGTTGTTTCTTTTATAGCACTATATATGAGCAAGCTCATAAGCAACACCAAAGAGATGATGAGCTTGGTCATATTTTCTTATTCTCATCATCTATCTTACTCTCCCTCTCTAGATTTTTCTTATTTGTATTACAAGAAAATGAAAGTAGACGGCCTTCTTGATTTGTCAGTCACTATTGATTAATTCGAATTTTTGCATAAATAGTAAGTTTGAGTATTGGTCTTTTTTGTAATGGCCTTGGTTATTGAATTGTGACTTATATCTCCATCTTGTTGCTGATTTCCTTTCGTTTTTAAAATTGGCATCTAACTTTCCATTTTATCAATTTATGATTACGCCAACATCTCCCTGTTTATAGAAAGGTTATTCCGATGTTTTACTTCGTTATTAAGGAGTTTTCGATAAAATACGCCGATAACCAATGGTTTTTACGAAAGTGCAAAGGGTGTCTATTTTTTGTGCTTATCTTTTTTAAACAATAGTTTGGGCTTGTATTGTTTGTTTTATGTTTGATGTGGTTGTGTTTTCAAAGTAGTTGTCAAGTGTGTATCAAGTGTATCTTTTGCGATCTTTGCTAAATAGACAATCCTTACTATATAGTTTTTCAAGCGCACCAAATCGACTAAATATTCACTTTTGATTTGTGCGATTTTTCTATCACATAAGAATAAGTATTATTTTATTACATTAGCCTCGGCGTGAGGCATTGATGTGGAGTACTCAAATGACGAGTAAATGGTTTACACAACAAAGTTCAGATGTTTTAAACGAACTGAACGCAGATCAAACGACAGGTTTATCAACTTCTGAAGCGGATGCACGCTTAGAGAAGCACGGCACTAACGAACTGACTGCACAAGAGTCAGCTTCTGCGTGGGAACTGTATATTCATCAATATAAAAACCCACTGATTTTTATTCTAGCTGTTGGTGCAATCGTTTCTTGGTCTACTGGCCACGCGATTGATGCTATGGCTATTGCAGTGATTATCCTTATCAATACTGGTATCGCGTTCTGGCAAGAATTTAAAGCTCAGAAAGGGATGGAAGCGCTAAAAGAAATGGCAGCTCCAGAAGCCGAAGTGATGCGCGATGGTAAATGGATCAGTGTTCCAGCTAAAACCCTCGTTCCTGGTGACATCATCAAAATTAATACTGGCGATATTCTGCCTGCTGATGTTCGTATTCTTGAGTCAAACCGTCTGACGGTAGATGAGGCTGCACTGACCGGTGAATCTGAGCCAGTGAATAAGCAGTCTGAACGCCTTGAAGATGAGACCCTTGGTCTTGGCGATCAGAAGAACATGGGCTTCATGACAACAATCGTGACTACAGGTACAGGCCTTGCTGTGGTAACAAGCACAGGTATGCAAACTGAAGTTGGTCACATCGCTGATATGATGAACCAAACGGAAGAGACGAAAACACCAATGCAAGAGCGTATGGACACCATCGCACTCGCATTATTGGTTGTTGCTCTTGTGGTTGTTGCTATTGTTTGTGCTATCGGTGTTTACCACGGTATGCCATGGTTAGAAATCCTAACAACAGGTATCTCTTTATCGGTTGCCGCTATTCCTGAAGGTTTACCAACGGTGGTTACTATCGTATTAACGATGGGCTCGACTAAGATGGTTAAGAATAATGCTTTGGCTAAACAGCTAGCAGCAATCGAAACGCTTGGTTCTACAACCGTTATCTGTTCAGATAAAACCGGTACGCTAACACAAAACCAAATGCAGGTGATGAAAGCGTACGATGTGTCTGGTCGTTACTGGGATGTGTCAGGTAAAGGTTTTGATCCTAAGGGTGAATTCATTACCAAAGGTCACAATGTCGAAGCGACAAACAGCCCTGCAATGATGAAAGGTCTTGTTGTTGCAACGCTTTGTAACGATGCTGAATATGTAAATGCTGATGGTAAATGGACGGTTCGTGGCAACCCGACAGAAGGTGCACTAATTGTTGCAGCTGCAAAAGCAGGTCTTAAACAAGATGAAATGCTATCAACGGGTGGCTACTCAATCGTTAAGAAGTTCCCGTTCGATTCTGGTCGTAAGATGGCTTCTGTTATCGTTCGTGACCCACAAGGTAAGCACTTCCTAGCATTGAAAGGTGCGCCAGATGTTGTTCTTGGTAAATCAACCAGCTTCATGGTTGACGGTGGTTTCGTACCAACGGTTGGCTGTGAAGTTTCAGGCAACTTGGCTCTCGATACCGCACCGTCTCAAGAGCTTCATTTAAACTTTGAAGCGGCAATCCAAACCTTTGGTGGTGATGCTCTGCGTACACTTGCCGTTGGTTTCCGTGAATTAAAAGAAGAAGAGCTTGAGTTAGATTTCCCTGAGCTTGAAAAAGACGTCAGCATCCTGGGTATCTATGGCATCATGGATCCACCACGTCCAGAAGTGCGTGATGCTGTAAATAGCTGTTATAGCGCTGGTGTTCGTACGGTAATGATTACCGGTGACCACGCAGTCACGGCAGCAGCGATTGCTCGTGAAATCGGAATCATCCGTAGCGAAGACGATCTAGTGGTAACGGGTGCTGAGCTTGACCAAATGGATGACGAGAAGCTTTTGTCTATCTGTTCTCAGGTTGCAGTATTTGCACGTGTTACTCCAGAGCACAAGCTGCGTATCGTAAAAGCGCAGCAAGAGAACAATGAAGTTGCCTCTATGACCGGTGACGGCGTGAACGATGCGCCAGCACTGCGTCGTGCAGACATTGGTGTTGCGATGGGTATTACAGGTACGTCTGTTGCGAAAGACTCAGGTGACCTTATCCTGTTGGATGACAACTTCAGTACTATCGTGAAGGCGGTACGTCAGGGTCGTCAAATTTTCGATAACCTACGTAAGTTTATCCGCCAAGCACTTACAGCGAACGTGGGTGAGGTTTCGGTAATCCTATTTGCATTCCTACTCATGGGACCAGATGTAGTACTTCCGCTAACTCCACTAATGATTTTATGGGTTAACCTCGTTTCTGATGGTCTACCAGCACTCGCACTCGGTGTTGAGCCAGAAGAGAAAGATCTCATGGAGCGTAAGCCAGGCAAACGTGACCAAGGCTTCTTCTCTAATGGTCTAGGCGCTCGTATCCTAACTCGTGGTCTCGCATTAGGTGGTCTAAGCTTTGTGACATTCTCTTACGCACTCGACGGTGGTTACAGTGCTCAATACGCACAAACCGTTGCGTTTTTAACACTGATCTTTGCTCAACTTTGGAGCTTGTTCGATGCACGTACGTTTACAACGATTTATCGTAAGAATCCGTTCACTAACCACTACCTACTTGGTGCGGTGGCAGTATCGGCTATCTTGTCTTTAAGCGTTGTGTACACAAGCTTCGGTCAGTTGGTATTCAGCACAGAAGCGCTAGAGTTTAATCACTTAATATCGTTAATCTTCATTGCAGCAGTACCAACATTTGTTCTATCTGCTATCAAAGAAGTGACTAAAGTGGAGTTTATCTAAGACAGACTTCTTAGCTAAATAATTGAATCCCGCCATAAAAGGCGGGATTTTTTATGCCTGTTGTCTTGGGAACGCAGAATTAGAAGTGAAAACTTATGTAGAGGCGGATTCTAGAGAGTGGCAATAAAAAAGCAGCGCTTTAAGCGCTGCCGTATTGATTAATCGTTGTGAACGGAAAGACTAATCTTCGCTCTTTTCTTTGAATTCACAGAGGTCTTCAATGATACAGCTGCCACAGCGTGGTTTACGTGCGACACAGGTGTAACGTCCATGAAGAATGAGCCAATGGTGGACATCCAGTTTGAATTCTTTTGGGATAACCTTAAGTAGTTTTGCTTCGACATCGTCGACGGTTTTACCCATCGCTAGCTTAGTGCGGTTTGATACACGATAGATGTGAGTATCAACGGCAATGGTTGGCCAACCGAATGCGGTATTTAACACTACGTTTGCTGTTTTACGACCGACACCTGGAAGGGCTTCTAATGCAGCGCGATCTTCCGGTACTTCACCATTATGTAGGTCAAGCAGCATACGACACGTTTTGATGGTGTTTTCTGCTTTTGAGTTAAATAGGCCGATGGTCTTGATATACTCTTTTAAGCCATCAACACCTAGGTCGAAAATTGCTTGCGGAGTGTTGGCTAAAGGGTACAGCTTATCCGTCGCCTTGTTCACGCTGACATCGGTTGCTTGTGCAGACAATAGAACGGCAATCAGCAGCTCGAATGGGCTGTTCCAGTTAAGCTCAGTCTCTGGCTTTGGATTGTTTTCTCTTAAACGCTCAAGTATTTCTACTCGTTTTACATTGTTCATAGCGACATTACTTTCAAATAGTTAGGGCATGAAGCTTGGATTGCTTCTGCTTTATCATCGGTTACGCGCTCTTATGAGCGTCATTATTATATGTACTGTTTAGATCTGATTTCCCCCGCTGAGTGGTTGAGCTAACTCAGCGAGGTTTAAGCTAATTTAACTTATTAGGCATTGGTAACGCGAGCGCGTTCAATGACTGGTTTTTCTTGTTTTGGTTGTCTAGATTTTGCTTGGTTATCGATGATATTTTTCAAAGCAATTAAGAAACCAACACCAATGAAGGCACCCGGTGGAAGCAGGGCTAACAAGAAGCTGTTATCAAATTGGAATATCTGGATTCGTAACACCGAAGCCCAGTCACCAAGCAGCAGGTCTGCGCCATCAAATAGGGTCCCGTTACCAATAATTTCACGCATCGCACCTAACACGACCAATACTGATGTCATGCCTAGACCCATCCAGAAACCATCTTGAGCCGCTGGTAGCACTTCATTTTTTGAAGCGAAGGCTTCCGCACGACCAATGATGATGCAGTTGGTTACGATCAGCGGGATGAAGATACCCAAAGAGAGGTAAAGCCCATAGGCGTAAGCGTTCATCAGCAATTGAACACAGGTTACTAGCGAGGCAATGATCATTACGAATACTGGGATACGTACTTCTTTTGGCACATGATTACGAACCAAAGAAACAGAAACGTTTGAGCCGACCAGTACAAGCAAGGTAGCAATGCCTAGCCCAAGTGCGTTAGTGACTGTTGACGATACAGCCAGCAGCGGACATAACCCAAGAAGTTGCACTAGGGCAGGGTTATTGGCCCACATGCCATTTTTGATCAATGTTTTATGGTCACTCATTATTCACCACCACAATTTAGAGGTTGAGCAAGCAATGCTTGGTTGTTTTGGTTAACGTACTGGACCGCTTGTTTGACTGACTTCACGACTGCTCTTGGCGTGATAGTAGCGCCAGTAAACTGGTCAAAATCACCACCGTCTTTACGAACCTTCCAACGGTCTAGATTAGAATCCGTCACTTGCTTACCTGCAAACGAAAGAATCCAATCACTCACACGCAGATCAATCTTATCACCCAAGCCCGGAGTCTCTTGGTGAGAAAGCACGCGAGTACCTAAAATAGTACCGTCAGTTTTCATTCCAACAATGACTTTAATCGCGCCATTGTAGCCGTCTGGTGCAATCGCTTCGATCGCAATCGCGCTAGGCTCACCATTAAGCTTAGCAATGTAAGCCGGCATCGCTTGCTCAGTACCAAGCTCTTCTGCTTGAACCAAAGTACAAGACGAAAACAGCTCGTTGTCGTGCTGATCGTGTGGGATCACTTGGTTAAGAACAGACAGTAACTGAGCCTGTTCTTGTTGTTTGATCTGATCTTTGGTTAGGTAGTGAGTTACCGCGACCAAACCCGTCGAAGCACACGCAAAAATCGCGAGTACAAGGCCGTTTTTCTTAATTGCATTTAGCATGGTATCCGCTCCCTTAGTGACCGTATGTGCGAGGTTTGGTGTAGTAGTCAATCAGTGGAACACACATGTTGGCTAACAATACAGCAAACGCCACGCCATCAGGGAAACCACCCCAACTGCGGATGATAAAGACTAAACCGCCGATCAGAGCGCCAAACACTAAGCGACCTTTGACTGTCGTGGATGCTGAAACTGGGTCGGTTGCAATAAAGAATGCACCAAGCATAGTCGCGCCAGACAGAAGGTGAATGGTTGGAGAAGCGGTTTCACCAGGAGTGAGCACTAAGAACACTAAGCTAAACAGAGTAAGACTGCCGATGAAAGCCACAGGGATATACCATTGAATAACACGTTGCTTAATCAGCACTAAACCGCCGATTAGGTAAGCAAGGTTTACCCACTCCCAGCCTACGCCAGCTAACCAACTAAATTGAGGTTGAGATAGTGCTTCTGAGGCAGTATTGCCTGCCGTTAATGCCGTTTTGAATGCATCAAGCGGCGTCGCCATTGTGGTGCCATCAATGCCAAGGCGTGCTTGTTGCAGAGACAAACCTTCGTTATTGAAGCCAGTAAAGATCATCAAGAATGAGTCAATAAAGCTTGTTGCTTCTGCTGTCAGGCTCGCGGGAGCATTCCAACTGGTCATTTGAACTGGGAATGAAATCAGCAAAACAACGTAAGCGACCATCGCAGGGTTAAATGGGTTCTGCCCTAGGCCGCCGTATAAGTGTTTCGCGATAATAATAGCGAAGAACATACCAATGACGAGGATCCACCACGGAGAGTGTGGGGGAATCGCGACACTGAGTAGCCAAGCGGTTACAACAGCACTGTAATCACGCAGTGCCATTACTGGCGGGCGTTTTCTCAATAGCATGACGGCTGCTTCAAAGGTAACAGCAAGTGCAATAGCAAATACTAACTGGATGAGGGTACCCCATCCAAAGAAGTAGGTTTGAGCTAGTAGACCTGGCAATGCACAAATAGCCACCCATTTCATTAGATCTGGGGTGCTTCTACGGCTATGCGCGTGCGGTGAGCTGGCGATAAAGAAGGCCACTACTCTTTCTCCTCATTGTTCTTTTTATCTAGCTCTTGCTGGGCTTTTTTCGCTTTAGCACGAGCGATAGCTGCAGCAACAGCAGCTTTCTTCGGATCGACCTGTTCAGATTGAGTATCAGTTTCTACTTCAACTACTGGTTCAGATGTTTCTGCTTGCTTAGCTTGCTGTGCTTTTTTTGCTTTAGCACGGGCTATAGCGGCAGCAACGGCGTCTTTCTTAGCATCGCCAGAACTTCCAGCTTCAGTTTCAACTGCAGGTTCAGGAGCTTCGGTTGTTTCTTGTGTCGCTTGCTGTGCTTTCTTAGCCTTAGCGCGAGCGATGGCCGCAGCAACAGCAGCTTTCTTAGGGTCGACTTGCTCCGATTGAGTCTCGGTTTCAACTTCAACCACTGGTTCAGATGTTTCTGCTTGCTTCGCTTGCTGGGCTTTTTTGGCTTTAGCACGAGCGATAGCGGCAGTAACAGCATCTTTCTTGGCATCGCCGGATTTTTCAGCAGGAGCTTCAGCAGCAGATTCAGCTTGTTGAGCTTTCTTGGCTTTAGCACGAGCAATGGCCGCAGCGACAGCATCTTTCTTAGCATCGCCAGAGCTTTCAACAGGAGCATCCGAAGCAGATTCCGCTTGCTGTGCTTTCTTCGCTTTAGCACGAGCAATCGCTGCAGCGACGGCATCTTTCTTAGCATCGCCAGAGCTTTCTGTTGGATTATCCGTTGCAGCTTGCTGTGCTTTACGTTCTCGTGCTTGACGTTTACGCTCTTCACGTAGCTTAGACATTTCAGAGTTATCTGGTTCTGCGTCATTTGCTTTCTGGGCCGCAGCTTGTTTTGCTTTTGCTCTAGCAATAGCCGCTGCAACCGCAGGTTTTACAGCCGGTTCCGAATTAGGAGCTTGGTCTGCCGCGGCTTTTTGCGCTTTAACGCGAGCAATCGCAGCTGCAATCGCATCATCACCATCCGTAGACTTCATGTCTTTACGACGGTTGTCAGCGGCTTTCTTGAAGCGGTTTTCACGCTCTGCTTTGTCACGCTCCATGCGAGCGTTTTTTTCTTCGAAACGAATCTTGGCGCGTTCTGCAGCTGTTGCTTCGTCTTTTCTTGTTTTGATTTCTGCTTTCGCTTGGCGATAGTACTGAACAAGAGGAATTTCACTTGGGCAGACAAAGGCACAAGCACCACATTCAATGCAGTCTTTAATATTCAGTTCTTCACACTTATCCAACTCGTTGGCTTTCGCATGCCATTGCAGTTGTTGAGGGAGCAATGACGCAGGACATGCTTCGGCACAAGCACTGCATCGAATACATTCCATTTCATAAGTGCTTGGCGAAATTTCACGGCGTGTCGGCGCTAAAATACAGTTGGACGTTTTGGTAATTGGCACATTAGCATGTGGTAAAGTGAAGCCCATCATAGGGCCGCCCAAAATCAATCGCGGCAGCTTTTTATCCGCTTTGTAGCCAAACTCTTCCAGTAACTCGTGTACTGGTGTACCTAATAGTGCCCATACGTTGCGAGGTTGCTTAAAGGTCTTCCCTGTTAAAGTCACAACACGGTTGATAACGGGCTCGCCGTCAACCACTGCTCTTTTAATAGAGTAGAGAGAACCGACGTTTTGAACCAAAACACCAATATCTGCAGGTATACCACCAGCTGGAACCTCTTTATTGGTGAGGATCTTGATGAGCTGTTTCTCACCACCCGAAGGGTATTTAGTTGGGATAACTCGAATGACGATGTCTTTGTTTTTCGCTGCAACCTCAAGTGCTTTTATTGCATCAGGTTTGTTGTCTTCAATACCGATAACGGTCAGCTTTGGTTGAAGAATGTGTTCAACCACTTCGATGCCTTTTAATACTTCGTCGGCATGTTCTTGAAGCAACTTGTCATCAGAGGTGATGTAAGGTTCACATTCCGCAGCGTTGACGATCAAAATGTCGGTACGACCTAAGCCTGATTGAAGCTTCTTAGCCGTAGGGAAACCTGCGCCGCCCATGCCTGAAATACCAGCTTGGCGAATCACATCAAGCAGTTCGTCAGAAGTCTTTGTCGAAAAATCTTCAACTGGATTTTTTTCAATCCAAGTGTCTAGGCCATCAGGTTTAATAACCACGCATATTTCGCTCAAGCCTGAAGGGTGAGCGGTAGTTCGCGGTTCGATAGCGGTAATCACACCCGATGTTGGTGCGTGTACTGGCAAAGTAAAACCTGTGTCTAAGGCCGTAAGTTGCTGACCTTTTAACACAGTGTCGCCAGCAGCAACCAATAGGTTCCCCGGCTTACCGATGTGCTGTTTCACAGGAAGAACGATTTCTTCTGGAAGCCTTGCATGGACGATATCAGTAGTATTCGACTGTTTCTTGTTTTCAGCAGGGTGCACGCCACCAGGGAAGTTCCAAATACAGCCCGTGCGAATTTGTTCAATTAAAGAGATCATACTAACCCTATGCTTTAGGCTCTGACGCAGTCGCATCAGTCGCTTGGTTAGTGATATCAGTAACAGGGATGATGTTCATCTGCCATTTCCAATTTTCAGTCGTTGTTGCCACTGGAATCATTTCAATACAGTCAGTAGGGCACGGTGCGACACATAGATCACAACCTGTACATTCATCTTTAATTACTGTGTGCAGTGCCTTGGTGCCACCAACAATGGCGTCAACAGGGCAGGCTTGAATACACTTGGTACAGCCGATACACATATCTTCGTGAATGAAGGCAACGGTTTTTACTTTGTTATCTAAATCATGAGCGGAGTCTTCAACTTCTACGCCCATTAAATCTGCTAGCTTCTCAATGGTTGCTTGGCCGCCCGGAGGACATTTGTTGATCTTGTCTCCGTTAGCGATCGCCTCTGCGTATGGGCGACAGCCAGGGTAGCCACACTGGCCACATTGAGTTTGCGGTAAAATGGTGTCGATTTGATCGACGATAGGATCAGCTTCAACTTTAAAACGGATAGAAGCAAAGCCCAAAATAGCGCCAAAAACAGCGGCTAAAACGGCTAGCGCAATGATCGCAATTAAAATGGTACTCATGTTTATTTCACCAACCCAGTAAAGCCCATGAATGCCAGAGACATTAGGCCTGCTGTGATCATCGCAATCGATGCGCCTTTGAATGGCATTGGAACATCAGCAACCGCAATACGTTCACGCATTGCAGCAAATAAGATCAATACAAGAGAGAAACCCACCGCTGCGCCGAAACCATAGATGATCGACTGAATGAAGTTGTGGTTTTCATTGATGTTCAGAAGTGCCACACCTAATACCGCACAGTTGGTGGTGATAAGAGGCAGAAAGATA
Organism: Vibrio sp. 10N.222.55.C7; assembly: GCF_041473335.1. Lineage (NCBI taxonomy): Bacteria > Pseudomonadati > Pseudomonadota > Gammaproteobacteria > Vibrionales > Vibrionaceae > Vibrio > Vibrio sp. 10N.222.55.C7. The sequence continues at coordinate 18,355 of NZ_JBFRSC010000021.1, forward strand.
CCCAGCAGGCGATAAAGAGTCGGGCTGGTTTTGTGAACGACCATTTCCGTAAATTGAACAACCACCGCGATAACCAAGATGAAACTCATGGTACGCAGGTATTCAATACCCAGAGGGGTAAGGATGTAGGTTTCTACTAGGTATGCAGAGACCGACGCTAACGTTAGAACGAAAGTCGTCGCGAGGCCCATGCCAATCGCAGTCTCCAGTTTCTTGGAGACTCCCATAAATGGACATAGTCCTAAAAACTTCACTAGCACAAAGTTATTGACCAGCACTGTGCCAACCAACAACAAAAGGTATTCGGTCATAATGGATTAATTCTTGAGATTCCGATCCCGATATTATCCTGCTTTGCTCACCTAATAACAACCAAGGATCACTAGGGATTTAGACACTTGGTGAAAAAATCAACGGGTAACCGTTTGATTAAGATGGATCAGGTTAAGTATAGGTGGGTATTTGCGGGGAATGAAAAATAAGATTAACTCAATGATAACTCATCGAATCAATCCTATTTTCTTTGTTGTAAAAAGTGTCGAGGAACGAAATGACTTAGTCTTTATGAACCTGAGCTTTCTCAATTAATGTTTCGAACAGAGGCTCTGCGCACCAAAATTGGCATAAATAGCTTATGTTCCGTGTGTTCTTTTGGCTCGTCACTTGCGAGTTGCAGAGAGAGCTTAACCGCTTGATTAGCCATGACTTGAATTGGGTAACGAATGGTGGTCAATCGAGGGTAGATGAAGCGAGCAATGTGGCCGTCATCAAACCCAATAACTGATATATCTTCTGGAATACGAACGCCATTTTCTTGTAATAACGCCAAACAGCCTGCTGCCATGTAGTCGTTATACGTTGCAATGGCTGTGATATCTGTGTTTTTTGCCATTAAGTTAACCATGGCTTGCTCACCGCCTAGCTCGTCAGGTTCACCATATTCGATGTACTCATCGTTCGATTCAATACCGTGATCTTTCAATGCATCCAAATAGCCACCTAAGCGGTCGTGAGCATCTTCAATATCGTGACTCGAGCAGATGTAGCCAATGTGCTTGTGGCCGTTTTTAATCAAATACTCAGTCGCGATGTAAGAGCCGCGGCGGTTGTCGAGAGCAATACAGCGGTGTTCGATATCGGGAACAATTCGGTTGATGAGAACTAAGCCGGGCACTTCATTGGCTAGCTTAACCAATTCTTCGTCGCTAATGCCTTTGCTATGAACCACGAGTGATTCGCAGCGGCTGTTGATCAGCAAGTTAATCGCATTACGCTCTTTGGTCGCGTCATGGTAGCCGCTGCCAATCAGTAGCTGCTTTTCTTGCTCACTTGCCACGGTATCAATGGCTTTGATCATCGAGCCGAAGAACGGGGCAGAAACATCATTAACCAGTACACCAATCGCGTTTGAAGATTTGCTGACCAATGCACGGGCGTTGGCATTTGGGCGATAGCCGAGTTTTTCCATAGCGGCTTTTACCGCCGCAATTGCGGTTTCACTGGTGTGAGGTGCATTGTTGATTACTCGAGAGGTGGTCGCGATTGATACGCCTGCTTCCTTCGCAACATCTTTAATGGTAGCCATTCCGCTCTCTTATTCTGAATATAATGCTGTGTGCTGGTGGTTGGACATTTAACAACGGATAGTTAGGCAATTCAAATATTAAACATCAAATATGACGAGGTTTGATGGTTTATTTTTGATTGGCTGACTAGTTTGAAAATAATAAGCCAAGCTCTAGATTTGAGCTTGGTTTTTGAGTCACATTGGCGTGTGGACTGCTGTCGTGTGAGCTGTTGTCGCGTGAAGTAAGGTAATCACAGGTAACCCAAAGTAATAGGGGAACCAAGTGGCTTAGAGCAAGCCGCTTGGTCCGAATCTACTTACGATGCGCTTGTTAGCGTAACCTGATAACGATATTGATTGTCGGTGAGTTGAAACTCTTGGTGAACACTTGGACTCCAAGAATCATCACCACCAACACCCATATGTTGGTGATCTACGCGTACATAGATTTTCTCTTCACGAGTCAGGTCATTGGTATGCTTAGCATCCGTTAATTGTTGCTGGCTGTACTGACTCACACTGAATGAAAAATCGCCTTCGATCCCGATATTTCCTACATTCAAGTTTTTGGTTCCGCAACGTAACCCGCTATCGGTTGGGAATATATACGGCGTATGCATCTGATCCAGTGTCTGTTTGTGTAAACCGAATCGAGCAGCAGCCAAACGGTCTGGATAGTTTTCAAAAGGACCTAATCCCAGCCACGATACTGGAGTTTCATTGGCAGTTTCGAGTGGTAAAGGTAGCTCCATCTCAAGACCAATGCGTGGCATCGGTGGTAAGTGATCGGCTAAGTTGACATCAACCGCGATATTCATTTCGCCTAGGTTATTTAAGGTGTATTGCCATTTGGTAATCGCTTGGATTTGGCCATTAAATTGGTAGGCGAATACTGACGCCACTTGTACTGAGTCTGCGAGCGCTTGCACGACACAACTTGTACACTGACGCTCCCATTGACCAATGCCTGCAAGTTCCCAGCGACAAGCCCATGCATTTGGGTCGATGTTGTCTATCTCACTGATACCAATGTCGTTATCAAGTGGCGCGCGATAGAAGTTATCGACAGGTGCCTTGATAACTTGCGGTTGCCCATCAACGATCCAGTGGGTCAACAATCCACTCTCTGTATCCCATTGCCATTGATGTGTTTCATCTAGGCTAGACACGACCACTTTATTGTCTTGCTGATGTAACTGGGGAGCCAAAGCATTTGCCGTGATCGGGAGTTGCAAGCCAGCATGGTTACGTAAAGCAAATTGCTCCGTCGCACAAACATGGCCTTCCCCTGCCCACTTGGTTGAATGAGTCAGAGTAATATCGGTGTTGAGATGATATTCGGCTTGTGCTTTTGGTGTGAAAGCGAGGTCAATTACCAGCTCTTGTTTACTATCTTCAGCAACGGATAAGACTTGTTGCCCTGATTGAATCACGATGCCATTTTCGAGCAATCGCCAGCGTAAGATTTCATTGTCAGTCGCTCGGAACAGGTTTTCATTGGTTACCGTTAGGCGGCATTGATCTTCAGTTTGCTCTGCTAACGTCACATTGATCATTCTCTGGCAGTATTTCGCCTCTTCCAAGGTCGGGTGTACGCTGCGATCTGGGAAGATCAAACCGTTGATGCAGAACTGACGGTCGTTGATGACATCGCCAAAGTCTCCACCGTAGGCCCAGAAGTGTTCACCGTTTTCATCCCATTGGCTTAGTCCTTGGTCAACCCAATCCCAGATGAAACCGCCTTGTAGGCGAGGATATTCTCGGAATGCATCCCAGTAATCATTAAAGCTACCCAAACTGTTACCCATTGCGTGTGCGTATTCACAAAGAATAAGCGGGCGTTGCTCGTTAGGCAGAGAAACCCATTTCTTGATAGACCATTTTGGAACGGCATCGTCTTCGATAGTGCTGTTAACGCGTGCGTACATTGGCGCAATGATATCGGTCGCTGTGGTATTTGAACCACCGCCTTCATACTGTACCGGGCGAGAAGGATCGTACTGTTTCGACCAAGCATACATCGCATTGTGGCTGCTGCCGTGCCCTGACTCGTTGCCCAAAGACCAGATGATGATAGAAGGGTGGTTCTTATCACGCATGACCATTTGCGTATAGCGACTCATATAAGCGTGTGCCCATTGCGGATCCGCAGACAAGCGATTCATAGGCTGCATGCCATGGGTCTCGATGTTCGCTTCATCACACACATATAAACCGTATTCGTCACACAGCTCGTACCATCGTGGGTGGTTAGGGTAGTGAGCGGTGCGCACAGCATTGAAGTTGTACTGCTTCATTAGACAGATATCGCGGATCATGTCTTCTTCTGTCATCACATGCCCCAACTCTGGGTGATGCTCATGACGGTTGACGCCGCGAATCAATAGCGGTTTGCCGTTTAGCTTTAGCTGACCGTCTGTCATTTCGACTTTACGGAATCCAACTTGATAAGCTTCACTTTCTATGTGGTTACCTTGCCTATCAAGCAATGACACGACAATTCGGTAAAGGTTAGGAACTTCTGCGCTCCATTTCTTCGGATCTCGAACATGAAGAGTTTGGAATACCACATCATCGTAGGTGCCACGCTCGTCAATTCGTCGATTATGAGGGCGATCGATAAGCGGTTCAGTCACCGCGTTTTCACCGTCAAACAGTTGAACCTGAACTTGGTAAGTGTCTGGTGCCGTAATTTTGGTGACAATAGACAGTGAACCATCGCGATAGCATGCGTCTAAGTCCGGCGTAACGAACACATCTTCAATGCACTGCTTTGGTTTAGCTAGTAAGGTCACATCACGGAAAATACCGCTTAGCCACCACATATCTTGGTCTTCTAAATAGCTACCATCACACCAACGTATCACCATGACAGAAAGCGTATTGTCGCCAACCGTTAGATACTGAGTTAAGTCGAACTCGGCAGGTAAGCGGCTATCTTGGCTGTAACCAACCCAATTGCCATTACACCAAAGATGAAAAGCGGAATTGACGCCATCAAAGATAATACGTTGGGTGTTCTTTAGGTCATTTTTAGTCAACGTAATTTGAGTGCGGTAACAACCGGTTGGGTTTTCTGCCGGTACAAACGGTGGGTTCACTTCAAATGGGTATTTTACGTTGGCGTAGATAGGTTTATCGTAGCCTTGCATTTGCCAGTTCGATGGTACGGTAATCTCGTCCCATTGTGAGTCATTGAAACTTGTTTCGATAAATTCACCGTCAACTTGTTCAGGTGCATCAAAGTATTTGAACTTCCATTGTCCATTAAGAGATTTACGTTGTGACTCAATGCCGTCTCGAGCGTGCTTAAGGTTGCGGTAGCTTGATAATGGGCTGTGCGCATTAAGGCAGTGGATATTCACAGACTGTGGGTTTTCCCAATCGCGTCTTTGGATGATGTTTGAAAATGCCTTCATGGTATTCCTACTCTTAAAGTGTTCAATATGGGTAATAATTCTATTAAGTCATCGGTCTTTTAAGCCGTGATGACCGTTATCAAATCGTTGGTTATGCGTATTGTTCTGTTGGCTTATTCAGCTATTCAGCGAGCTGTTTTAATAAATAATCTTTTGCTTCGGGTATGCCCTGTTCGGCCGCTTGATTAGCAATAAATGCAGCTTGTTTGATGTCATTGTTGTTTAGGGCTTGGTCAATGTCTTTTTGGATATTCAGCCATTGCGCCTTTTGATTGGTTTCAATTGTCTGATTTGATGGTTGAGAAACTTGCTTTGAACCTAAGGTTTCGGGTTCATTGTCGGATGAAACACCAAGCTCAGCCAATAGAGTCAAAACCGCACTGTTTGTTGATTTGCTCGCCGTAACATCAATGACACCTACGTAGCTCAACGTCGCAGTCAACGGCAGTTGCTTATTGCCAATAACCTGCTGAGATTCTGAATACAGATCTTCAGGATGAATTCGATTGATGGCGCTATCTAACTTAGTGCTATCGGCGCTGACCACAATAAATTGCGCGTTGTCTCGTTGAGGTTCGAGTGCAATTGATGCTTCAATTCTTTCTAACCCTTGCATCGTTGTCGGGTAGTAAGTGAAGTCGTTAGTACTGTATTGACCAAGCAGTCGCCATTGTTTGTCAAAGACATAAATAGACGGTGCGAATAGCGCATCATTTTTAATGTATGAACGAATGAGCAAGGACAGCGATTCTGTCGTGTCACTGATTTGGTACGCGATGGTCGGAAAGCGTTGGCTATCCGCTTGTGTATTGTCATTTAACAATGAAGAGGAAAGGGTCGGTAAATGACCGTCCATAATCACTTGTTGGTGGAATGGAACAGACAATTGCGTCATTGGCAGCGCACTTAGCTGAGAGCAGCATGCACTCTCATTGAAATCAGTATTAAGTTCCTTTTCAGGTATTCCGCTGCATGCGCTAACTGTGAGTGCCGCGACAATGATCACCAATGATTTTAATTTCATCTGATTGCTACCTTAGTAAAGGGGAAAACATCGGCTTTCCCCGTTAAATTGCTATTCCAGTGTTGAGCGTCAATTCGTTGATTGAACAGACGCTCGGGTGTGGTGGTTTACCACCAAGTTTCTACGTTGAAACCAAAGGTAATTTCATCGACGGTCTCTGCATTGATGCTCGTCGCCGTGCCATACACTTCGTTACCACGGTCCCATTCGTTGTTGGATTCAGAGTACGTCGCAAAAATACGAATAGATGGACGAGCCCATACCCCTTTTCCAGCTTGGAACATTTGAGCCACGGTCACTTTATACATATCGTTGGTGCCCGAGCCGTTTTGAGCTTCTACCGTTTCGTAACCCACCTCTAATGCTGTCGACATGTAATCTGTCCAAGCATATTGAGGACGAGCTCCGACACTGAACCACTTCTCACCATCGTTGTTATCTAGGTTTTTGTCTTGATAAGCGATGGAGTACATCACTTGAACATCTTCACTGATATTCAAGTCACCGTGGTTAAATAGGCGCCAGCTAGAACCATCGTGTTCCACACCCGTGCTGTATTTTCTGTTTGATCCACCTTCAGCACTCATTAATCCACCTGCCAACGCATCGGTACCATATTGGAAGGCCAAGGTGTTTGAACCGTAGTTCCAAGCTTGACGGTAAAGAGCAGAGAGCATTGCGCCAGAAGTAGTAATGTCTTTATCGTCGTAGCTTGAGTTCTGCGTGGTTACGTAGTTTAGGCCGAGTGTTAGGTCTGCTGTTTCACTTAGCTCAATGCCACTTAAGCGGGCATCGATGTTATGAAGGCTGCGTCCATCGTCACTTGAAGAGTTTGGTGCCATCCAAGCTAAGTGAGCATCAGCAAAGCCGAGATCCCAATCTTCAATACCAAGACCGGTGCTGGATGTATCCCAGTACTTCACATCTATCATGTGGACTTCGTGGCGACGGTAAAAACGTTCACCTGCCCAAATTTTTGCGTTGGGTTGGCCGTCGATAAGCCCATGGCCTGCTGACCAAAGCTGAATCGTACTCACGTCTCCCCAGCTATCTCCACTGCCTAGATAAATCGTGGTGTCAAAATAGGCGTCATTGTCACGCCATACATCGGCTTTCACTCCCGCTTCCCACCAATTTAGTTCATTACCTAAACGGTAGTTACCGTAACCTTGGCCCGCTCGAATAACGTCGTTGCGTTCTCCTTTGCCGTCGTTATGTTGGTCATTATCGGTGTAGATGTTTCCCCATTTTGCATAACCAAAATACGTTACGTTCTCCACTGCAGCGAAGCTGACTAATGGGGCGAGGGACAGAGTGAATCCTAATGCTTTGACTAGCATTTTTTGTTTCATGAAGTGTCTCCATTATTTTTTATTTATGGATATTTTTATGTTTGAGTCCTAACTCGAGCGAGAGTGTAAATAAACTCTGGAAACGTTTTCATGATGAAGTTGGCATTTTTATGCTATTGATGGGTTTGTGATTATTTTGTGTGATTTTGATCTGATTATTGGGCTTGTATAGGTGTTTTTACGCTAGGTTTTGTGATTTTAAAGTGGAATCGTTTTCTTTACTCAGTGCTATGTGGTGGTTTAGAGGGAGTGATTATGCTGTTGGTTGTCTTGGAATTTGAGGTGAAGCGGGTTTGAGGTACTTTGAGTGTCGGGTTGTTCGAGGGCTTTGAGGAAAAGCAGCCCAGTTAATGATAACTGGGCTCGTGAGACAAGGAAGTAAGTATCAAAGCAAATGCAGCAGCAAGGCTACAAGCATCGTGTTCTGTACCGTCAAGCTGGAATGTAAAAGTTAGGACCCAGAGAGACACTTCATAGATGTACTCGAAGATCTAAGAATACGAGTGTGATGTGATCAGTTCAAGAGGAAATGTATTTTAGCCTATGTGTTAATGGGAACTTTGATTTAATATACTGAATTTAAAAGATTAAATTGCCATTAATTATCGTTTTATATTGCTTTATTTAGAGTGGAAAGTTCAATTCTACCTAGAGGTAGGCAATATGAGATGGAATGGTGGTCAATCTAAATCTTTGAATTAGGAGCTATTTACCAAAGTTATCAGTCTTGAATATTTACTGGAAACGTTTTCATGATTTCGAGTTTGATCACAGAAACTCTGGGCTTAATAATTATGATACGGGGTAATTAAACGCGTTAAGGTTAAAAAAATGACGAATAAATCCCTAATTGATATTACCGGTCAACACTCGCAACTGATTGTAGAACTTGGCGATTTTGCCGAAATTCTTCATTGGGGAGCTCCCGTTCGTGGTGATTTAGCTAGCTTCCGTGTTTCTCTTGAAAGACCGGTTCCATACGGCCGCCTTGATAATGATGTTGCTATGTCTCTGAGCCCAGAGCTCGGGCGCGGTGTTTTCAGCAGTCCGGCATTAGAAGGGCACCGAGACGGATTGGACTGGGCGCCTGTTTTCTCTATTACGGATGTTCAACAAACACCATCTAGCCTAATCATTGAGAGTGAAGATATACGTGCAGGCTTACGTTTAACAACCGAGTTATGCCTCGATAAACATGATGTTGTGAAATCTCGTCACACCTTAACCAACGTTAAAGCCGGCCTTTATCAGGTGAACCGTCTCGCCAATACTTTGCCATTACCAGCAAGAGCTAATGAGTTGATGACGTACTACGGCCGCTGGGTACATGAGTTCCAAACGGTGCGTCAACCCTTACAGCAAGGGGGCTATCAGCAAGAAAATCGTCGCGGAAGAACGTCTCATGAACATTATCCAGCGATGGTTGTCGGTACCGCTAACTTTAATGAAATGGCAGGTGATGTGTGGGGGATTCACTTCGCTTGGAGTGGTAACCACAGACTGCGCGCGGATGTAAAAGCAGACGGTCGTCGCTACGTGCAAGCGGAAGTTATTTATCTACCGGGTGAGATTACATTGGATGAAGGTGAAAGCTTAACGACACCTTGGTTATATGCCAGTTTCAGTTCGGAAGGCTTAAATGGAATGAGCCATCAGTTCCACTCCCATGTGCGTTGTTCCATCTTGCCGGAGTCTTTCGCACAAAAGCCTCGACCTATCCATCTTAATACTTGGGAAGGCATCTATTTTGACCATGATCCTGATTATATTATGTCGATGGCTAGCCAAGCCGCGGATATGGGAGTAGAGCGTTTTATCATTGACGATGGCTGGTTCAAAGGGCGCTGCGGAGACAAGGCTGCGCTAGGGGATTGGTTCTTAGATGAAGAAAAATACCCAAATGGTTTAGATCCGATAGTTGAGCACGTTAATCAGTTGGGTATGGAGTTTGGATTGTGGTTCGAACCTGAGATGATCAATAAGGATTCTGACTTATACCGAGCCCATCCAGACTGGTTGCTTGCGGTTGACGGCTATGACCAACCAACGGGTCGTAATCAATATGTTATCGATCTTCAGAATCAACAAGCATTCGACTTTTTGTTTGAGCGTCTTGACCACTTCTTAAGTCAGTACAACATTGCTTACATTAAGTGGGATATGAACCGAGAAGTTGTACAACCTGCGCATCTAGGCAGGGCTGCGGCTCATCAACAAACCGCTCGTTATTATGAGTTGGTCGATAAAGTCCGAGAGAAGCACCCAATGGTTGATATTGAATCGTGTGCGGCTGGTGGTGGTCGTATCGATTTTGAGGTTCTTAAGCGTACGCAACGTTTTTGGGCGTCTGATAACAATGACGCGCTGGAAAGACAAACGATTCAGCGTGGGATGAGTTACTTCTTCCCCCCTGAGGTAATGGGAAGCCATATTGGTGCGAGCCACTGCCACAGCACTCGTCGTCGTCATAGTATTGAGTTTCGTGGTCTAACAGCACTGTTTGGTCATATGGGGATTGAATTAGATCCTGTGAAAGAAGTGCAAGAAGAGAAGCAGGGCTTTGAACACTACATCAAGCTACATAAGATGCTGCGCCCGTTACTGCATAGCGGGAGAACTTGGCGAGTTCCAACGGACGATAGTGCCCATCAAATCCATGCGGTCGTCTCCGAAGATGTGTCAGAAGCTGTGGTGATGATTGCACAGCTTGCGATGCCAACCAATTCATTGAGTGGTCATTTGCGTATACCTGGGCTAGATCCACAAAGTTTATACAAGGTATCTGTGATTGATAAACCGTCAAATTACGATGATATTGTGAATTATCAACCGCCATGGACAGAGTCTTGCTGTGAATTATCAGGTGCTTGGTGTGCCGAGGTGGGGCTGACGATGCCAATACTTGACGCAGAAACAGCGATGCTGATTAAGTTTGAACGTATCGAGTAAGTTTTAGCATAGGCTTTATATTTGATGAACCGCGTAGGTGAAATTACGCGGTTTTTTATTGCCTTTAATAAGCCGTCATGAACTATCAAATCAATTTGATGTGCCCGTATAGATTGGAGAACTGTAGGTATTCCCAGCGTGATACTGTACTTATGTAATCGTTCTCATGCGTTACTTCACACAATGAACTGTTTTGAGCACTTTAATTAGCGATATTCTCTATCAATTCGAGGGTTTTATTGTTCGATCTCTCACTTTGGATATTTGACTGAAAACGTTTCCATGGAGTGGTTGTTGATCACAGTATCTGTTCGTTGGAATGGTTACATTAGCATCGGACTTGATACTTGAGTGTTTTAAGAAGCGACCACAGAGTGGCTCTAAAACAGAACTTGAGTGGATAAATTATTATAAATAAAAGGTAAGTGTTTCAACGTCTGTTAGGAGATGAAGTTACGCGCCTGAAGGAAATACTATGTCTGATCAAATTACTCTACAAACCAAATTATCGTATGGACTTGGGGCTTTAGGTAAAGACTTTGCCTGTGCTCCAATCTACATCTTCTTAATGTTTTACTTCACCGATGTTGCTGGGCTGTCAGCGGCATTTGTGGGTACTATCTTTTTGGCCGCGCGCATTGTCGACGCGGTGACCGACCCAATGATGGGCGTTATCGTTGATAACACACGCTCTAAGTTTGGTAAATTCCGTCCTTGGATAGTGATTGGAACCCTGTTAAATGCTGTAGTGCTTGTTGGTCTTTTTAGTACGCATATGTTTGAAGGCACTACGTTATACATTTATGCAGCGGCTGCTTATATTCTGTGGGGCCTTACGTACACTATTATGGACATTCCATATTGGTCTTTGATTCCTGCACTATCGAGCTCTCGTCAAGAACGTGAAAAGTTGGTTGTTTGGCCACGATTATTTGCTAGCTTGGCGTGGTTTATTACGGGTACTTACGGGCTACATATTGTCGGTAAACTGGGTGACGGCGACCAAGGACAAGGTTTCTTCAACGTTGCTATGTTGATTGCTGTGCTGTTCGTGATGAGTGCATTCTTGATTGCTCGCAACGTAAAAGAAAAATCGGCACCAGCAAATGCGAAACCAGCTGAGCGTTTCAGCTTTAAAGATGTAATGGTTATCATTGGTAAGAATGACCAACTAAAAGCACTTATTGGTACCGTATTGTCGTTCCAAATAGCAAACTTGTTGGTGGGTGGTTTTGCGATTTACTACTTCTCTTACGCTTTAGGCAACGCTGACTTGTTCCCCGTTTATATGATGGTGGCAGGTATCGCTGAAGTTGCAGGCGTATTCTTGTTCCCTCGTATTGCATCAGTGTTACCACGCAAACACCTATGGGTTATCGCTTGTGGCTTCCCAGTGCTGTCTTGTACCACTCTACTTATCATGGGCTTTATCGCTCCAGGTAACGCGATTCTAATCGGTATCGCAGGTGCTGCTATCAAGTTTGGTGTGGGTATCGCTAACGCACTGCAAACTGTAATGCTTGCCGATGTTGTTGATTACGGTGAACACAAAACGGGTCGTCGCAGTGAGAGTGTTATCTTCTCTGTTCAAACTATGCTTGTTAAGTTTGCAGGCGCGGCTGGTGGTTTTATTGTTGGTATGGGCTTGTCTGTGGTGGGTTATGTACCAAACGTGGAACAGTCTGACAGCACTATCATGGGACTGCAGTTTATGATGGTAGGTTTACCAGCGATTCTAATGACGGTAAGTGCTCTTGTTTATAAGCGCTACTACCACCTGCATGAAGGATTTGATCAAGACCAAGCCGGTAAAGAGACTCAGACAAATGTTGTTACAGCAGAAGCATAACCGCTAAACGACGTCTAATCTAGAATAAAGCTCAGTTTAGTCACTAAGCCCAAACGCCTCCTTGTGAGGCGTTTTTTTATGGATGTGAGTTAATCAAAGCTGTGCCTGTAGGGCTTTTGTTTCGACTAAAACGCAAAAAGCCGCATCGAATGATGCGGCTTCTTTAAATTTGGCTCCCCTTGCAAGACTTGAACTTGCGACATACGGATTAACAGTCCGCCGTTCTACCAACTGAACTAAAGGGGAATTGCTTGTTAGCGACGCGAATTCTAATAATTGTCCGGATTTCTGTCAATAAAAAATATCAGAAAAAAGTAAGATAAAAAACTTTACTTTCTTGAACGCCTTATAGGATTTAGCTTTGCTTTAGTTATCCACCAAAATTGTGGATAAGTGTGTGTGTGAAACTTTAACAACAATAATCGGGATAAATCGAAAAATGTAAAAACCTTATCTAACGTAATGTATTTAAAAGATTTATAGCAAAATGTCGCAATTGTATAACTTTTGTAGATTATAAAACGAACAGTAAAACAAGCGGTATTTTTAGGTTTTTTGGGGAAAAGTAGTGGATTAAAATTCGAGTAATTTAGCTGGGGAAACTTTGCAGGGCACGGATAATACCAAGTTCTAAAAATAAAAGCTATAACTGATCTCTGATCTTAAGATGCATTTCTCTAGATAATTGTTGCAACGACACTCCTCCTAGAGTGACAATGACCTGATTAAAAAAACAGTATGGAAATGGCGACCTATGAGTAAACTCTTTGACTTGGTATCGGACTACAGCCCGTCCGGTGATCAGCCGACAGCGATAACCAAATTACTAGACGGATTAGATTCTGGTTTGGCACATCAAACTCTACTAGGGGTAACGGGCTCAGGTAAAACCTTTACCCTTGCCAACGTCATTTCCCAATCTCAAAGACCTGCGATTCTGTTAGCGCCTAACAAGACATTGGCGGCTCAACTTTACGGTGAGATGAAATCTTTCTTTCCAAACAATGCCGTTGAGTATTTCGTTTCTTACTACGATTACTACCAACCTGAAGCCTACGTTCCAACCACGGACACGTTCATCGAGAAAGATGCGTCTGTGAACGCTCATATCGAACAAATGAGGCTTTCGGCAACCAAAGCCTTATTAGAACGAAAAGACGCCATCATTGTGGCTTCTGTGTCGGCTATCTACGGTCTGGGTGATCCTAAGTCTTATTTGAAGATGATGCTTCATTTGAGTCGTGGCGAGGTGATGGATCAGCGAGACATCCTGCGTCGATTGGCTGAGCTGCAATATTCAAGAAACGATGTCGCCTTTGAACGTGGTCAGTTCCGTGTTCGTGGTGAGGTGATTGATATCTTTCCGGCTGAATCTGACCAAGATGCGGTTCGAATTGAGATGTTCGATGACGAAGTGGACTGCATTAGTATTTTTGATCCTCTGACTGGTGCGGTGAAACAAAGAGACTTGCCGCGCTTTACGGTTTATCCAAAAACTCACTATGTAACGCCAAGAGAAAAAATCCTTGAGGCGATTGAGAACATCAAGGACGAACTGCGCGATCGTGCTCAATACTTAAAAGACAACAATAAGCTTTTGGAAGAGCAGCGTATCTCTCAAAGAACTCAGTTTGATATTGAGATGATGACCGAGCTTGGCTTCTGTTCCGGTATCGAAAACTATTCACGATACTTGAGCGGCCGTGCGGAAGGGGAAGCGCCGCCAACGTTATTTGACTACCTGCCTGATGATGGTTTGCTGATCATCGATGAGTCACACGTGACTGTGCCGCAAATTGGTGCGATGTATAAAGGTGACCGTTCTCGTAAAGAAACCTTGGTCGAGTTTGGTTTTAGACTGCCTTCTGCATTGGATAACCGTCCAATGAAGTTTGAAGAATTTGAGTCTATAGCCCCACAAACGATTTTTGTGTCGGCAACACCAGGTAATTACGAGATTGAAAAATCAGATGGCGAGATTGCTGATCAAGTGGTACGTCCTACTGGTCTGTTAGACCCAATCATCGAAGTAAGACCTGTCGCGACGCAGGTGGATGACTTGCTGTCTGAAATCAGAATCCGTTCAGTGAAAGAAGAGCGTGTTTTGGTTACCACGTTGACCAAGAGAATGGCAGAAGACTTAACCGAATACCTAAATGAGCACGGCGTTAAAGTGCGTTACTTGCACTCGGATATCGATACCGTTGAGCGTGTAGAGATCATCCGAGACCTACGTTTGGGCAAGTTCGATGTGTTAGTGGGCATTAACTTACTTCGTGAAGGTTTGGATATGCCTGAAGTGTCGCTGGTGGCGATTCTTGATGCAGATAAAGAGGGCTTCTTGCGTTCTGAGCGTTCTCTGATTCAAACCATTGGTCGTGCTGCTCGTAACTTGGAAGGTCGAGCAATCCTTTATGGTGATTCGATTACTAAGTCGATGAGAAAAGCGATTGATGAAACCGATCGTCGTCGCGAGAAACAGCAAGCCTACAACGAAGAGCAAGGCATCACTCCGCAAGCGTTGAAACGCAATATCAAAGACATTATGGAACTGGGTGATCTAACCAAGTCGAAGCAGCAGCGCCAATCGAAACAAGTTCCACTATCTAAGGTGGCAGAGCCTTCTGAAAGTTATGCAGTACTTACGCCGCAACAGCTTGATAAAGAGATCAGCAAGCTAGAATCTGCGATGTATCAGCATGCTCAGAATCTGGAATTTGAATTGGCCGCACAGAAGCGTGATGAAATTGATCAGTTAAGAAAGCAGTTTATTACCAACAGCTAATCTCACTTTTCGCTCGAGAATTGATCCCCCTCAACACAAGAATTGAGAGTGTTTCAGACAAAAAAACAGCCAGTAGTAAATGTTCTACTGGCTTACGTTTGTGAACAATCGGTCCACTAACAACGTCAGTTGGCTAGGTGACCCGAAGGTCATTTATACCGTTGCATCGTTCGTGCCAGATAGATAAAACATTGATTGTTTGAAGCAAGTAAAAAAACACACTACAAATACTGTGGCTAATTTGCATAATGCAAAGCGGAATGCGACTATAATAAGAAATGCAAATTATAAATGGCTAGGATATGCAATCAAAAACGCTAGATAACAAATCGAAGTATTTGTTGATGGTAGAGGATACCGCTTCGGTAGCAGCTTTATATCGCTCGTATCTTACACCGCTCGAAATTGATATCAACATTGTCGGCACTGGCCGCGATGCAATCGAGAGTTTGAATCATCGAATCCCAGACCTTATTTTATTAGATCTACGTCTGCCTGATATGACGGGTATGGACGTACTATTTGCTGTAAAACAAAAATACCCTGAAGTTCCAGTTATCTTCATGACGGCTCACGGCTCTATCGATACCGCTGTAGAAGCGATGCGTCATGGCTCTCAAGATTTCCTTATCAAACCGTGTGAAGCCGACCGACTCCGTATTACGGTGAATAATGCGATCCGCAAAGCCACCAAACTTAAAAATAGCTCGGAACACCCGGGAAACCAGAACTACCAAGGTTTTATCGGCAGCAGCCAAACCATGCAGCAGGTTTACCGAACTATCGATTCTGCTGCATCGAGTAAGGCGAGCATTTTCATTACTGGTGAAAGTGGTACCGGTAAAGAGGTATGTGCAGAAGCCATTCATGCGGCGAGTAAGCGTGGCGATAAGCCGTTCATCGCGATTAACTGTGCCGCTATCCCTAAAGACCTGATTGAAAGTGAGCTGTTTGGCCACGTTAAAGGTGCCTTTACCGGTGCTGCGACCGATCGCCAAGGTGCTGCTGAGCTTGCTGATGGTGGAACACTGTTCCTTGATGAACTGTGCGAAATGGACTTAGAGCTGCAAACCAAGCTGCTGCGCTTTATCCAAACCGGTACTTTCCAAAAAGTCGGCTCTTCGAAGATGAAGAGTGTCGACGTTCGTTTTGTGTGTGCGACCAACCGTGACCCTTGGAAAGAAGTACAAGAAGGTCGCTTTAGAGAAGATTTATACTATCGTTTATACGTGATTCCATTGCACTTGCCGCCATTGCGTGAGCGTGGTGAAGATGTCATCGAGATCGCGTATTCTCTGCTAGGCTATATGTCGGTCGAGGAGGGGAAGGCGTTTGTACGTTTTGCTCAGGAAGTACTTGATCGCTTTAATCAATATGAGTGGCCGGGTAACGTTCGTCAGCTACAAAACGTGTTGCGGAACGTGGTGGTTTTGAATAACGGCAAAGAGATTACTCTCAACATGCTTCCACCACCGTTGAACCAACCGATTGAAAACAGTCTGCGATTGAAAGAGAAGCAGAATGAAGACATCACGGTAAAAGATATTTTCCCATTGTGGATCACTGAGAAAACGGCTATCGAGCAGGCCATTAAAGCGTGTGATGGCAACATCCCTCGTGCGGCAGGTTTCTTAGATGTCAGTCCATCGACGATATACCGTAAGTTGCAAACGTGGAATGCGAAGCAGTAATCAACAAACAATAAGAAAATAATAATGACGAAAGTATTAAATCAGCAAAAAGTTGATGAGCTTGGCGGCGAAATAGGCCAAGAGAATGTCCCGGTTTTACTGGAAATCTTTTTAGGTGAGTTGAAAGGCTACTACGAACACCTAGAGATAAATAAAGAGTCGGATACCTCTAAGTACTTGGCTGATATCAGTCATGCG
This sequence comes from Vibrio sp. 10N.222.55.C7, assembly GCF_041473335.1. Classification (NCBI taxonomy): domain Bacteria; kingdom Pseudomonadati; phylum Pseudomonadota; class Gammaproteobacteria; order Vibrionales; family Vibrionaceae; genus Vibrio; species Vibrio sp. 10N.222.55.C7. Next base: position 35,189 of record NZ_JBFRSC010000021.1, read on the forward strand.
CTTAAGAGCAGCGCAGCAAGCTTTGGTGCGGATTCTTTGTGTAGTTTTGCTATTAGCTTAGACGCAAAAGTGAAGCAAGCGTTGCCTGTAACCGAGATTGATTTTCAAGATATGCAAGACCTCCTGTTATCGACGTACACTGAATATCAGCAGTTGATGACGGACCTTTAAAACAGCGAGTTATTACTGAGATTAAAAAAGGAGCAGCATGCTCCTTTTTTGTTGTTTGTCGCTTGAACCTATGGCTACGCCAACTGGGCTTCAATGGCTTGTTGAAGCTTCACACGGTCGTGTCGCCAATCTCGGTTTGCCGATGCAAGATCTGTGGTCACACAATTCCATTGCACTTCTAGTTCCGGGTGAGGTTCATTGCCTAACACGATGTCTATTTTCCTTGCCTTACAGGTACGTTCACACCACTCCAATTGCTCTTGAAGCGTCATTTTCCCTGCGGGACCGTGCTCTGGTGAAAGGTTTTCAACGAAGATAACTTTTGCCTTGGTGTTCTCAGAGATTGCTTTGCCAATCTCTGGAAGGAGAAGAGGGGGCATCACACTGGTTAAAAAGCTTCCAGGGCCAAGGACAATGCAGTCTGCTTGCTCAACGGCAGCAACGGCTTCTTTGGTTGCTGGCACTTCTGGAGACAAGTCCATCATGCGCAGCTTTTCCGTCATGTCATCAACGTTGGTTTCGCCGGTAACCCAGCGGCCGTCCATTGATAGAGCCGTGAGGTCTGAAGGATGCTCAGTCATCGGCACGATATTGACATCGACCTTGAGCATATTTCGAATCAGGTTAATTGCTTCCAATGGGCGAACGGAAAGGTTGTCTAACGCCGTCAGCATTAGGTTACCCAAGTTATGACCGTCTAGCTCACCTTGACCACGAAAGCGGTATTCGAACATCATCGAACTGATTGAAGGCTCTGTGATTAATTGGTTGATACAGTTGCGTGTATCTCCCCATGCGATGCCACCTTGGCAATCTCTAATACGTCCGGTGGAACCGCCGTTATCTGTCGTTGCAACAATGCCAGTTGCGTTGTTACCAAAGTCTTTTAATGCAGCTAACATGCGACCTAAGCCATGGCCACCGCCGATTGCTACGACTTTCTTTGAAGAGTAAATATTCATTTATTGTTCTTGTTAGGTTATTACCAACTATAATTTAGGTTAAATGCTTCTCGCTATATACTCAACAAGAGTTATTTTGAGCGTTTGATACGTTTTTTTTTGCCGATGTGACCCGTTTTTTACCATCAGAGCTAGATTCACGTACAAATATTAAGTATTTTATTACTCAGCTACTGCGCGTGTGAATATAACGCTCAGTTGCCATAACTCCGAGCTCTCGCATGCTAAGTCGCACAGTGGTATTTGCTGTACCGATACGCATTAAGAGCCAGTGACATGTTGTCACAAGGGCTTAATTGGAAATGATTATGCCTCCCGTGTTTGGAAAGGTGTTCCGTGGCGCAACAATTTGAAGATAGATTCCATCGCAAGTTTTATTACTTGCGCTTGTCGGTTACAGACGTCTGTAACTTTAAATGTACTTACTGCTTGCCAGATGGTTACAAACCGTCAGGGCAAAAAAACTCGTCTTTTTTAAGTGTTCCCGAGATCAAACGCGTTGTTAAAGCGTTTGCAGATTGTGGTACCTCAAAGATCCGCATTACAGGCGGAGAGCCGAGTCTGCGTAAAGACTTTCCTGAAATCATACATACCGTTGCTTCTACTCCAGGCATCGAAAAAGTAGCCACCACAACGAATGGCTACCGCATGGAGAAACAAGTAGGGCAATGGCGTGATGCTGGTTTAACCCATATAAACGTGAGCGTGGATAGTTTAGATTCGCGCATGTTCCATCAGATCACTGGTGAGAATAAGTTTACTGAGGTTATGCGAGGCATTGATAAAGCGTTTGAGGTTGGCTTTGAACAAGTCAAAGTCAACGTCGTATTAATGAAAGACCTCAATAGTCAGGAATTACCAGCCTTCCTTAATTGGATCAAAGACAAACCTATTCAATTACGTTTTATCGAGCTGATGAAAACCGGCGAGATGGACGAGTTGTTCGATAAACATCATGTGTCTGGCGTTGCGATTCGCAACCAGCTTATTGCTAATGGTTGGCTGTTAAAAGTCAAAGCCGTTAACGATGGCCCGGCGCAAGTGTTTGTCCACCCAGACTACAAGGGTGAAATCGGTTTGATCATGCCTTACGAGAAAGACTTTTGTGAGAGTTGTAACCGACTGCGCGTTTCTGCGACCGGTAAACTTCACTTATGTCTGTTTGGCGACCATGGTGTTGAACTGAGAGATCTGATTCAAGAAGATCAACAAGAGCAAGAACTCATTGATCGAATTCAGGCTCAGCTTCAAACCAAGTCCGTTAGCCACTTCTTACACGATGGCAACAGCGGCATGACTCCAAACTTGGCGTCAATCGGCGGTTAACCCGCTACACACTCTAAAGCATTTTATCGCTCAGCTTCTTCAGGCTGGGCGAATCAGTCTAATGAAAAATTTATATAGGTGAACAAATGGGTCACGCAGAAAGCAAATTCCAAGCAGCAAACATCGCAGTACTAACGGTTTCAGATACTCGTACAGAAGAAAACGACACTTCAGGCGGTTACCTAGCAGAGCATGCTAAAGAAGCGGGTCACAACGTGGTTGATAAGCAAATCGTTATTGATGACATGTACAAGATCCGTGCGATCGTATCTAAATGGATCGCTGATGAAAGCGTACAAGCTATCATGATCACGGGTGGTACTGGTTTCACTTCTCGTGACAGCACGCCTGAAGCGCTTAAGCCACTGTTCGACAAAGAAGTAGAAGGCTTTGGTGAGCTATTCCGTCAAGTATCTTACGAAGAGATCGGTACTTCGACAATTCAATCTCGTGCGATTGCGGGTTTTGCTAACCACACGGTTATCTTTGCGATGCCAGGTTCTACAGGCGCTTGCCGCACCGGTTGGACTAAGATCATCAAGCAACAGATGGATGCTAGCCACCGTCCTTGTAACTTCATGCCACACCTTTCTGTATAAGGCGGTTTGAGTATGAGCCAATTTACACACATTAACGCGTCTGGCGAAGCAAACATGGTCGATGTATCGGCTAAAGCGGAAACAGTACGTGAAGCGAGAGCGGAAGCCTTCGTTCAAATGTCGGCAGAAACGCTAGAGCTGATTGTCTCTGGTAGCCACCATAAAGGTGATGTTTTCGCAACGGCACGTATTGCGGGTATTCAAGCGGCGAAGAAGACGTGGGATCTGATTCCCCTGTGTCACCCTCTGCTATTAACTAAAGTAGAAGTGCAGCTTGAAGCTATCGAGTCTGAAAACAAGGTTCGCATCGAATCTGTTTGTAAGCTTGCGGGTAAGACGGGCGTAGAGATGGAAGCGCTAACGGCTGCTTCTGTGGCTGCGTTAACGATTTACGATATGTGTAAAGCTGTTCAGAAAGACATTGTTATCGAAAACGTGCGCCTGCTAGAGAAGACAGGTGGTAAATCTGGTCACTTTAAGGTGGAGTCATGATTACAGTACTTTTCTTTGCTCAAACTCGTGAACTTGTTGGTGTGGACAGCGTTGAAGTTGATGCACAATTTAAGACGATTGAAGCGATTCGTAGTCATCTTGTGACACAAGAAGGCAAATGGGATATCGCATTGGAAGAGGGGAAGCTTCTGGCTGCACTTAACCAATCAATCGTACCTCTGACAGCTGAAGTGAAAGACGGCGACGAAGTGGCTTTCTTCCCACCAGTGACTGGAGGCTAAGCATGGATCCAAGAGTATTAGTGACAGCTGAGGACTTCTCGGTAGGCGACGAATACGACTACTTGGCTCAAGGTACAGCTGCCGGAGCGATTGTGACGTTCGTTGGTAAAGTTCGCGACATGAACCTTGGCGACAATGTGATTGGTTTGTCTCTGGAGCACTATCCGGGTATGACAGAAAAATCACTGAGCGAGATCTGTGACCAAGCTGAGGCTCGCTGGCCTATTCAGAAGATGCGTGTTATCCACCGTGTAGGTGACTTAGATATCGGCGACCAGATTGTTTACGTTGGTGTATCCAGTGCACACCGTGGTGCTGCATTTGAAGCCTGTGAATTCGTTATGGACTTCCTGAAAACCAAGGCTCCCTTTTGGAAAAAGGAACGCACGACCGAAACGACGCGTTGGGTTGATTCTCGTGATTCAGACACGAAAGCAGCGGAACGCTGGGAGAAGTAATTTCTCTTAAAGTGATGTTGCTTCAGCATTTACTCATTTGTATATGAGACAGTTAAAAACCGACCACTTAGGTCGGTTTTTTTGTACCTGCTATAAATCTATTTATAGATAATCATTGATTTGATAAATGATAATTCATTGTGGTTGCATATAAATTCAGCGCGTAATTTTGTCTTAATTGGTGCATTGGATAACCCGGTTTGGTGCAGAGCATTATGCTGTCTTGTATAAAGTGATTATCCTCACAAATAGTGTAGACGGTTTAGGTGATATGTGATGTGCAATTAGATTTCATGTGGCATTAATGTTAATTTGCGCTCAGTGTTCTAGCATAAGATGCTGAAAAAAAGTATCAACACAGATACATCAACACTAAAGGCTGTTTTTTAATTAATCCCTCTACGCAAGTCACTACTGATTTGGGGTTTTTTAGATATTTACACTGATACCTTAAGTATTTCGGAGAATTATCCGATTTTTTGCGACTTGTTTGTGGCAAATTACTTCAATGGTTGATAGTGTGTGCCTCAATCTTTGTAAGGTTTTAGATTTTTATGCTTAAAATTTGAGCTAAATAAATCTAAATCACTGCCGTTCAGTGAACCAAGCAAAGAAGTCATGGATGCAATACGGAAAACTTGGAGTTTATTAAATGTACAAGAATAAAATCACTCAGGCCCTTCTTCTAGGTGCTGGTTTGGCAGTGGCTGCCACTTCTACTCTTTCTATCGCTGCTGAAGTTCCAGCAGGCACTGAACTAGCAAAAGTTCAGGAACTGGTTCGCGGTAATGGTACTGAAGTAGCAACACTCGACCCTCACAAATCTCAAGGTGTACCAGAATCTCACGTAATTCGTGACCTTCTAGAAGGTTTAGTGAACCAAGATGGCGACGGCAATACTATCCCAGGAGTAGCTGAAAGCTGGGAAACGACAGACAACAAAACATTCACTTTCCACCTACGTAAAGACGCAAAATGGTCTAACGGCGATCCTGTAACGGCAAATGACTTCGTTTACAGCTTCCAACGTGCGGTTGATCCTTTAACTGCTTCTCCATACGCTTGGTACATGGAATATACCAAGATGGCGAATGCGAAAGACATCGTTGCGGGTAAGAAAGACAAGAGTGAACTAGGCGTTAAAGCTTTAGATGACTACACGTTAGAAGTGACTTTAGATACAGCTGTCCCATATTTCGTAATGATGATGGGTCACACAACAGTGAAGCCAGTACATAAAGCAACTGTTGAAAAATTCGGTGACCAGTGGACTAAGCCTGAAAACTTTGTTGGTAATGGTGCATTTGTTCCAAATCAATGGGTAGTTAACGAGCGTCTTGAACTAGTACGCAACGAAAATTATTGGGATAACGAACATACAGTTCTTAACAAAGTAACATTCTTACCAATCGAAAACCAAGTAGCGGAAATGAACCGCTTCCTCTCTGGCGAACTAGATTTCACATATGAAGTTCCTAACGAGCACTTCCGTCGCTTACAGAAAGAATACCCAGAAGATGTAAACATTAAGGGTAACCTGTGTACTTATTACTACCAATTTAATGCACAGAAAGCACCTTTCGACGACGTACGTGTTCGTAAAGCAATGTCTTATGCGATGGATCGTGACATCGTGACGAAAGCGATTCTTGGTCAAGGTCAAAAACCAGCTTACTTCTTGACTCCTGAAATTACTGCTGGTTTTGACCCGGTAACTCCAGAGTATGGTCAACTTTCTCAAAAAGAGCGTATTGCTGAAGCGAAGCGTCTTCTTGAAGAAGCGGGCTACACGAAGAGCAACCCACTTGAATTTAACCTGCTTTACAACACGTCTGAAAACCACAAGAAGCTTGCTGTAGCAATCGCATCAATGTGGAAGAAAGAGCTTGGTATTAACGCGAAACTCGAAAACCAAGAGTGGAAATCATATCTAGACAGTAAAGATACTGGTAACTTTGACGTTGCTCGTGCAGGTTGGTGTGGTGACTACAATGAAGCATCTTCATTCCTAACATTGATGGTTAGCCAAAATACAACTGCTGGTCAGCACTATAAGAGCGCAGACTATGACAAGATTATCGATAAAGCACTAAGCTCTACTTCAGAAGAAGAGCGTACTAAGCTATACATCGAAGCAGAAAAATTGCTAGCTAAAGACATGCCAATTGCTCCAGTCTACCAGTACGTTACAACACGTCTTGTATCACCTCAGCTAGGTGGTTACCCAGAAGGTAACGCCGAAGATAAGATCTATTCAAAAGATCTTTATATCAAAGCAAAATAACCTCCTATAAAAATAAAATATAACTAACTTAGACCTGTGTGCGAGAAATCGCACGCAGTGTCTATTTAATTTTTAATTGTCACAGACTGAAAAGAGTGAGTTTATGCTTAAATTCATTATGAAAAGGATATTCGAAGCGATTCCAACCATGTTGGTGTTGATCACTATATCTTTCTTTCTCATGCGTTTTGCACCGGGTAACCCGTTTTCGAGCGAACGCCCATTACCGCCAGAAGTTATGGCTAACATCGAAGCTAAATACGGCTTAGATAAACCTGTATTTGAACAGTACACCACGTACTTGACTAACATCGTTCAAGGTGACTTTGGTCCATCATTCAAATATCAAGATTACACCGTAAATGAGCTGATCGCAGTCGCACTTCCAGTATCTGCGAAGGTAGGTTTTATTGCCTTTATCTTTACCCTGATTATGGGAGTATCGGTCGGAACGATTGCCGCCTTGAAGCACAACACCTGGATTGACTACACCATAATGTCGACCGCTATGCTCGGGGTAGTAATGCCATCCTTCGTGTTGGCTCCAGCGCTTATTTACCTGTTCTCTCTGCACTGGAACATATTCCCAGCAGGTGGTTGGCACGGCGGTACTTATATGTACATCGTCCTGCCAGTTATCGCGATGTCTCTTCTTTACGTAGCCACATTTGCTCGTATTACTCGCGGTAGCATGATTGAAACGCTAAACAGTAACTTTATCCGAACTGCTCGTGCAAAAGGCCTAAGTTACCGTTACATCGTTCTAAAACATGCACTGAAGCCAGCACTGCTGCCTGTCGTTTCTTATATGGGACCTGCGTTTGTAGGTATCATTACAGGTTCTGTTGTTGTTGAAACCATCTTCGGCCTACCAGGTATCGGCAAGCTGTTTGTTAACGCCGCGTTTAACCGTGACTACTCGCTAGTAATGGGTGTAACCATCTTGATTGGTTTCCTATTCATCTTGTTCAACGCAATCGTTGATATTTTGCTAGCGCTAATTGACCCGAAAATTCGCTACTAACAGGGACGCATGGTTATGTTGAAGAAAAAAGAAAATTTAGAAGCGATCGAAAAGTTCTCTGAGAGCTTAGAGATTGAAGGTCGCAGTTTGTGGCAGGATGCCCGCATTCGTTTTATGCGAAACAAAGCGGCAATGGTAAGCCTGTTTATTCTTACGCTTATGGTACTGGCGGTTATCTTCTTACCGATGCTTGCTCAGTACACTTATGATGATACTGACTGGTACGCAATGCATGCAGCGCCAAGCGCGGACCACTGGTTTGGTACTGATAGCTTAGGCCGTGATTTGTACGTTCGTACTCTTATCGGTGGTCGTATCTCATTGATGGTTGGTGTGATGGGCGCATTCGTAGCGGTACTGATTGGTACGCTTTACGGTGCAGCTTCAGGTTTCATCGGCGGTCGTACTGACCGAGTGATGATGCGTATCCTAGAGATCTTGTACGCGGTACCATTTATGTTCCTAGTAATCGTCCTGGTAACGTTCTTTGGTCGTAACATCATCCTAATCTTCGTTGCTATTGGTGCGATTGCTTGGCTAGATATGGCGCGTATTGTACGTGGTCAAACGCTGAGCTTGCGTAGTAAAGAGTTCATTGAAGCCGCACACGTATGTGGTGTAAGCAAATGGAAGATCATTACACGTCACATCGTACCGAACGTACTGGGTATCGTAGCGGTTTATTCTACGCTGCTTATTCCAAGCATGATCCTTACAGAATCATTCTTATCTTTCCTTGGTCTTGGTGTTCAAGAGCCTATGACAAGCTGGGGCGCATTGCTTCAAGAAGGCTCGCAAACAATGGAAGTTGCAATCTGGCAATTAACATTCCCTGCGGCATTCATGGTAGTTACGCTGTTCTGCTTTAACTACGTAGGTGATGGTCTGCGCGACGCGCTTGATCCAAAAGACAGATAACGAAATAGCAATTAAAGGCTATAAAAGATTAAGGAAGCAATAATGAGCTTATTAGATGTCAAAGATCTGCGCGTCGAATTTACCACGCAAGATGGTATCGTAACCGCAGTAAACGACTTGAACTTCTCACTTAACCAAGGCGAAACGCTGGGTATTGTTGGTGAGTCGGGTTCAGGTAAATCACAAACGGTATTTGCACTGATGGGGCTGCTGGCTAAAAACGGCATCATCTCAGGCAGTGCAAAGTTTGAAGGCAATGAAATCCTCAACCTGCCTGAAAAAGCGCTGAACAAGGTTCGTGCTGAACAGATCGCAATGATCTTCCAAGATCCAATGACGTCACTGAACCCTTACATGAAAGTAAGTGATCAGTTGATGGAAGTACTTATGCTGCACAAAGGCATGGGTAAAGCAGAGGCGTTTGAAGAATCAGTACGCATGCTTGAAGCGGTTAAAATCCCTGAAGCACGTAAGCGTATCACCATGTACCCACACGAATTTTCTGGCGGTATGCGTCAGCGTGTGATGATCGCAATGGCACTGCTGTGTCGTCCTAAATTACTTATCGCTGATGAACCAACAACGGCACTGGATGTAACCATTCAAGCGCAAATCATGGAATTGCTGAACGAACTTAAAGATGAGTTCAATACGGCAATCATCATGATCACCCATGACTTGGGTGTTGTTGCTGGCTCATGTGACAAAGTACTTGTGATGTACGCGGGTCGTACAATGGAGTACGGCACGGTTGATGAAATCTTCTACGAGCCAAGCCACCCATATGCGGAAGGCCTGCTTAAAGCGATTCCTCGTTTGGATACCGAAGGTGAAATTCTACCGACGATTCCAGGTAACCCACCTAACTTACTTCGCCTACCAACAGGTTGTCCTTACCAAGACCGTTGTCACCGTGTAATGGACCGTTGTAAGCAAGAAGCACCGATTTTGCAGCCATTTGCTAAAGACCGTCAGCGTGCTTGTTTTTCAGATTGGGAGACTTGGACAAAATGAGTAAAGAATTACTATTAGATATTAAAGACCTGAAAGTTCACTTTAGCATTGCAGCTAAGTCTGCTTGGCCTTGGGCAAAACCATCAAACCTTAAAGCGGTTGATGGTGTTGATGTTCACCTTTACGAAGGAGAGACTCTGGGTGTAGTAGGTGAGTCTGGTTGTGGTAAGTCGACTTTTGCCCGTGCGATTATCGGCTTGGTTGAAGCGACTGAAGGTCAAGTGATGTGGTTAGGTCAAGACCTAATTAAGATGCAGGAAGTGAAGCGTCGTGAGACTCGTAAAGAGATTCAGATGATCTTCCAAGACCCGCTAGCATCGCTTAACCCACGTATGTCAGTAGGAGATATTATTGCTGAGCCTCTAGAGACTTTCTTCCCTGAACTTTCTAAACAAGAAGTGAAGGACAGAGTTAAAGAGATGATGGCAAAGGTTGGTCTACTACCCAACGTAATCAACCGTTACCCTCATGAATTCTCTGGTGGTCAGTGTCAGCGTATTGGTATTGCACGTGCGCTTATCTTGAAACCTAAGATGATCATCTGTGATGAACCTGTTTCTGCACTGGATGTATCTATCCAAGCTCAAGTAGTTAACCTTCTGAAGGAGCTACAAAAAGAGCTAGGTTTGTCTTTGGTATTCATCGCGCACGATTTGTCGGTTGTTAAACACATCTCTGATCGCGTATTGGTGATGTACCTAGGGAATGCGGTAGAACTTGGCGAATCAGATGCATTGTTCTCTGATCCTAAGCACCCATACACCAAAGCGTTGATGTCTGCAGTTCCAATTCCTGACCCTCGTCTAGAGCGCAACAAAACGATTCAGATGTTGGAAGGCGATTTACCTTCACCAATCAATCCACCATCAGGTTGTGTGTTCCGTACGCGTTGCCCACAAGCAACAGAGGCGTGTGCGCAAACTAAGCCAACCATTCAAGGCGATGATGTACACGCAGTATCTTGCTTGCACGTACAAGTCTAGAGCCTATTTAAACCGGTTCAGCCTGTGACAGGCTTAAGCGCAACTTGTTTATGAGTTGCGCTTTTTTTGTGTCTGAACAAGCCTCCTTCAAATAATTCGAACAACTAGGCCAACTTCTTCTAGTTTTGAAAAAGTTGGCTTTTTTTATACTAGAGAAAAGCTTGGATGACAGAGGTTTGGATATGGGTAAGTTAGTTGAAGGTGTTTGGCACGATGTGTGGTACGACACCAAAGAAAGCGGTGGTAAATTTGTTCGTGAAGATGCGGGCTTTCGTCACTGGGTAGAGAATAAACCGGGCGCGCAGTTTCAGCCGGAAAGCGGCCGCTATCACTTATACGTATCGTTAGCTTGTCCTTGGGCGCACCGAACCCTTATCTTCCGTGAACTGAAAGACCTGACCGATCACATTGACGTGACAGTAGTTTGCCCAGACATGATGAGTGAAGGTTGGCAAATGGGGTTACCTGAGCCTCTATTCGGTCATACCCGAATGCATCAAATTTACACTCAAGCCAAACCGGATTACTCGGGCAGAGTAACGGTGCCTGTGTTGTGGGATAAGAAAACCAACACAATTGTGAGCAACGAGTCGTCTGAAATCATCCGCATGTTCAATTCAGAATTTAATGAGTTAACAGGCAACACCGATGATTACTACCCGTGGGAGTTGTCCAAGAAGATTGATGAGTGGAATGATTATATCTACCCAAACATCAACAACGGTGTATACCGAACCGGCTTTGCGACAACACAAGAAGCCTACGAAGAGGCGTATGAAGCGTTATTTGAAGCGTTAGATAAAGTGGATGCGCATCTTAGTGAGAAACGTTATTTAGCGGGAGAGCAGATTACTGAAGCGGATTGGCGGTTGTTCACGACCTTGGTTCGATTCGATGCTGTGTATGTGGGTCACTTCAAGTGTAACAAGCAACGAATTGCGGATTACAAACATATCCAAGGTTATCTAAAAGAGCTCTATCAAATAGAGGGTATTAAAGAGACGACGGATTTCTACCACATCAAGCGCCACTACTATTACAGCCATACGGGCATCAACCCGACTCAAGTGGTGCCTAAAGGGCCTGATCTGGATTTAGATTCGCCTCACGGACGTGGTTAGAATCATTAATTAATCCGCTTTTCTTCAGGCGTAAAAAAACCCTAGATAAACATCTAGGGTTTTTGCTTTCTGAAAAAGAAAATTAGTTAACTACTTTTTCTTCAGCTTGCGCAGCTTGGTCTGCTTGGATAGCCGTTAGAGCTACTGTGTAAACGATATCGTCTACTAGAGCGCCACGAGACAAGTCATTTACTGGCTTGCGCATACCTTGAAGCATTGGACCGATAGATACTAGATCTGCTGAACGCTGTACAGCTTTGTAAGTCGTGTTACCCGTGTTTAAGTCTGGGAATACGAATACTGTCGCTTTACCTGCAACTGGAGAGTTAGGCGCTTTAGAAGCGGCTACGTTTTCCATGATTGCTGCATCGTACTGTAGAGGACCGTCGATCACTAGATCAGGACGCTTCTCTTGAGCAAGTTTCGTTGCTTCACGTACTTTATCTACGTCTGCACCCTTACCAGATTCACCAGTAGAGTAAGAGATCATAGCAACGCGTGGGTCGATACCGAATGCCGCAGCAGAATCTGCAGATTGGATAGCGATTTCAGCAAGCTGTTCAGCTGTTGGATCTGGGTTGATCGCACAGTCACCGTATACAAGAACTTGATCAGGCAGAAGCATGAAGAAGATCGAAGATACGATAGAAGCATCAGGAGCAGTCTTGATGATCTGGAACGGAGGAACGATAGTGTTCGCCGTTGTGTGAACAGCACCAGAAACTAGGCCGTCAACTTCGCCAGCTTCAAGCATCATAGTACCTAGGAATACTGAATCTTCTAGCTTCTCACGAGCAACAACTTCAGTCATACCTTTAGCGCCACGAAGTTCTACTAGACGAGCTACGTAGTTTTCGCGAACTGATGCAGAATCGATGATCTCAACGCCAGCGCCAAGCTCAACACCTTGCTGCGCTGCAACGCGACGGATTTCTTCAGGGTTACCTAGAAGTACACACGTTGCGATACCGCGCTCAGCACAGATAGCCGCAGCTTTAACTGTACGTGGCTCATCACCTTCAGGAAGAACGATGCGCTTAGCCGCTTTACGAGCAAATTCAGTTAGCTGGTAACGGAATGCTGGTGGGCTTAGACGACGGATGCCTTGAGTACCTTCAGATAGAGAATCAATCCAAGGGCCATCAATGTGGCTTGCAACGTGATCGTTAACGAACTCGATACGCTCTTTATCGTCTGCAGGAACTTCTAGGTTGAAGCTCTGTAGGTTTAGAGATGTCTGCCAAGTGTTACCTTGAGCCTTGAAGATCGGTAGACCTGAAGCGAATGCTGGTGCACAAAGGTTAGCAATGCTTTCTGGAATGTCGTAACCGCCAGTAAGCAGGATTGCGCCAATCTCAACACCGTTTTTCGCAGCAAGAGCCGCAGCAACGATAACGTCAGGACGGTCTGCAGAAGTTACTAGCAGTGAGCCTGGTTTGAAGTGCTCAATCATGTGCGGTAGAGAACGTGCACAGAAAGTGATGCTCTTAATACGACGAGTTGAGATTTCACCTTCGTTAACGATTTCAGCGTTAAGGTGCTTAGCCATATCAACCGCACGAGTTGCGATTAGATCGATGCTCCATGGCACGCAGCCAAGAACACGGATAGGGCTAGAGTTGAAGATTTGCATTACTTCAAGGTTCGCTTGCTGAGCACTGTCTGCATCATCAAAGATTTCAGATAGGTCAGGGCGAGTACGGCCAGCCTCATCAACAGGAGCGTTAAGCTTGTTGATGATTACGCCTTTGATGTTTTTGTTCTTAGTACCGCCGAAGTTAGAACATGCTACTTCTATACGCTCTTTAAGCTGCGTAGGGTTGTCAGTACCAGGAGTCGCAACGAATACGATCTCCGCGCCAAGTGTTTTTGCGATTTCCGCGTTCACTTGGTTAGCAAATGGGTGCTTACGAGTAGGTACTAGACCTTCGATTAGCGTAACTTCTGCGTCTTTGTTGATCTTGTTGTATTGCTCAACAACAGACTCAAGAAGCTCGTCCATTTTTTCGCTACCGATCAAAGCTTCAGCTTTAGTCATTGCGATTGGCTCACCAATCTTAATGTCGCTGTTTGCGCTGATGATAGTAGACGTTAGATCTGGTTGGTTACCACCGCTGCGAGGCTGAGCGATTGGCTTGTAGAAAGAAACACTTACGCCCTTACGCTCCATAGCGCGAAGAACACCCATGCTAACACTAGTAAGACCAACACCAGCGCTTGTAGGGATAAGCATAATAGTACGTGACATTGACGAACACCTTTGACTATTGGAAATAAAAAAAGCTCAACTGCTATTCCCACCGATATTTAAATTGGGGTAGGAATAGAAGTTGAGCCCCATTTTCTTGATATGAAAAACTGACTAGCTTCGAATGAAGCTAGTCAGGAAAATCAATTAAAGACCTGCTAGTTTCGCAGTGTCTTCAGCAATTACTAGCTCTTCGTTAGTAGAGATAACCATTGCAGGGATACGGCTGTTAGCTGTAGTGATAGTACCTTCGCCGCCGAAACGAGCTTTAAGGTTAGCTTCACCGTCAACTTCGATACCGAAGATGCCTAGGCGGTTAAGAACCATTTCACGGATTGGGCCTGAGTTCTCGCCGATGCCGCCAGTGAAAGTGATTGCGTCTAGACGACCTTCTAGAGTTGCAGTGTAACCAGCTACGTACTTAGCTAGACGGTGACAGAACACGTCCATTGCACGAGTTGCTTCTTCTTTCTCACCGTAGTTGTCTTCAACGAAACGACAGTCAGAAGTCACTTCAGTTAGACCAGCAAGACCAGACTCTTTAGTTAGCATGTTGTTGATTTCTTCAACAGAGTAACCAAGTGCGTCGTGTAGGTGGAAGATGATTGCAGGGTCTAGGTCACCACAACGAGTACCCATTACAAGACCTTCAAGAGGAGTAAGACCCATAGAAGTGTCTACAGATTTACCGTTCTTGATTGCACATACAGAAGCGCCGTTACCTAGGTGACAGTTGATGATGTTAACTTCTTCAACTGGCTTGTTTAGTAGGCCTGCAACTTCACGAGTGATGAATAGGTGAGAAGTACCGTGCATGCCGTAACGACGGATGCCGTGCTCTTTGTACAGGTTGTACGGTAGAGCGTATAGGTAAGACTCAGAAGGCATTGTTTGGTGGAACGCAGTGTCAAAAACAGCAACGTTTTGTAGACCAGGGAAGTTCTGTTGAGCCGCTTCGATACCGATAAGGTGAGCAGGGTTGTGAAGAGGTGCGAAAGTCGCAGCGTCTTGAATACCCTTAAGAACTTCATCAGTGATAAGTGCAGAAGAAGTGAACTGCTCGCCACCGTGTACGATACGGTGACCGATAGCGCCAAGGTTAGCTTTAAGCTCAGGCTTAGAAGCAAGAATAGTTTCTACCATGAAAGATAGTGCTTCTACGTGAGCTGCGCCCGCGCCTAGTTGTGCTTCATGCTTGCCATCAAGTTTCCACTTCATACGAGCTTCTGGAAGACCTAGACACTCAGCAAGACCAGTTAGGTGCTCTGCACCTGTTTCTGCATCAACAACAGCGAATTTAAGAGAAGAACTACCACAGTTTAAAACTAAAACTAGCTTAGACATTAATGACTACCTGTTTATTTTTCTGATCGAAATCAGTTAAGGATGAAAATTAATCTCAAGAATAGTCGAAGCACATAGGCTTGCGTACTAACCTTGGTCAAAAAAACGTTAATTTCCGTATAAAGTGAAAGCGCTCTTTATCAAAAAGAGGCTTGTGCATTCCTTGCAGAAGTCTTCTCAAAGTTGCTTAAATTGTAAATAAGGGCAACAATGAGATTGAGGTCTGCAAATAATAGCGATATTGTGCAAATATAACAAAAAAATTTGAAAGAATATTATTTTTCGTCAAATTTTTGTGTTTTTAGTTGATGATTTCAACTTTTTTTTAATGGGAGACTCATATGAGCAATAGAGTTGGTTTAGCTAGCAGTTTAAAAGATGGCCAAAAGTACATGGATCTCTGGCCTGTTCGAAAAGAGTTAAACGCTATTTTCCCTGAGCAACGCATTATTAAAGCGACCCGTTTTGGCGTGAAAGTGATGCCTGCGATTGCCGCTATCAGTGTTCTTACACAAATGGTCTTTAATAATTACCAAGCGATGCCACAGGCTGTGGTTATGGCTTTGTTTGCGATCAGCTTGCCGCTACAAGGTATGTGGTGGTTGGGCAATCGCTCAAATACACAACTTCCGCCGGCGCTAGTATCGTGGTACCGCGAACTGCATGAAAAGATCACTGAAACGGGTTTTGCGTTAGAGCCTATGAAGCCGCGCCCTCGCTATAAAGAATTGGCAATCATTTTAAATCGTGCCTTTCGTCAGTTAGATAAATCCTCAATGGAGCGTTGGTTCTAAAGAATCCCAGCTCTCCCTCTTGTCTGAGAACAACTATTCATCTTCTATAGCTTGTTCTCAGATTTGCTCCTCTTTTTGTTACCTCGCTTACTTTCCGTTTAGCTTACCTGTCCTTATTCACTTGGTTTCTTACCTTCCTCCGAAGTCAATATAACCTTTCTCACATAACTCGAGCCTTGTTGTATTTTTGTTAAATATCACTTCAAGTTATCAATGGTTACTGGTAATAATGTCAATAGTGATTTTGATGTTGTTCTCTTTGAGCGAGTAATGACGGGTAGAGCTTGATTCAGGGAGCGATAATGAGTTCTGTAAGAAAGGTATTGGCAGCGGTTTTAAGTTGCTTGATGTTGCTATGGACTGGCAATGCAATGGCAAACGTGGCCAAAGTGTCGGTTTCACAAGTTGTTGACCATCCAGATCTGAATGCGACACGTTTAGGGCTTCTTGAAGGATTGAGAGCCAATGGTTATGAACCCGGTAAGAACTTAGAATTCTCCTATGAAATGGCGAATGGTAACCCGGCTCAGGCAGCCAAGATTGCCAGAGAGCTCGTCAGTGAAAATCCACATGTACTTGTTGGTATCGCGACACCGACTTCACAAGCCTTAGTGTCGGCGACTCGCTCGATTCCTATCGTGTTTACCGCGGTTACGGATCCTATCGGCGCTAGGCTCGTTAAACAATTAGAAAAGCCGGGGCGTAATGTCACGGGGCTTTCTGACTTATCTCCGATCACTCAGCATGTGTCATTAATCAAAGAACTGCTCCCTGAAGCTAATTCAATCGGTGTAGTTTACAACCCAGCAGAAGCAAATGCCGTTGCGTTAGTTGGGTTATTGAGAAAGGCAACTCGAGATTTCGGTTATACACTTCACACCGAAAAAGCGCTGACTGTTGACGATGTCGAAGCAAAAGCAGAATCCATTGCTAAGAAGTCCGATGTTATCTATGCCTTGACCGATAATACGGTTGCAAGCGGCATGGAGGGTCTTATCAAAGCGGCTAACCATGCAGATACGCCAGTCGTCGCAGGCGCCACATCTTATGTCGGAAAGGGAGCGATTGCTGGTTTAGGTCTAGATTATTATGATGTTGGGGTTCAGACCGCGGATTATGTCGCAGCCATTCTGGAAGGACAGAAGCCCGGGAAGTTGAGTGTCAAAACTGCGCAGAGCTCTCAGCTGGTGGTCAACCTAGATGCTGCTCGTGAGCTTGGCGTGACAGTGCCTCAATCTGTGATTGAGCGTGCGGTCATTAGCCGGTGAATTGAGTTTGGTGTTAGGTGAGCTAATAGGCCATAAGTCATATTATTAACAGCATTGAAATGGGCTCAGATAACAAACTCACCTGCTCTATATGTTGGCGCTTCTCTATTTTATTCATTTGTAAGCGGTTATTTGACCGTTAGGTGTGTCGTTAATATCAATTTACATTATTTTACGTCGAGCGAATTGCCGATTAATGTAATAATATTAATGGGGAAAATGAAAATAGCTGAACGCTAAGAGCACATTATATGAAAGTAAATAGGCACTTTAGCCTAACCTTTGTTTTCGGGTTTCCCGCTGTGATCGCCGCGATGTTACTTGGCCTAATAGGAAAGAATCATTTTGACGCGGTAGAAAAAGATATCAGTAGTGAGTTTCATCGTATTGAAGATGTGTTCAAAAGAACCACAAAAGTGGCGACAGCCCTAGACTACAGCTTCTCCAACTATTATAAATCAGGAAACCCTCTCTTTCTTGATCACAACAAACATGTTGTGGATGGTCTTTGCCAAATTTGGCCTATTGATGTATTGCTACTTGCCGACGGTAAAACCTCAGACATTCCCTCTGTCGATATCGACTATATGCTAATCGGTCAAGAGTCTCTTTGTTCTGAAAGCAGTGATAGTTATAAGAGCGCGTCAGAAAAAATAGCGTTAGCTCCTATTCTTTCATTTTTATCCCAGCTTGATGAATACCATGCCGGCGTGCACTTTATTGATACGAGCGGCTATGTGATCTCTTCACCTGAAGGTTTTGCCAAAGGGCTGAGCAAAGAGTTACTCGCGACCATAAAGAGTCGTCCTTATTGGCAGAAAACTGCCAACAACCCTGACCAACTCACCCTTTCAGGCCCTGGTTATCGTTTTGATTCCCTTGACCGTATAATCAGTATGACGATCCCTGTATTCCATAAAGGCGTTCACCAAGGGATGCTGTCGGTGGATATTAATGCTGACAAGCTGCTCGCAAACTCGAATGAGCATCTTGCAGGTCGGATCGATATCATTGATACCACTTTAGCGACTCCGGTAGATTCTGCTGCTTTTTATCACGAGATCAAACTGGATGGTGTCTCGTCTCACCATGCGATGTATTACAAATTAGACATCGCGAAAGAGGTTGAGCACTTTTTCGTCTACGAGAAAGACAGCCTTATTGTTGCCATCATTGTGTATCTGTTCTCAGTAACCATCTTCTTCTACGTCAATTCCAATATTGAACGTGGTTACTTCAAAGATCTCGCAGCCAAAGACCCTATGACAGGGTTATTGAATCGTCGTGGCTTAGAAGCGTTCTGGCGCAGTGTAGAGCACGATCAACTGTTTGCATTAACCGTCTTCGATATTGATGATTTTAAGTCAATTAACGACACCTACGGCCACGATAAGGGGGATGATGTGATTCGTTATATGTCGCGTCAGATCAGCAACAGTATTCGAAGTAGTGACGTTGCAGCACGGTTTGGCGGTGAAGAGTTTGTCGTTTATATGAAAGGCGAAGATCGTGAAACTTTGATGAGAACATTAGAGCGAGTGAAGAATGCGATTTGTTCCACTTCAGCCGACATTATTCCAAATGGATTTACGGTGTCTGGCGGTGTCTGCATTGTTGAAACTGAGCAAAGTAAACTTAACTTCGATGAGATATTTAAGTACGCCGATGAAAAGCTGTACGTGGCTAAGACGACGGGTAAAGACCGTCTTAAATTTTAACCACGTTATTGAATCGATGCTTTGTATGCAAATGAAAATGAAAATGAAAGAGGGAAGAGCGAACGTGTCTACCAAGCAAAGCTTATTTGCACCGGTAAACACGTTTGTAGCGTTGGGTATTTAACCCTAAACATAATCTTAAACAGGTTGGCGGCGTTCTTCTTGATAACGCTGAAGGCGTTCTACAATCGGTGGCGCCTTTTTGAAAGTACGAATTTCTTTAAACAGTTCGTTCGCTTCAGGGTAGCCTTTACTTAGATAAACAAACCACTGCTTCACTCTATTGGGGTAGTACATGCCTTTGTCCCCTTTAATTTGAAACTCTGAATAGCGCAGCAAAAGTTCAATGACTTTATCCCACGGCATTTTCTGGTGGTTGTGCTTAACGACGTTACCAAGGTTTGGAATATTGAAAGCACCACGGCAGACCATTAATGAATCGACGCCTGTTGCTTCTATGCAATCTTGACCATCTTGATAGTTCCAGATCTCCCCATTAGCAATCAACGGCAGAGATGTTTTTTCTCTTATTTGATTGATGAAGTCCCATTTGATTTCGCTGGCTTTATAGCCGCCAACTTTGGTTCTTGCATGCACGGTGAGTTCGTCAGCTTTGGCTTGTTCGATGGCATCGACGATTTCAAAGCACTCTTCCGGATGCTCCCAACCTAATCGAATCTTTGCGGACACAGGAATGTGTGCCGGTACCGCTTCTCGACAGGCGTTCACCACTTGATAGATGAGCTCTGGCTCTTTTAGCAATGAAGCGCCACCATTACTTTTGTTGACCGCTTTTGCTGGGCAACCAAAATTAAGATCGATCCCTTTCGCGCCTAAGCTAGCAGCTTGAAAAGCATTCTCGGCCATCCAATTTGGGTGTTGCCCTAGAAGTTGGAGATGGATTGGCACACCAGCCATGGTCTGAGAGCCTTGATGTAGCTCAGGGCAAATACGGTGGAACACATGCGGGGGAAGAAGTTGATCTACGACGCGCACAAACTCTGTCACACAGAGATCGTAATCATTAATCTCTGTGAGAATTTCACGCATTAGGTGGTCTAGAACGCCCTCCATAGGGCCAAGTATTACGCGCATGTTGCTTTACCAAAACTGAATGAACCGAAAAATTCGAGGCGTGATTGTACGGTGTGCTTACAGAATTGTCACTATGAGTGTGGTGCATGTCTTAATGATGGTTTCGTCTCTTAATAGCGACATCTTTGGGAGGATGGCGTTATAATATCGAAAATGCCCAATATCCAGAGCTTTCATGACATATCAATTATTAAGCCTACCAGAATCAATCACTGACATTACTCCGCAGTTTATGGAAGGTGCAATCCTTGCCTCTAACTTAGCGACCAAACCACTCGATCCAGAAGAGTGGCTGGTTATCGTTGCGCCTGAAGCGGGTAAAGAGCTGGTAACAACGGTAACAGAACAGATTAATCGCCAGCACAACCTGATTCAGCGTAATGAATACCTATTAACAGACGTACTGGCTGAAGGTGACTTTAACGAACAGTTCGCTGATTTTTCTGAAGGCTTCATGATGGTTTGGCCAACAGTGGAAGAGCAGTGGCAGAG
Source organism: Vibrio sp. 10N.222.55.C7 (assembly GCF_041473335.1). NCBI lineage: Bacteria > Pseudomonadati > Pseudomonadota > Gammaproteobacteria > Vibrionales > Vibrionaceae > Vibrio > Vibrio sp. 10N.222.55.C7. The sequence goes on from NZ_JBFRSC010000021.1 coordinate 55,742, forward strand.
CGTGACAGTCGCGGATGGTACTCTGCGCATGTTGCAAGCGCTCTTAACCACCTTGATGCTTGCGATTGATGAAGAGCAAACTCAACAACAAATGATCGCTGCAGGGCTTACTAACCCACCATCGCTTGCCGATTTAGTGGGTCAAGTCGATCTGATGATCTCAGAAGTGGCAATGGCAGCGGATGAAGCTATGTTGGGCAATAAGTCCCAGAGCGTGAACCCGTTTAAAGACATTGGTCGAAACGACCTTTGCCCTTGTGAAAGCGGCAAGAAGTTTAAACAATGCTGCGGTAAAAGCAGCTAATCACGGCTTGTTGAGCAACTAAGTTTGTGTGAATAACAGACTCTCTTAATATGTTCAAAAGCTTAAGTAATAAAAAAGTCGACCTCGTGGTCGACTTTTTTGTTGTCCAAGTGTCAACGGCTTACTGCAAGTCCTTTTTCGACTTCACAAATTGAGAAATAACCACAATACCGAAAGCAACCAAGTTACCTGCAAAGATAATTACTAGCCACTGAGGCATAGAAAGATCGAAGAACTGCCACACAACCTTGCTGCAATCGCCGTAAGCCTCAAACATCCACGGAGCCCATTGGTTTAAAGGCGCCCAGCTAGGGAAGGTTACGAATAAGTCGCAGGTTGCGAAAGGGGACGGATTGAACTGGTAATCGACGTGCTCTAAAGCAAGCATCAAACCTTTGTATGCGCCAAATCCCCAGCTAGCAAGGCCTAACCAGCGTGATATTGGGTTATTCGGGGCAATCGCACCAATCATGGCGGCAACACCGATAGCGAGCATAGCAACGCGCTCATAGATACACATCACGCAAGGACCAAGCATCATCACGTGTTGGAAGAAGAGAGCGCACGCTTCAAAAAAGACAATAAAAGCCAGCAGTAAAAGCCAAGATAAACGTCCCTTAGAGAAGTCTTTGATCATTGCTAAAAAGTTCACGAATTGAATCCTGTCTATAAAATAAAAAAGCCCTGATTACTCAGAGCTTTTTATCTTGGATAAGTTTCCTAATCAACTAATATTTTTGATTAGCTAGGGCGTGTTGACCTTTCGCGATTAAATTTTGTTCGAGATAAAAGCGTTTTAATCGCGGCGAGGGGGAAGTAGCCTAGTCATTCTAAGCAAATCCCCCTCAACAAAGAGTAAAACGCTTTTTGCGGGGGCGCCCAGCTCGAACCCTTCGGGCAGTGTTTGCTGGTCATTTCTACTACGTTATCGGCTTCTCATGTAGGCTAGCTACACATCAAAGCCTCTGCCTTGTATAAATACCCAGCAACTCGCTGCAAAAATCAGCTCGAAAGGTCAACACGCCCTCGACACACTTATTGTGGTTTGCGACACAATGTTTAGCTTAATGACCACCAGAGATAACTGGAGCAACGACTTCACCAGTGCGTTGAATGATCCAACCTGCATCATAGAACCATGCTGTCATTGGCTCTACGAAGAACACAATGCCTGCTAGGCCAACCAGTGCCAATACGATGGTGTATGGCAACGCCATGATAACCATGCGACCGTAAGACAATCTAATTAACGGAGCAAGTGCTGATGTTAATAGGAATAGGAATGCAGCCTGGCCGTTTGGCGTTGCAACAGAAGGTAGGTTAGTACCAGTGTTGATAGCAACAGCAAGTAGGTCGAACTGATCACGAGTGATGATGCCTTCAACCAGTGCAGTTTTCACTTCGTTAATGTAAACCGTACCGACGAACACGTTATCTGAAACCATCGATAAAATACCGTTGGCAATATAGAAGAGTGCGAGCTGTGCGCCTTTATCTTCAACGTGAAGTACTGCATCGATGACTGGCTTAAATAGAGCTTGGTCGATGATCACAGCAACAACAGCGAAGAAAACGGCAAGAAGTGCAGTAAATGGCAGCGCTTCTTCAAAGGCTTTACCCATAGAGTGTTCTTCAATAACACCCGTAAATGCTGTAGCTAAGATGATCACAGACAGGCCAATCAAACCTACTTCAGCAACGTGAAGTGCAAGGCCGACGATAAGCCAAACTGCGATTGCACTTTGAACCCATAGTTTTGCTACGTCTTGCTTTGTGCGGTTTGCACGTTCTTTGTTGTCAAACTCAACTAAGATTTGGCGAACATTCATTGGTAGTTGAGCACCGTAACCAAACACTTTGAATTTCTCGACAAGTGCACAAGTTAAAATACCGCAGAAGAAAACAGGTAGTGTTACTGGCAGCATACGGATGATAAATTCACCGAACTCCCAACCTGCTTGCTTAGCAATTACCAAGTTTTGTGGTTCTCCTACCATGGTCATTACACCACCCAGTGCTGTACCCACACCAGCGTGCATTAGCAGTGAACGTAGGAAAGCACGGTAGTTTTCTAGGTCATCACGAGTTAGCTCTGAGATCTCTTCATCATGAGTATGATCGTGCGAAGACGTTGTGCCCTTGCCTGATGCAACCTTGTGGTAGATAGAGTAGAAGCCGACCGCAACGCTAATAACTACGGCGATTACTGTTAGTGCATCTAGGAATGCTGATAAGAAAGCGGCAGCAACACAGAAGGCAACGGAGAGTAAAATTTTAGATTGGATGCCAAGCAAGATCTTCGTGAAAATGAACAAAAGCAGTTCTTTCATGAAGTAAATGCCAGCAACCATGAATACGAGCAAGAGTAATACAGGAAGGTTTGCTTGCAGCTCGTGATAAACCATTTCTGGTTTGGTCATGCCAATGGCGACTGCTTGAATAGCTAATAGACCACCCGGTTGAAGTGGGTAGCATTTGAGAGCCATAGCTAGAGTGAAAATAAACTCAACCACCAATAGCCAGCCCGCAACAAATGGGTCAACTAGGAAGAAAACAAACGGGTTGATGATTAAAAAGGAAATGATGGCAAGTTTATACCAATCAGGAGCTTTACCAAGGAAGTTCTTGATAAAAGCGTTTCCGAGAGACATCGGCATGTTAATACTCTTTTATGTTGATTATGAATAGACAAGCAATACAACATTTTGAGAATCGAGCTATAGAAATTGTTAAAAACTATAACTAACAGTGACTTAGAAAAACTACATTCCATGTAATGTTCTGTGGTCTTGCCAAGTCACTCCCTTAGAAACTCAAGCACTGCTTATTTTTGAGCGCAACTTTACTCTTAGATAACATTTAGTCAACAGGAAAAGCCCTGTAGCCCTAAAAATACCTCTTTTTTGTTGAGAAACGCGATCAAAGTAGCGCAAGCATACCACTTAAAATGTGATAAAAACCGACTAGAATCAATATTTCAGCGAAATGATTGAAAATTACAGAATAACGACGGCTTATATATGATTATTACAACTTAATATTGCAAATTAATAGCTTTAAAAATATGACCAATCCCATTGATTTTAAAGAAAAATTGTTGTGTTAACGGTTTGTTTAAATGGTGGTTTAGAGTCGCTTGCTTTACAAACCTGAGGTGCAAACGTGTGCTGAACTTTAGAGTTATAACTCTAACGGTGTTTAGGGTGAGTAAAATTTTTGAGGGTGTTTCCGCTAGGTGTGAACTAGTGGTATGATGAGTAAATTAGAACAGAATAATTAAATTGGATTGAAGTGTAGATGGTCATTAAGGCGAAGAGCCCGGCAGGATTTGCAGAGAAGTATATCATTGAAAGTATTTGGAATGGCCGTTTCCCTCCAGGTTCTATCTTGCCCGCAGAGCGTGAGCTTTCTGAGCTGATTGGTGTTACACGTACTACGCTTCGTGAAGTACTACAACGTCTTGCTCGTGATGGTTGGTTGACAATCCAACATGGCAAACCAACTAAAGTTAACCAGTTTATGGAAACCTCAGGTCTTCATATCCTTGATACGCTAATGACGTTGGACGTTGATAACGCAAGCAAAATGGTAGAAGACCTGCTTGCTGCTCGTACTAATATCAGCCCGATCTTTATGCGTTATGCATTCAAAGCAAACAAAGAAGCTTCAGAGCGTACTATCAGTAACGTGATTGAATCTTGTGAAGCGCTACTTGCGGCACCAACTTGGGATGAGTTCCTAGAATCGTCGCCATACGCTGACAAGATCAAACAAGCGGTAAAAGAAGATTCAGAAAAAGATGAAGCGAAACGTCAGACGATCTTAATCGCGAAGACTTTCAACTTCTATGATTACATGCTTTTCCAACGTTTGGCATTCCACTCAGGCAACCAGATTTACGGCCTGATCTTTAACGGTGTGCGTAAACTTTATGACCGTATCGGTAGCTACTACTTCTCTAACCCAGAAGCACGACGTTTAGCGATGGACTTTTATAAAGAGTTGTTCATTATCTGTGAAAGTGGCGAGCGCGAAACTTTGCCATTAGTGATTCGTAACTACGGTATCGCAAGTGCACAAGTTTGGAATGAAATGAAAACGACATTGCCGACGAACTTCACTGAAGACGACAGCTAAGCCATAGGTTTACTATTGTTGTTCCTGTTTAGTCAGTGACGTAAAGAAAACGAAAAAGCGGCGAGATAATTCAATTATCTCGCCGCTTTTTATTTATCTGTCGTTACTAGAAAATTATCAGTGGGTCAGTTACTTACCTATGACGAGTAATTTATCTATGTGTAGCAACTTAAAATTTATCTAGGAGTAGTAACTTAACCCGTAAACTCTTCTGAGTCTGGACGGTTGGTAAATTGCACACCGTTTAGAAAATCGCAAAGTAGTTGGTCTTCACACACTTTGTAGTTTTTGTTTTCTGGCTTGCGGAAGTAAGCGCCGATTTCGTACTTGCTCAAGCTAATGCCAACCACTTCTAGTACGTCCAAAACATCTTCTGCTTTCATGTTCAATGCGATACGAAGCTTCATGAAGATCATGTTGTTCGTCAGTGCAACTTCAGGTTTAGGTTGCTCGCCTTCTTTTTTGCCACGCTTAAGGTTGATGAAACCATTTAGGAATACCGCTAACTCTTTATCTTTCATCTTAGAGCATGACTTGTCGTTGTCATCTTTTAGCCAGTTAATCACTTGGTCATGAGCAACAGTCACATCAGCTTGTTCGATAGCTTTGATGATTTGTGCATTTTTAAGGTTTAGTGCGTGTTGAATACGACGCAAGATTTCGTTGTTAGTCACTGGGGATTCCTAAAAAGGGTTTTAGAGTAAAGAGGTGTTGGTTTAGCCTATTTTTGTCGACGAACCAATTTCTACTCTACATAGCATAGTTGACGGCGACTCTAACAGAGAACGCTAATTTTCGGTAGATATAAAAAATCCCCAATGCTGATTAACTCTTTCAAGTCAAAAATGCATTAGGGATTTAGTGATGGGTGCTTGTTATCTGACTGGAGTCAGAATTACATTACACGCATACCAGGTTGAGCACCTTCGTGTGGCTCAAGGATCCATAGGTCGCTGCCGCCAGGGCCCGCTGCTAGGATCATGCCTTCAGACATACCAAACTTCATCTTACGAGGTTTTAGGTTTGCTACCATTACAGTTAGCTTGCCTTCTAGCTCTTCAGGTTTGTATGCTGATTTGATACCAGAGAATACTTGGCGAGTCTCACCACCGATGTCTAGTTGGAACTTCAGTAGTTTGTTCGCTTTTGGTACTTCTTCACAAGAGATGATACGAGCGATACGCATGTCTACTGCTGCAAAGGCATCGAACTCAATCTCGTCTGCGATTGGCTCTTTGTCTAGCTCAGTTTGGCTTGCTTGCTCTTTTTCAGCTTCTGCTTTTTCTTTCGCTGCTGCTTCAGCGGCTGCATCTTCTTTAGAAGACTCAACCATTGCTTCCACTTTCTTAGGGTCAATGCGGTTGAATAGCGCTTTGAACTTAGTGATCTCGTGATCAGTTAGCGGAGTAGCAATCGCTTCCCACGTTAGCTCTTCGTTTAGGAAAGCTTCAGTGCGAGCTGCAAGCTCTGGCATCACTGGTTTCAGGTAAGCCATCAGTACGCGGAATAGGTTAATACCTACAGAAGAAACTTGTTGAAGCTCAGCTTCTTTGCCTTCTTCTTTTGCAAGAACCCAAGGTGCTTTTTCGTCGATGTACTGGTTAGCTTTATCCGCTAGTGCAGTGATTTCACGGATAGCACGGCTGAATTCACGAGTTTCGTATAGCTCACCGATACGCTCAGCAGCAGCAACGAATTCGTTGTATAGCTCAGGCTCTGCAAATTCAGCAGCTAGCTTGCCTTCAAAACGCTTAGTAATGAAGCCAGCGTTACGAGAAGCTAGGTTAACAATCTTGTTTACTACGTCAGCGTTTACACGTTGAGTGAAGTCTTCAAGGTTAAGATCTAAGTCATCGATGCGGCTGTTTAGTTTCGCAGCGTAGTAGTAACGTAGACACTCAGGGTCTAGGTGGTTTAGGTACGTGCTTGCTTTGATGAATGTGCCTTTCGACTTAGACATCTTCGCACCGTTCACTGTTACGTAGCCGTGTACGAATACGTTGTTTGGCTTACGGAAACCTGCGCCGTCTAGCATTGCTGGCCAGAATAGGCTGTGGAAGTAAACAATGTCTTTACCGATGAAGTGGTAAAGCTCAGTTGTGCTGTCTTTCTTCCAGTATTCATCGAAGTTTAGATCGTCACGTTTGTCACATAGGTTCTTGAAAGAAGCCATGTAGCCAACAGGTGCGTCTAGCCATACGTAGAAGAACTTGTCTTTTTCGCCTGGGATTTCAAAGCCGAAGTAAGGTGCATCACGTGAGATATCCCACTGTTGCAGACCAGACTCAAACCATTCCTGCATTTTGTTTGCAGTTTCATTCTGTAGAGAGCCAGAACGAGTCCACTCTTTAAGCATGCTTTCGAACTGAGGTAGGTCGAAGAAGAAGTGCTCAGAGTCTTTCATTACTGGAGTTGCGCCAGAAACCGCTGATTTAGGGTTAATTAGCTCAGTTGGGCTGTATGTCTCACCACAGTTATCACAGTTATCACCATACTGGTCTTCTGACTTACACTTAGGGCAAGTACCTTTTACGAAGCGGTCTGGTAGGAACATCTTTTTCTCAGGATCGAAAAGCTGAGAAATAGTGCGGCTAGAAATGAAGCCGTTCTTTTTAAGTTCTAAGTAGATGTGAGAAGCTAGTTCACGGTTCTCTTCGCTGTGTGTGCTGTGGTAGTTATCAAAGCTGATATCAAAGCCAGCGAAGTCTTTTTGGTGCTCTTCACTAACAGCAGCGATCATCTCTTCTGGCGTGATACCCATCTGTTGAGCTTTAAGCATAATTGGCGTGCCGTGAGCATCGTCAGCACAGATGAAGTTTACAGTGTTGCCACGTAGACGCTGGTATCGAACCCAGATATCAGCTTGGATATGCTCAAGCATATGGCCAAGGTGAATAGAGCCGTTAGCGTACGGAAGCGCACAAGTTACCAAAAGTTGTCTTGGATCAGTTGCCATACTTAATAATTCGCTTTTTTGATAGGTATAAATTTGAGAGGTAATACTACTTTATAACGTGTGATACGCCAAGGTATCAGACTAAGGATTCCCCTAGTTTTTTAGGGGTTCAGTCTTCATCTCGTGGGTGATAGCATAAATAAAAAAAGGAGTCCCAATGCGTAACTTTACTTCTAAGCAAGATTTCTGTTCATGGTTGAATGAGTTCGAGTCACCAATCCTCATCCCAGAGTGGGCGCTACACCAAAATATTGTATCGGTTGATCCGCGTGGATCATTTGTTATCACCTTACCTTTTGCCGCTAATCAGCTTGCGGTTGAATTGGAACAGTGGATTCACTCTCAGATTGAACAACAGCTTGTTAGCGCTTTTCAGTTTGAAGTGAAGGTGAAGCCGTCTGCGTTAGAAACCACGGTTGCGACACCATTGAAGGGGGTGAAGAACATCATCGCCGTGACATCTGCAAAGGGTGGGGTGGGTAAATCGACCACTTCAGTCAACCTTGCTTTGGCTTTATCTAAGTCTGGTTCAAAAGTGGGTTTGTTGGATGCGGATATCTATGGTCCTTCTGTACCTATGATGCTTGGCCAATTAGATGCGAAACCAGAAGTCCAGAATAACAAGTGGATGATGCCAATCGAAGCGCACGGTATTTTCACTCACTCTATCGGTTATCTTGTGTCGAAAGATGACGCTGCGATTTGGCGCGGTCCAATGGCGGCCAAGGCTTTAGGTCAGCTTGTTAACGAAACCGTATGGCCAGAGTTGGATTATCTAGTTATTGATATGCCACCGGGCACGGGCGATATTCAGCTGACGTTATCGCAACAGATCCCAGTGACCGGGGCTGTAGTGGTGACCACTCCTCAAGATTTGGCGCTAGCGGATGCACGTAAAGGCGTAGCGATGTTTGATAAGGTGAGTGTGCCAGTCGCAGGCTTAGTTGAAAACATGAGCTATCATATTTGTAGTCACTGTGGTGAGAAAGAGCATATCTTTGGTGTTGGTGGTGCCGAAGCTATGTCAGAAGAGTTTTACCTCGATATTTTGGCACAGATCCCTCTTCATATTGATGTGCGAGAAGATATCGATGCAGGTTGCCCGACGGTGATTCGTCGTCCAGATAGTGAACATACACGTCACTACTTAGAGCTTGCAGAGAATGTGGCTGCGAAGATGTTCTGGACCGGCAAGGCGAGACCAGAAGCGATTAACTTTTCTTTGGTTGAATAGCGAAAGATAATCAAAAAGTTGTGTTAATCATGTTGGATTAGATAAATAGCGGTTGGATTTAGGCTGATAGCCATTGGGGTTGTGCAAATAGTTGTAGGCAAGTTATTTGAAAGCAAACGATTGCATTCATTAAATGCATTGATATCATCAATTTGACTGCAATTAGCTAAAATGGCGACTAGAATCTATGTGCTTTAGCCCCTATAATCAGGCGGTTTATCTCTTCCCACCACCAAACCATATCGGGTGCAAAATTAATGTCTGATAATAATCAATGTGTCATCGTAGGTATCGCTGGCGCTTCAGCTTCAGGAAAAAGTCTGATTGCTAGTACAATTTATAATGAATTGCGCGAAAAAGTAGGCGACCATCAAATTGGTGTTATCACGGAAGATTGCTATTACAGCGACCAAAGCCACTTGAGTATGGAAGAGCGTGTTAAAACTAACTACGATCACCCAAATGCACTAGATCATGATCTTTTATGTGAACATCTACAGCAGCTAATGAGTGGCAACGCCGTAGAAGTTCCTGAATACAGCTACACAGAGCACACACGTACTTCTGAAACGACTACACTTACTCCAAAGAAAGTGATCATTTTAGAGGGTATTCTGCTTCTAACAGACCCGCGTCTTCGTAAACTAATGCACGCAAGTGTGTTTATGGATACACCATTAGACATCTGTCTATTACGCCGTGTTAAGCGTGATGTAGAAGAGCGTGGTCGTACAATGGACACTGTACTTAAGCAATACCAAGAAACAGTACGTCCAATGTTCATGCAGTTTATCGAGCCTTCAAAACAACATGCAGACATCATCGTTCCTCGTGGTGGTAAAAACCGTATTGCGATTGATGTGCTAAAAGCGCACATTGCGAAGTTGTTGAAGTCTTAATCGAATAAAATTTTGCCTAAGTGACTCACTTAGCTTTATTTTTTACCGAATCAGTGGCACTTTTATAGTGCCACTTTCTTTTGGAATCTAAGCAAGGAATATGCGGATGAAGAAACTACTCATTTTCATAGCTGTACCAGTGTTTGTTGTCGTTGCAGCAATTCTGGCACTAGTGCTGTTAGTGAATCCCAACCAATTTAAGCCATTAATTGTCGAACAAGCCCAAAAACACACAGGCCTAGAGCTAGTGATCGAGGGTGATATCAGCTGGCAATTCTTCCCATCCATTGGCTTTGAACTTGGTCAAACTGAATTACGCAACCCTGAAGGTTTTACGCAACCTAACCTATTTAAGGTTGATACCGTTGGCGTTGACGTTTCGGTTACTCCGCTATTTAGCAACCAACTAGAGATCGGCAACATTACTCTAGATGGTGCAGAATTCTATTTAGAAACGCTTAAAGATGGTCGCAAGAACATTGATGCACTAACGCAAGCGTCAGCGCCTCAAGAATCTGAGCCTGCAGCAGGCACAAGTTCTGAATCAGCGCCTGCCCCTCAAGAGCAAACTACCACAGACGCATCGGGTTGGACGATCAACCTTGCAGGCGTAACTGTATCAAACGCATTGTTTGAAATGGACGACAAGCAAGCGGGTTCATTCACTAAGCTATACGATGTGTCTTTGAATCTTTCTGAGTTTGCCGTTGATACATGGACAACCGCGACATTTGCGGCTTCTGGTGAGAACAATCAACAGAAGTTCTCTGCACAAGGCAGTGCAGAATTCAAATTAGCTGAAGGCTTTGCAAGTTACGCACTTCGTAATATCGACTTAAACGCTAAGTTCAATGATCCAGCGACGTCGATTGAGTCAGCAAAAATTGGCTTGAATACGTTTGAGTTCGATAAGGTAAACCAACTGACTTACGCTGTAATCGGTAATGCAGCTGGCCTTGACCTTGATCTTAAAGGTGGCGGTGAACTTACTGTTGATAGCGCGATTTCAAAAGTAACGCTGAACAAGTTAACGTTAGACTCAACATTCAAAGGCGACACGCTTCCTCAGTCTCCAATGAAAGTCGACATGCTGTCTGACTTAAGCTTCGATCTTAACAAGAGCCACCTGAGCTTTGTGTTAGAGAAGCTACAAGCTAACGCTATTGCATTAGACGGTAAAGCAGACGTAATCCTATCTGAAATACCAAAGGTTCGTTTCTCTCTTCATAGCCCGAATATTGATTTAGATGAATTCTTAGGCTTAGGCAATACAACAGAAACAGCGAGCACAGCGCCTTCTGGTTCTGCTGGTGGTTCAACGTCAAGTTCTGGTAGTTCAGATCCAGCTAAAGAAGTGGAACCTGATCTGTCGGCTCTGAAAACGTTAGACGTGAAAGGTGACATCACGATTGATAAGTTCAAGGCGAACAACGCGAAGATGCAGAATGTTAAAACCGCATTTTCGGTTAACCGTGGTATCGCAGAGCTAACCTCATTCACCTCGAATCTTTACCAAGGTTCTATTTCTGCTACTGCAAAGTTAGACGCTCGTAAAACACCAGCGACTTACACGGCTAAGAAGAAAATCAAAGGCGTGAAAGTACAACCGTTACTGGTTGATGTTGCAGATAACGATATGCTGGAAGGTACCGGTAATATTGATGTCAACGTGAAAGGTAAGAGTCTAACTCCGACGGGTATCAAGAAAAACCTAGTCGGTACTATCGCGATTAACTTTGAAGATGGTGCAGTTAACGGCATCAACGTAGCTCAACTGATTCGAGAAAACTACGCTAAGATCAAGGGCGAGAAAGTTGAAAGCACAAATGAAGCTCAAAAAACGGACTTCAGTGCAATGAAAGCGACGCTGAAAGTGGATAAAGGTTGGGTTTCAACTAACGACTTATCAGCACAGTCGCCACTGTTACGTGTGACAGGTCAAGGTAAAGCAAACTTCATCAATGAAACGGTCGACTTCCTTGTGCGTACATCAATTGTGGGTTCACTTGAAGGTCAGGGCGGTAAGAGCATCGACGACCTGAAAGATGTGACTATCCCAATTAAGGTAACAGGTCAGTGGGCAGCCCCGAAATTTGCACTTGTTTTTGATGATGTATTGAAACAGAAAGCACAGAAAGAAATTGATCGTGGTTTAGAAAAGTTAGACGAAAAGTACGGTGACAAGATCAAAGATGAGAAAACAAGAGACGCAGTAAACGGTCTACTAAAAGGTTTGTTTAACTAGTCTTCATCTCATTTAAAAATGAACAAAGCGCCACTCCTGTTGTAGGAATGGCGCTTTTTATTTTTGGCTCGATAATACTCAAGAGAGATTCCCTATGACACTCGTCCCTCGCTCTAGGGAATGACGATAGGCCGTCGTCCTTTGTTCAAGAGCGTAACGGCCTAGTGGTCGTCATCCTCGAGAGGGAAGAATGACCGAGTCGGGGACCTCTGGTTGAAGGTGATTACCAGTCAACGCCTTGTAGCGCTTTAACACCAGATTCAAAAGCGTGTTTCACATTGCGAACTTCAGATACTGTATCTGCTATCTCAGTAAGAGTACGGTGCGCGCCACGACCTGTAATGATGACAGACTGCATCTTCGGGCGGTTATTCAACGCCTCAACCACTTCATCGAGTTCGATGTAACCGTAGCTAACCATGTAAGTCAGTTCATCAAACAGAATCACATCGATCGACTCATCAGCCAGCATGCGTTGGCACTCTTTCCATACACGCTGCGCAGCTTCAATATCTTGCGCTTTGTTCTGAGTTTCCCAAGTAAAGCCTGTGCCCATGACTTGGAACTCGACATCAAGCTTTTGCAGAACGTTTTTTTCGCCGTTATCCCAGGTACCTTTAACAAACTGAGCAACGGCGCATTTCTTACCATGACCAACTGCACGTGTAATCGTACCAAAACCGGATGTTGATTTACCTTTACCGTTACCCGTGATGACCAGCAATAGGCCTTTTACTTCTTGTGCTGCAGCGACACGTGCATCGACTTGTTCTTTTACTTTCTGTTGTCTTGCTTTGTGGCGTTGTTCTTTGTTGTCTTCAGTCGACATAACAAATCCTTTTAAGTTGTGATTGCGTCTATCATAGCCTAACTTAACGATAGCAAAAACCATCGGAAGAACAGGTGATTAGGGATGAAAAAGATACTCGTAGTTTGTATGGGGAATATTTGCCGCTCGCCAACAGGTGAAGCGGTGCTAAGGAAGAAAGCGCAACAGCTGGATATTGATGTTGTGGTCGACTCTGCGGGGACGATTGGTTTTCATCAAGGCAACCCGCCAGACTCGCGATCCAAATCTGCAGGAGAGAAGCGAGGCTACAGCTTTAAGGGGATTACTTCTCGTAAAGTGGTAGATAATGACTTCGAAGAATTTGACCTGATACTCGCGGCCGATAGGGCGAATTTAGACGACTTAATGAGCCAATGCCCAGTTCACCTCCAATACAAGCTCGCATTATTTTTGAGCTTTGGAGAGTCACAATATCAAGAGATCCCCGATCCGTATTATGGTGAGGGAAATGGTTTTGAATTGGTGTTGGATTTAATCGAAGAGTCTAGCGAAGCGATACTGCGTTCGATGTAGTGTAGGAACAATGTACGTCGTTTTGTTATCAGCGTAAGGGCTGACCGATAGGTATAAAAAAGGCCGACATTGAATGTCGGCCTCTCTAAATCTAACTTAAAGCTACAGCTAAGATTACTTAGACATTACTTTGTAGATTGGGTCTTCTGCAACGTTCGCTTCAACTAAGCTACCTGCTTTGTGCAGCATAGCAACACAGTCTTGGCTTAGGTGGCGAAGGTGAAGTGTTTTACCTAGCGCCGCGTAACGGTCAGCAATCGTGTCGATCGCTTCAATTGCAGAGTGGTCAGTCACGCGTGAGTTTGCGAAATCAACGATTACATCTTGTGGATCGTTGTATGCGTCAAACAACTCTAGGAAGTTAGCCGTTGAACCAAAGAAGATTGGGCCGTTAACTTTGTACTCTTTTGAGCCTTCAGCGTTTACTGATGTATCTGCGTAGATGTGTTTAGCATGTTGCCAAGCAAACATTAGCGCAGAAGCGACAACACCAACACCTACTGCCACAGCAAGATCAGTCAGTACTGTTACTACGGTAACAAGAACGATAACGAAGAAGTCTTGTTTAGGAACGCGACGCGCAAGCTTGAAGGTTGCCCATTCAAATGTGCCGATAACAACCATGAACATTACGCCCACAAGTGCTGCTAGAGGAATCATTTCAATCAGTGCAGAACCGAACAGGATGAACATCAGTAGTGCAACTGCGGCGACGATACCTGAAAGACGACCACGACCACCTGAGTTTACGTTGATCATCGATTGACCGATCATCGCACAACCACCCATCGCACCGAATACAGAACACGTTACGTTAGCCATACCTTGACCAACACATTCACGGTTAGATTGACCACGAGTGTTTGTCATTTCGTCTAGTACTGTCAGTGTCAGCAGAGATTCAATCAGGCCGATAGCCGCAAGGATAATTGCGTAAGGCAGGATGATCTGTAGTGTATCTAAAGAAAACGGAACAGCAGGAATTGAGAATGTTGGAAGAGAGCCCGCTAGCGTAGCAGCTTCGTCACCAGACATTGTACGTAGGAAGTCGACAACAGTGCGAGTTTCAAGGTCAAGACCCACAACCAAAGCCGTTACTGTAACAATAGCAACTAATGAAGATGGTACTGCTGTTGTTAGCTTAGGTAGGAAGTGGATGATAGCCATTGTAAGGGCTACTAGACCTAGCATTAGTGTCATTTGACCGCTTGGTAACCAAGTCAACGCACCTGTTACGTCTGGCGCTTTAAATTGACCAAGTTGAGCTAGGAAGATAACAATGGCCAAACCGTTCACGAAACCAATCATTACTGGGTGTGGAACGATACGGATAAATTTACCTAGTTTAAATACACCTGCTGCAATTTGCAGAAGGCCAGCCAGCATAACGGCTGCGAATAGGTATTGAACACCATGGGTTGCCACTAGGCTCACCATTACAACGGCCATTGCGCCGGTTGCGCCAGAAATCATACCTGGACGGCCGCCAAAGACAGAAGTGATTAAACCTACGATGAATGCTGCATAAAGACCAACCATTGGGTCAACGCCAGCAACAAAGGCGAATGCTACAGCTTCAGGTACCAGAGCCAGGGCTACTGTAAGACCTGAAAGCACGTCATTCTTTACAGAGTGCTTTGAAAATTGTGGGAATTCGAACATGTTTGCTCAGCTATGCTTAAGATGGATTTACCGACACGGGTGTATTGCGTAGCCAAACAGTGATGGAAAAGAGCGGCAATAGCGAAGTGTCGAAAAGATAAGTGCGCGAATGCTACCCAAAAATGTGATTAAGTTCAAGGTTGAACCTAACTTTGAGTAATATATCTGTTAATTTTTATTCGATTAGTAGATATGAAAAAGGCTGCTTTAATAAGCAGCCTTTGATTCTATTTACTCGCGATTACCTATCAGTAATCACTAGTAGTTTGGCTTAGTCATCGCCGCGCCAGCTTTGTTCGACGCTGCCTGACTGCCTGCACCTTTCGATACAAAACGTTCAGTGCGGAACGGAGCTGCAATCACTTCAATCTCTTTGATCTCTTGAGGACCAGGAGCTTTAGTCATTGGTGAACCGGCTTGCTTCTTAGCAACAGCTGCCTTTGGTGCCGCTTTAGGAGCTTCTGCTTTAACAACAGGTGCTTCTTCAACTTTTGCACTTTCAGCTTTAGGCGCTTCAGCTTCAACAACTGGTGTTGCTTCTGCTTGCACAGCTTCTGCTACAACAGGCGCTTCAACTTTCGTCGCTTCTGCAATCACTGGAGCTTCAACTTTCGCGGTTTCAACAACCACTGGTGCTTCTTCAACGACTGCAGGAGCTTCAACTACAGCAGGAGTCTCAGCTACTTGAGCTTCAACAGCAGCATCTTCACGACGGATGATAACTTTACCCATTGCAAGCTCTGGACATGCGAAGCCGCCAGTCATTGCTACGTTGCTTTGTGGCGCCGTCTCTAGAGCAACATTCTGCTCTTGAACAGATGTTTGAGCTTCAGCTGCTACTTGAACTTCAGCCACTTCAGGCTTTGCCTGCTTGTGGTGAGGTTTTGGAATGAAGCGAGGCATCACTTTACCCATAGCCATCTCTGGAGAAGCTACACCACCTTTACGTAGGCGGAATGGGTTAGGGCGACGATCACGACCGCGACGACGACGTTGACCACTTGCACGTAGGTGACGTGGAGAACGACGGTTACGACGTTGTTTCGGCTCTTCCTGTTCAGTTTGCTCTGCATTCGCTTGAGTTGCTTCTACTTGTTCCGCAACTTTTTGCTCTTGAGCTACTGACTGTTCTTTTGAAACAGATAGTTCTTTAGCAGCAACCTGCTCTTTTGAAGCGTTATCTTCAGCTTGAGCTTGTTGGTCTTTAACACGAACTTGCTTGTTCAGTTTACGACGCTGACGACGCTCTTTAATCTTAGCTGCTTTCGCTTCAGGTTTAGCCTTAGGCGCTTCCGGTTTACCAGCTTGTGCTTCTGCTGCTAGCTGTAGACCTTCTTCTGCTAATTTAGATGGTGCTTGCTCTTCGCGTTGCTTCTGCTCATCACGTGGCTTGTTGCGACGGTCTTGCTTAGGCTTGCGAGGCTGACGAGTTTGCTGTGGAGCTGCTTCTTTTTGCTCTTCAGGCTTCTCATCACGAGCTGGCTTACGGCGGCGTTTGTTGTCACGGTTTTCGTTACGATTGTCACCACGTTCACCACGGTCGTTACGCTGTTCGCCACGCTCACCACGTTGGTTACGACGACGGTTATCGTTACGATCACGGCGTTGACGGTTGCCGTTGTTACGATTGTTTTTAGGTTTTTCTTCTTCTTTCTTCTCTTCTTCTTTTTTCTCTTCTTGAGTTGAAGAGCCAAATAAGAAGCTACCGATAGCTTTGAAGAAACGACCAATTAGGCCTGGTTCTTGAGTCGCTGCTGGTTCAGCTTTCTTCTCTTCTACAGCTTTAGGTGCTGGAGCAGGAGTTGGTGCTGATTGAGCAGGAGCTGCGAAGCCTTTCAGAGCAGGTTCTTCGATCTTCTTAGGACGAATAGTCTGTTCAGCAGGCTCTTTGCTTTCCGCTTCTTTTAGAGCTTCTAGCTTGTTAGGCAGCAAGTAAGATAGTAGATCGAACTCTTCACCTTCACGAACACGGATAACCTCAAAATGCGGCGTTTCCATGTCTGAGTTAGGAACAACAGTGATCTTAACTTCTTGGTTCTTCTCGATGTGGTTTACTGAGCGACGTTTTTCGTTCAGAAGGTAAGAAGCGATTGGAACAGGCACAACAGCAAGTACTTGTGCTGTGTTGTCTTTTAGAGCTTCTTCTTCAATCAAACGTAGAACAGAAAGTGCTAGAGATTCGTTATCACGAACAACACCAGTACCTGTACAACGAGGACAAATGTGGTGGCTTGCTTCTGCTAGTGATGGGCTCAAACGTTGACGAGACATCTCTAGAAGACCAAAGCGAGAAATACGACCAATCTGAACACGTGCGCGATCTAAACGAACGGCATCACGTAGACGGCTTTCTACTTCGCGTTGGTGGCGAACCGGGGTCATATCGATAAAGTCGATTACAACAAGACCACCTAGGTCACGTAGACGTAATTGACGTGCAATTTCATCGGCAGCTTCTAGGTTAGTGTTAAGTGCTGTTTCTTCAATATCGCCGCCCTTTGTTGCACGAGCAGAGTTGATATCGATAGAAGTCAGTGCTTCTGTTGGGTCGATTACGATAGAACCACCAGATGGAAGACGAACTTCACGTTGGAAAGCCGATTCGATCTGGCTTTCAATCTGGTAATGGCTGAATAGTGGCACTTCACCATCGTATTTCTTAACGCGATTCATGAAATCTGGGCGTATTAATTGAATGTGCGCTTGTGCACGTTCAAAAATAGTATTGCTGTCGATTAGAATCTCGCCAATATCACGACGTAGGTAGTCACGAATTGCGCGAACAATAACGTTACTCTCTTGGTGAATTAGGAAAGGAGCTGCATTTGAATCAGAAGCTTGCTTGATAGCGCCCCAATGGTTCAATAGAACATTCAGGTCCCACTCTAGCTCTTCTGCGCTTTTGCCAACACCCGCTGTACGCACGATTAAGCCCATACCTTGAGGAAGCTCAAGAGTGCTTAATGCTGCTTTCAGTTGAGTGCGTTCATCACCTTCGATACGACGAGAAATACCGCCAGCACGAGGGTTATTAGGCATAAGAACTAAGTAACTACCAGCCAAAGAGATGAAAGTTGTCAGTGCAGCACCTTTGCTACCACGTTCTTCTTTCTCTACTTGTACGATTACTTCTTGGCCTTCTTTTAGCACTTCTTTAATGCTAGGACGGCCTTGGTATGTATAACCTTCAGGGAAGTATTCGCGGGCAATTTCTTTAAGAGGGAGGAAACCGTGACGTTCTGCGCCGTAATCAACGAATGCCGCTTCTAGGCTTGGTTCAATACGGGTAATACGTCCTTTGTAGATATTCGCTTTCTTTGACTCGTGACCTGGACTTTCGATATCTAGATCGAACAGTCGTTGGCCATCAACCAAAGCGACACGCAACTCTTCTTTTTGAGTTGCGTTAATTAACATTCTTTTCATTTAGAAATTCTCATTGTCTTTTCTTATTTTCATCATTGTTCTTATCGCTTTATTTCGTTTCTCATGGTGCCAGATCCCATGGCTTTATCGGTGCAGCCTCCCGGCTGGAGAGGGATGCTCTGGGGCACGTCAGTCATCATAGGGAGTTAGCCTATGATCCGCGATGTGGCGGTGAATACTCAACATGAGTGTACGTGAGTAGAGCGATAAGGAACTCAGTTGACCGTGTCTTACGCCGATTGCAGCACTGTCTAATCTGAGTTATCTACTCATTTACTTGCTTATGAATGGTTAGCTGTTTAAATAATAGTCAAACCATTGATAGCAGCTGTGAACTATAGCAGCGGTCGGTAAACACAGCAATCTGCTTTGTCGGAATGCTGTAAAAAAAACAGTTTTTGTTTGGGTTTTGATAGCTCTAACTCACTGTCTATAAATAATTTATCAATTGATATTTTAATTTGCAGGAATCTTGATGCTTTTTTGTTCGAAGAATCAAAGAAATATAGAACTTCAATGACCATTTTGGGATAGATCGGTAAGGATTAGGGATAAATAAGTTCGGAATAGGGCTAAGAAAATCTCAATTATCAAAAGTGACAGTGATACAATAGCGCAATGAGCGAAATTAGAACCCAAGTCCAATTCGTCGACATTGACGAAGATATGGCTGGTCAGCGTATTGATAACTTCTTACGCAACCAATTAAAAAACATCCCGAAAAGCATGATTTACCGAATCGTGCGTAAAGGCGAAGTCCGCGTAAATAAAAAACGCATCAAGGCTGAGTACAAACTAAAAGCTGGCGATTTAGTTCGTATCCCTCCGGTTACTATTGAAGAGAAAACAGAAGAGAACGTGCCGAGCACGAAACTCAACAAGGTTTCAGAATTAGAACAGTGCATCATTTATGAAGATGATCACATGCTAATTCTTAACAAACCGTCTGGCACTGCTGTTCATGGTGGTAGCGGATTAAAATTTGGCGCGATTGAAGCATTACGTGCTCTTCGCCCTGATGCTCGTTTTCTTGAATTAGTGCACCGTATCGATAGAGATACGTCTGGCATTTTGCTTGTTGCTAAGAAGCGCTCGGCGCTAAGACACCTTCAAGCACAGTTCCGTGAAAAAACGGTTCAAAAATACTACTTCGCTTTAGTTATGGGCGAATGGAAGAACAGCTGCAAAGTCGTCAACGCACCTTTGTTGAAAAATGAAGTGAACAGCATTGTTCGAGTTAACCCGAATGGTAAAGCTTCTGAAACCCGTTTTAAGGTTTTAGAAAAATTCCAAGAGGCGACGTTGATTCAAGCTAGCCCAATCACAGGCCGTACACACCAAATTCGTGTGCACGCTCAGTATACTGGTCACCCAATTGCTTGGGATGATCGCTACGGTGATCGTCGTTTTGATGCTTACACGGGTAAGGTTGGTCTTGATCGTCTGTTCCTACATGCAGCAAACATCAAGTTCACACACCCAGGTAGTGAAGAGAAGATGGATATCTCGGCGCCAATGGAAAGAAGGCTAGAGAAAGCCCTAACTGGTTTACGTAAGCTTTAAGAAGATACGAGATACGAGATAC
>NZ_JBFRSC010000021.1:76318-269120 GCF_041473335.1 Vibrio sp. 10N.222.55.C7
ACGAGATACGAGATACGAAGGTATAGAGTGCCTCTAAATTTGTTCTTCAGTATCCATAAATGAGAAAGGTTGACGAATATCGTCAACCTTTTTTGTTTTCATCTGTTGTAGAAGATCCCCAAGTCGCTCGTTCCTCGCTCTTGAGGATGACGACTTTTTAAAATCACGCTCTATATCATTAGTTGGTTAGATAAAATTGCGTGTTCCGCCATTCCCTAGACTGACGAAGGAAGGAGTAGGGATCTCTAACAAAGAGAGCGTATCCGTTATAGTACACCCATTCCTTGCGCTTCTAACATATCGACTAGATCGATCAGCGGTAAGCCGATCAAAGTATTTGGGTCTTTCCCTTCCATCTGTTTAAACAACGCGATGCCTAACCCTTCACACATAAAGCTACCTGCGCAGTAATAAGGCTGCTCTTTCTCAACATAACTCATGATCTGTTGCTTAGTTAAATCGCGGAAATGCACTACAAAGGTGTCGAGACGCGTGTCAGCTTCATTGGTTTCGTTGTTCCAAACCGAAAGCCCAGTATAAAAAGTAATGTTCTTGCCGCTTTGACGAGATAACTGCTCGATCGCTTTTTCTCGAGTGTGAGGCTTACCAATGATCTCTCCATCAATTACGCAAACCTGATCAGAACCAATGACTAAGCTAGGTTGCTCCACAACACAAGACTTAGCTTTGGTCTCAGCAAGGCGCATCACCAACTGTTGTGGTGTCTCTTCTGGAAGCGGCGTTTCATCGCAGTCTGGCTTGGCTGTAATGAAGCTTAACTGTAGTTTTTTGAGGATCTCTTGCCTAAATGGTGATGTAGAGGCTAAAACTAGTTGGTAATTTCTCATTTTAATTTACAATTCAAGGAAGCATTTATCTCAGGATAACGTAACTTGTCCTGCTATTCATAATGCTCTGAATAGGAAAGGCAGGAAAGTACATTTTTTTTGCCATTTCCTTTGACTAAACACGATTTGGAAGATAAGATTCGCGCCCTATGCAAAAGGAAAAAATACCGCGTACAGTTGATCCGGCAAGAACGGCTCAAAAACGACTCGATATGGATGGTATCATCCAGGTCAGTCTTTTGAAGCGTTTAACTGAAGCAACTGAAGGCGTAAAACGTGACGCGCAAGTCTCAATGTCATTTGGGCTTGATGAACAACGATTAGTCGTTATCTCTGGTAAAGCTAACGTCGAAGTCGATTTAGAGTGTCAACGTTGTAATGAGGTTTTCGCACATGAGTGCGATGTCCAATTTACTTATACTCCTGTTTACAGTGAGAAAAGTGAAGAGGAAGCACCGGAAGAGTACGATTTGGTAGATCTGAACGAGTACGGTGAGTTAGACCTGATTCAATTAGTTGAAGACGAGTTCATCCTTGGATTGCCACAAATAGCAATGCACGACGATGCGAAATGTAGCGTTAACTCAAATAACTTGGTGTTTGGTGAACTTCCTGAAGAAATTGAGGAAGACAAAAAGCCGAATCCATTTGATGTTTTAAAAAGCTTAAAGAAGTAATTGCTTCTTTAAGAATTTACATAGGAGTAGGGTCAATGGCCGTACAAAAGAGCAAGAAATCACGTTCAATGCGTGGCATGCGTCGTTCACACGATGCGCTAACTACAGCTGCACTTTCTGTAGACGCAACTTCAGGTGAAACTCACCTACGTCACAACGTGACTGCCGAAGGTTTCTACCGCGGCAAAAAGGTTATCAACAAGTAAGGTTGACCTTTGCAAAATCTAACCGTTGCGCTTGATGCAATGGGCGGGGACTTCGGTCCTCGTGTAACAGTGCCTGCCGCCGTGCAGGCACTGTCGTATTTCCCAGAGCTAAAAGTCATTCTAATAGGTGATCGAAACGCGATCACATCTCAATTATCTTCATTAGGTCGAATGCCTGATTCTCGTTTGAGTATCCAGCATTGTGATCGAGTCATTTCCAATTCTGAAAAACCTTCACTAGCCTTACGTAATAGTCAGGGTAGCTCTATGCGTGCCGCTATCGATCTGGTTGCCGAATCACAGGCTGATGCTTGTGTGAGTGGTGGTAACACTGGCGCATTGATGGCTTTATCCCGTTTCAGACTCAAGCTTCTTCCCGGTATTGATAGGCCTGCATTGGTTTCAGCTTTGCCTACTGCATCCGGAAATCGCACATGGATGCTTGATTTAGGGGCGAACGTTTCTAGTGACGCAGATTCACTGTTTCAGTTTGCTGTCATGGGCAGTGCATTAGCAGAACAACATTTAGGTCGCGCACCACGTGTCGCTATCTTGAATATCGGTGCAGAAGAAATTAAAGGCAATGACCTTGTAAAACGATGCGCTGAAATGTTGTCTAATACTCAGTCTGTGAACTTCATAGGCTATATTGAAGGTAATCAATTACTTCAAGATGCTGCTGATGTCGTCGTATGTGATGGTTTTGTGGGCAATGTTTGCTTAAAAACGTGCGAAGGTACGGCTCAGCTCTTTATTGATAAGCTAAAAACGCGCATGATGGCTTCAACAATAAAGGGTTGGATAGCCAGAATGCTGTTTTCTGAGCTATTTACTGAATTAAAAACCTTGAACCCCGACCAGTATAACGGCGCAAGTTTGTTAGGATTGCGCGGCATTGTCATTAAAAGTCATGGAAGTGCTGATGTGTCTGCAGTCGTCAACGCGATTGGTGAAGCAGTACACGAGGTCAAACGACAAGTCCCCAGCCGCATTAGCGATCGTTTGGAAGCGGTTTTACTCGAGAGGCATTATTAGTCTTCATGTATAGCAAAATTTTAGGTACTGGCAGCTACTTGCCATCTCAGGTGCGTACTAACGCAGACTTAGAGAAAATGGTAGAGACTAGCGATGAGTGGATCGTTGCTAGAACTGGTATTAAAGAGCGTCGTATTTCAGCGGAAAACGAAACCGTTGCTGATATGGCGTTTTACGCTGCTGAAAATGCCATTGAAATGGCAGGTATCGACAAAGAAGAGATTGATTTAATCATCGTTGCGACAACCAGCAGTAGCCACACATTCCCGTCTTCGGCATGTCAGGTACAAGGCAAGCTTGGTATCAAAGGCTGCCCTGCGTTTGATTTGGCTGCAGCGTGTTCTGGTTTTGTCTACGCACTGTCTGTTGCTGATCAACACATCAAGACTGGCATGTGTAAGAACGTTTTGGTAATTGGTGCTGATGCACTGTCAAAAACCTGTGATCCGACTGACCGCTCTACTATCATCCTATTTGGTGATGCAGCAGGCGCGGTGGTTGTAGGCGCAAGCGAAGAGCCAGGTATTTTGTCTACTCATATTTACTCTGATGGTAAATACGGTGAGCTTCTAAGCCTAGAAGTACCAGAGCGCGGCGGTGATGCAGACAAATGGCTGCACATGGCGGGCAACGAAGTATTTAAAGTGGCGGTAACTCAGCTTTCTAAGCTAGTTAAAGACACCTTAGCGGCGAACAATATGGATAAGTCAGAGCTTGATTGGTTAGTTCCACACCAAGCGAACTACCGTATTATCTCGGCAACCGCTAAAAAGCTGACGATGTCGCTTGATCAAGTAGTGATTACTCTTGATAAGCACGGCAACACGTCAGCAGCTACCGTACCAACGGCCCTAGATGAGGCTGTTCGCGACGGGCGAATTAAACGTGGTCAAACGCTTCTACTTGAAGCATTTGGCGGCGGCTTCACTTGGGGTTCTGCGTTAGTTAAATTCTAACCCTAAGCGATAATCAACAAACAAGGCACATAACTTATGTGCCTTATTCAATTTTTTGCTTTGCTTAAAGGAAAATTACAATGAGCAAATTTGCTATCGTATTCCCAGGCCAAGGCTCTCAAGCTATCGGTATGCTTGCTGACCTAGGCGAACAGTATGATGTTGTTAAAAAGACATTTGCTGAAGCTTCAGAAGCACTTGGTTACGATCTATGGGCATTGGTTCAAGATGGTCCTGTAGAAAATCTAAATGAAACTTTTCGCACTCAACCGGCTCTATTAACAGCGTCTGTTGCAATTTGGCGTGTATGGCAAGAGCTTGGCCTAGAGCAACCTGTAAATCTAGCAGGTCACAGCCTAGGTGAATATTCTGCTCTTGTATGTGCCGGCGTTATCGACTTTAAAGAAGCGATCAAGCTGGTTGAACTACGTGGTCAACTGATGCAAGAAGCGGTTCCTGCAGGTGTTGGTGCAATGTACGCAATCATCGGTCTAGACGATGAAGCGATTGCTAAAGCGTGTGAAGAAGCTGCGCAAGACGAAGTTGTGTCTCCAGTTAACTTTAACTCTCCTGGCCAAGTTGTTATCGCGGGTAACAAAGCTGCAGTAGAGCGTGCTGGTGCACTTTGTAAAGAAGCGGGCGCTAAGCGTGCACTTCCGTTACCTGTTTCTGTGCCGTCTCACTGTGCACTGATGAAGCCAGCAGCAGATAAGCTAGCAGTGGCTCTAGAAGCTCTAGAGTTCAACACGCCAGCATTGCCTGTTATCAATAACGTTGATGTTATTGCTGAAACAGACCCTGCAAAAATTAAAGACGCACTTGTTCGTCAGCTATACAGCCCAGTTCGTTGGACTGAAGGTGTACAAGCGATGAATGAGCAAGGCGTTGAGAAGCTACTTGAATTAGGCCCTGGTAAAGTTCTTACTGGTCTAACAAAACGAATCGTAAAAACTATGACAGCTGCTGCAGTTAATGATACTGCATCACTAGAAGCTGCTAAGTAAATAACCACTTAATAGAGAAGTTATGATGAATTTAGAAGGCAAAGTTGCACTAGTTACAGGCGCAAGCCGTGGCATCGGTCGTGCAATCGCTGAACTTTTAGTTGAGCGTGGTGCTAAAGTTATCGGTACTGCGACATCTGAAGGCGGCGCAGCTGCAATCAGCGAGTACCTTGGTGAGAACGGTAAAGGTCTTGCTCTTAATGTAACGGATACTGACTCAATTGCTGCTACACTGAAAACCATCAACGATGAATTCGGTGCGATTGACATTCTAGTTAACAACGCAGGTATCACTCGTGATAACCTACTGATGCGTATGAAAGACGACGAATGGAATGACATCATCGATACTAACCTAACTCCTATCTTCCGCATGTCTAAAGCTGTATTGCGTGGCATGATGAAGAAGCGTCAAGGTCGTATAGTAAACGTTGGTTCTGTAGTAGGTACAATGGGTAACGCTGGTCAAGCTAACTACGCAGCTGCAAAAGCAGGCGTAATTGGTTTTACTAAATCAATGGCTCGTGAAGTTGCGTCTCGTGGCGTTACAGTGAACACTGTAGCTCCTGGTTTCATCGAAACTGACATGACTAAAGCGCTAAATGATGACCAACGTGCAGCAACTTTGGCGAATGTACCAGCAGGTCGACTAGGTGACCCTCGCGAAATCGCTGAAGCTGTGGTATTTTTGGCGTCACCTGCGGCAGCTTATATCACAGGTGAAACACTTCACGTCAATGGCGGTATGTACATGGTGTAAATTATGTGCAACATTTGTGCATGATTTAAGTCAAGATCATACGTAATTTCGGTTAAAATCGTGAAAATTGTGGTTTGACCAGAAAAGTTGACCTTGCAACTTTCAATAGATTGAATAAACTACGGAAAACATCGCATAAAGCGAACTCTGTAAAGGAAAAGAAAAAATGAGCAACCTCGAAGAACGCGTAAAGAAAATCATTGTTGAACAGCTAGGTGTAGACGAAGCTGAAGTTAAAAACGAAGCTTCTTTCGTTGATGACCTAGGTGCAGATTCTCTAGACACAGTAGAGCTAGTAATGGCTCTAGAAGAAGAATTCGACACTGAAATCCCAGATGAAGAAGCTGAGAAAATTACTACTGTTCAAGCAGCTATCGATTACGTAACTAGCGCTCAGTAATAATCTCTCCCAGGCGGTCACCTCGACCGCCTGTGTTTTATCTAACTCATCTATCCTCATCTTAAATCACCTCAATCCCCGGAGTGTAAAATCGTGTCCAAGCGTCGTGTAGTTGTCACTGGCATGGGTATGTTGTCACCGGTAGGCAACACTGTAGAATCTTCTTGGAAAGCCCTGCTAGCTGGTCAAAGTGGTATCGTTAATATCGATCATTTTGATGCAACCAATTTCTCAACTCGTTTTGCAGGTCTAGTTAAAGACTTTAACTGCGAAGAGTATATGACTAAAAAAGATGCTCGTAAGATGGACTTGTTCATCCAGTACGGCGTCGCAGCAGGTATTCAAGCTTTAGATGATTCAGCCCTAACTATTACTGAAGAAAACGCTCCACGTGTGGGTGTTGCTATCGGTTCTGGTATTGGTGGTCTTGGTTTGATCGAAGCCGGTCACCAAGCTCTAACTGAAAAAGGCCCTCGTAAGATCAGCCCGTTCTTCGTACCGTCGACGATCGTGAATATGATTGCTGGTCACATGTCTATCATGCGTGGCCTACGCGGTCCAAACATCGCGATTTCTACTGCATGTACGACTGGCCTACATAACATTGGTCACGCGGCTCGTATGATTGCATACGGCGATGCAGACGCAATGCTAGCGGGTGGTGCTGAAAAAGCATCAACTCCACTAGGTATGGGCGGTTTTGGTGCGGCTAAAGCACTTTCTACTCGTAACGATGAGCCTCAAAAAGCTTCTCGTCCATGGGACAAAGGCCGTGATGGCTTCGTTCTTGGCGACGGTGCAGGCATGATGGTTCTTGAAGAGTACGAACATGCGAAAGCTCGTGGCGCTAAGATTTACTGTGAGCTAGTTGGCTTCGGTATGTCGGGTGACGCTTACCACATGACATCTCCAAGTGAAGATGGCTCTGGTGGCGCACTAGCAATGGAAGCGGCTATGCGTGATGCTGGCATTACTGGTGAACAAATCGGTTATGTAA
This sequence comes from Vibrio sp. 10N.222.55.C7, assembly GCF_041473335.1. Lineage (NCBI taxonomy): Bacteria > Pseudomonadati > Pseudomonadota > Gammaproteobacteria > Vibrionales > Vibrionaceae > Vibrio > Vibrio sp. 10N.222.55.C7. Next base: position 83,202 of record NZ_JBFRSC010000021.1, read on the forward strand.
ACGCACACGGTACTTCGACTCCTGCAGGTGACGTAGCGGAAGTTAAGGGCATCAAGCGTGCTCTTGGCGAAGCAGGCAGCAAGCAAGTATTGGTTTCTTCTACGAAATCAATGACAGGCCACCTTCTAGGTGCTGCTGGTTCTGCTGAAGCTATTATCACGGCAATGTCTCTGGTTGACCAAATTGTTCCACCAACAATCAACCTAGATGATCCTGAAGAAGGCTTAGATATTGACTTAGTACCTCACACTGCGCGTGAAGTTAGCAACATGGAATATGCTGCATGTAACTCATTCGGTTTCGGTGGTACAAACGGCTGTTTGATCTTCAAAAAGATTTAATCATCTTATTAAAGACGTAAACACTCGTAGATAGTCACAATTAGACTTGTTTTTAAACGGCTTGATGCTTTAGCATTGAGCCGTTTCTTTTTATGGGGAAAAACATGTTTTGGGTTGATGGAGAAAGCCAGCAAACTATCGATATTTTGGATCGCTCGTTTCAGTACGGAGACGGCTGTTTTACGACAATGCTCGTGAGTGATGGTGAGATACAACATCTTCACGATCATCAGCACCGTGTCGACGAGTGCCTTAAAGCGCTACGCATTTCTGCTCTTGATTGGGATGTTGTTAGTCTTTGGCTCGATACTGCGCTTCAACACATCCAACATAACGCTCTTCATGGCACAAAGAGCCTTGATGGTTCAAAGAAGCTCCATAACGCCAACAAGCCTCATAATCAAAAAGCAGGGATCAAGCTGCACGTTAGTCGTGGAGCGGGTGGGCGTGGCTACAGTACCAAGAATATCGCCAAGCCGACAATCACCATCAGTACCTTTGATTACCCAAGCCATTATTCAGCGTGGCAAGACTCCGGTGTTGAACTCGGTATCTGCCATCAAGCGCTAGGTTTGAGCCCACTACTGGCTGGCCATAAGCACAATAATCGCCTTGAGCAGATTTTGATGAAAGATGAAATGGATCAAGCTAATGAAGTGGATGGTGTGGTTCTTGATATATCGGGCAATGTGATTGAAACCACCATGGCCAATCTGTTCTGGCGCAAAGGTCAGTCGATATACACACCTCAACTCACTCAAAGTGGTGTCGCGGGGGTTATGCGTAAGCAAGTGTTAACCGCGCTGAATCAGGCTGAACTTTCCGTTACAATTAGTGACTACTGCTTATCTCAACTCATGCAAGCTGATGAGGTTTTCATGACAAACTCCATTTTAGGGGTTGCCCCAGTTACCCGTATTAGTGATACCCAATTTAACATTGGAACCGTTACTCGTAGCCTTCAAGGACAACTAAACTCGTGATCAAAAAGTTATTTATTTTTATTATCTTGTGCTTAATTGCAGCCGGTGCTGCTGGTTTTTATGTTTACAACCAAGCGCAAGATAACCTGAAACAAGTTATTCAATTAGAAAAACCACAAGTCGTGACTGTTGCTTCAGGTAGCAGCTTTAACCGCGTTCTAGCCCAGTTGATTAACGAGGGGCTGTTTGAGGCTTCTCCTTACGAGAAATTAATCCGTAAGTTACATCCTGAGCTTGTAGACGTAAAAGCGGGTACTTTCCTGCTTGAACCGGGTTTAACCTTAGAGCAAGCGCTACAGGTGCTTGTAGAAGGGAAAGAACACCAGTTTACTATTACCTTTGTTGAAGGCAGTCGTTTTGACGAATGGCTTGTTCAGCTAAAAGACAACGAATTCATTCAACAGACATTGGATGGCGTTTCTGAAAAAGAGATCGCTGAAAAGTTGGGTATTGAAAACGAAAAGCTAGAAGGTCTCTTCTTAGCAGAAACGTATCACTACACCTACGGCACCACTGATTTAGATTTGTTGAAGCGCGCGCATCGAGACCTAATGAGCGTGGTGAATGAAGAGTGGGAAAATCGAGCGGATAAGCTGCCTCTTAAATCGCCATACGAAGCGTTAATTCTTGCATCTATCATTGAGAAAGAGACCGCTGTTGCGTCAGAACGTGAGCGTGTTTCTTCTGTGTTTGTTAACCGTCTAAACAAGCGTATGCGTTTGCAAACTGACCCAACGGTTATCTATGGCATGGGTGACAGCTACGATGGCAACATCCGTAAGAAAGACTTACGCACGCCAACGCCTTACAACACCTATACAATGAGTGGCTTGCCACCGACACCTATCGCTATGGCAGGCAAAGCGTCTATCAACGCGGCGTTGAATCCAGAGAAGAGCAACTACTTGTATTTCGTTGCGAGTGGAACAGGTGGGCACGTATTTTCAAAGAGTTTGACTGAGCATAACCGTGCAGTGCGAGCTTACTTAAAGCAATTAAGAAAAAACAGATAAAGAAATAATTATGAATCAGTCGAAATTTATCGTGGTTGAAGGCCTTGAAGGCGCTGGCAAAAGCACAGCAATCAATGCCATCGTTGAGACATTAAAAGCATCGGGTGTTGAAGATATTGTTAATACTCGCGAGCCGGGTGGTACTGTCTTAGCTGAAAAGATGCGTTCATTGGTTAAAGAAGAGCACGAAGGCGAGAAGCTTCAAGACATGACTGAATTGCTGTTGATGTATGCAGCACGTGTTCAATTAGTCGAGAACGTCATCAAGCCGGCACTCGCCAATGGTCAATGGGTATTGGGTGATCGTCATGATATGTCTTCACAGGCATACCAAGGTGGTGGTCGCCAGATCGCGCGCACGACTATGGAATCACTGAAAGCAACCACGCTAGGCGGCTTTAAACCCGATCTAACGCTATATTTGGACCTAGACCCTAGAGTAGGGCTAGAGCGTGCTAGAGGCCGTGGTGAGCTTGATAGAATTGAAAAGATGGACATCTCATTTTTCGACCGCACGCGTGAGCGCTATCTAGAAATTGCAGAACAAGATGATTCTGTACTTGTGATTAACGCGCAGCAAGAAATTGAGCAAGTAGCCGCTGATATTAAAGTCGCGCTAACTGCTTGGCTCGACAAACAGTAGGTAGTCATGGCTGAAGTGTATTCTTGGCTCACACCGGTATGGAGTGAGTGGAAAAAAAGTCTCGATGCGGAGCGTTTTCCTAACTCTGTGATTGTTAATGCACCGGAAGGGCTCGGCGTTGATGCTTTGATTAGCCAACTTACCGACGCATTGATGTGCACGAACTATGAAAGCGAGTCGTGCGGGTTTTGCCACAGCTGTGAGTTAATGAAGTCGGGCAGTCATCCTGATTTTCATGTGATCTCACCCGAGAAAGAAGGTAAGTCGATCACGGTTGATCAAGTGCGTGCCAGTAACCGCTGGGCTCAAGAGTCTTCTCAGTTAGGTGGTTTGCGCGTTATTTTGCTTAACCCTGCTGAAGCAATGAACGAATCGGCTTCCAACGCACTATTGAAAACTCTGGAAGAGCCATCAAGCAAGTGCATCTTCATTCTGTCTACTCGTAACAGTAATCGCTTAATGCCGACTATTATTAGCCGTTGTCAGCAATTCAATGTGGTTAGTCCGCAGTTAGAGACAGCATCAGCGTGGTTAGATGGTGAAGTGGGCAAAGCGGTACCGCAGTATATTTTAGCACTCAATGACAACGCGCCTTTAAAAGCAAAAGCGATGTTTGAGCAAGGTGGCGTTGAAGCTTCAACAAAAGCGCTCGATGGCTTTGTGAATGTGATAAAAGGCACTCAACCTGACATGCTAAAGTTCTCTACAGAGCTTAGCAAAGACCCTTTGATTCAACTTGGCTGGCTTTGGCATCTATTGTCAGATGTACAGAAGCTGCATTTTGGTTTGGCGAATCAGGCTTTCACTCCGAGTGCGAAAGCACTGTGTGAGGCGATGTCTTATCAAAGTGCTTATGCAGCATCGAATAAACTGCTGACATTGATTGAGCAGTTAAAGCAACACCCTGGGCTCAATACGGAGCTACTCATAATGAATTGGCTGATAGCCACTTGCGAGGAAACATGTTCGTAGATTCCCACTGTCATTTAGACAAACTGGATTACCAAGATTTACACACCAGCGTAGAAGATGTGGTTAACAAGGCGAAGGCTGCTAACGTAGACCAATTGCTTTCTGTCGGTGTGACACTCGATTCGTTTGAAAATATGCTCGAGATGATCTCGCCGTTTGATAACGTTAAAGCCTCTTGTGGCGTTCACCCTCTCGATGTTGAAAGTGATTTCAGCCTAGAGACAATGCGTGAATACGCGAGCAACCCTAAGGTTGTGGCGATTGGAGAGACAGGTTTAGATTATCACTACCAACCAGAGACGGCGGAGCTGCAACAGCTACGATTTAAGCAGCATGTTGAGTTAGCCGTTGAGCTGAATAAACCTTTGATCATTCACACTCGTAACGCACGTGAAGACACATTAGCTATTTTACGTGATGGCGGAGCTGAGAAGTGTGGTGGTGTGATTCACTGCTTTACCGAAGATCAAGCGTTCGCTGAAGCAGCAATGGAACTAGGTTTCTATATCTCAATTTCAGGCATTGTGACCTTTAAGCAGGCTACAGAACTTAAAGAAGTTGTTAAGAACCTACCGCTAGACAGGTTGCTGATCGAGACAGATTCTCCATATTTGGCGCCCATTCCATATCGTGGGAAGCAGAATCAGCCTGCATATGTCGTCGAAGTGGCGGCCTACATTGGGCAATTAAAAGGTGTGTCGATGAAAGAGGTTGCCGAACAAACGACCAAAAATTACCAAAAACTTTTTTTGCGATAAAAATCTAAGTAAACAAATAAAAGGGAGCGAAAGCTCCCTTTTTGTGTTTTTGATCACTAAAAATACGTTTTTTTTTAATGTTTACGAATTATGTTGAACTTGAGAGCGCTAATTATAACATTTGTAATTTTGTTACTAAAAATAACATTCGCTCCTATTTTATTTACTCAGTAAAATAATAGGACTATTGAAAAATACTTATATATTTCAATTGATTAAATGCTTGTAAAGGATTGCATTTCTAGATTTGACATGTGATCCAAGACGTGTTTTGAAACTAAATTTCGTAAGTGACTAGAAAGTTAGTTCCCCATCAATATATATTTAGCGGCAGAAAATATAATGCAATACATGGTTACATTTTCGCAGGGTGCTAACATATAGGCTACGGGGGTGTGCCGTTAGAACCCAATATAATTATTTTATCTTTATCAGGAGCATAAACATGTTTAAGAACCTTTTTGCTAGCCTGCAGAAAGTTGGTAAGTCTCTGATGCTTCCAGTATCAGTTTTACCAGTTGCGGGTATTTTGCTAGGTGTCGGTGCAGCAGATCTTCCTTTCATTCCAGAAATCGTTTCAAACTTAATGGAACAAGCTGGTGGTTCAGTATTCGGTCAAATGGCACTACTGTTCGCAGTAGGTGTTGCACTTGGCTTTACTAACAACGATGGTGTAGCGGGTCTAGCTGCTATCGTTGGTTACGGCATCATGACTGCTACACTTGGCGTAATGGCTGGTGTAATGGGCGTTGATAAAATCGATACTGGTGTACTAGGTGGTATCCTAGTCGGTGGTGTTGCTGCTTGGGCATTCAACCGTTTCTTCCGTATTCAACTACCAGAGTACCTTGGCTTCTTCGCTGGTAAGCGTGCTGTGCCAATCATCACAGGTTTCTCTGCGATTGGTCTAGCAATCCTACTATCTGTAGTATGGCCACCAGTTGGCGGCGCTATCTCTGCGTTCTCTGATTGGGCTGCTCACCAAAACCCACAAGTGGCGTTTGGTATCTACGGTATCGTTGAGCGTTCTCTAATTCCATTTGGTCTTCACCACGTTTGGAACGTACCTTTCTTCTTTGAAGCTGGTACTTGTGTAAACGCTGCTGGCGAAACTCAAAACGGTGTTCTTACTTGTTACTTAGTTGCTGATGACGCATCTCGTGCAGCGGGCAATGGCTTCGGTCAGCTAGCTGGTGGTTACATGTTCAAGATGTTCGGTCTACCTGCTGCTGCAATCGCGATTGCACACTCAGCTAAGCCTGAAAACCGCGCTAAAGTAATGGGCATCATGGCTTCTGCTGCGTTGACTTCATTCCTAACGGGTATCACTGAACCAATCGAATTCTCTTTCCTATTCGTTGCTCCAGTACTGTACGCAATCCACGCTCTACTAGCTGGTTCTGCATACGTTCTTGCGAACACTCTAGGTTTTGTACACGGTACATCTTTCTCACACGGTCTAATCGACTTCCTAGTTCTATCTGGCAACGCGTCTAAGATGGGCCTAATGGTTGTATGTGGTATTGCTTACGCTGCAATTTACTACATCGTATTCCGCACTGTGATTAAAGCTCTAGACCTTAAAACTCCAGGCCGTGAAGACGAGACTGAAGAAGAGTCAGTTGCGACTGGTTCTGAACTTGCTGGTGAGCTAGTTGCTGCATTCGGTGGTAAAGCGAACATCACTGGTCTTGACGCTTGTATTACTCGTCTACGTGTTGCAGTAGCTGATACAGCTCTTGTTGACCAAGACAAGCTGAAGAAACTAGGCGCTGCAGGTGTTGTAGTAGTAGCGGGTGGCGTACAAGCTATCTTCGGTACTAAGTCTGACAACCTTAAGACAGACATGGATGAGTGGATCCGTAACAACGGTTAATTCTCTGATTCAATAAATTGAAAGGAGGCCGAAAGGCCTCCTTTTTTGTTTTCTGCTCTATGAAAGATCTATTGTGCTTAATCTCCATTAACTCAGATACTTATCATTCAACTCGATCAGTTGATGGTTGCTCTTAAATTTTTCGTGTCTTTTATCTTTTACCCAGCGATGACACCTTTTGCTGAGATTCCAGTAGACTTCCGTTTTTTAAATACAGTCTGAGAATATTATGAAACATCGTTGCTTGATCGGCCTTATGTGCTGCAGCGGAGCCTCGTTTGCTCAAGCTTCTGAAGCTCCAGCTTTGGAAGTTGGACTCGCCATTGACCAAGACCTGAGTGTCGTTGTGGAATTTGATCAGAAATACCGTGCTACGATTGGCAATGACGGCGCTGCCTTTGATTACATTTTGAAGCGTGGTCAGTTCGAGACTGAAGCTCCGTTGAGCTGGTACGTCGGTGCTGGTGCTTGGGCTGAATGGAATGACGACTTTGGCTTACGCTTGCCGTTAGGCGTGAAAGTGAATTTCTACGAAGGTTGGAATGCTTACGCTCAAGTTCACCCTGAACTCGATATGTATAAAGGTGTTGAGTTGCAAGTGGGCGGCGCTTTAGGTGTTACCTATAAGTTCTAACCTGAACTAAAACCGTTTTAATAATGAAAAAACCAGCATTTAGCTGGTTTTTTAGTTTGGGCCGATCTTATATTTTTGCTTCATTGAGCCGCTTAGAAAGTAAAACTCAGTCCGACATTGGCTTGGAATTGGTTCATCCAGTCGGTATCAAAGCGAATGATGCACTCTTGCCCGTTATTTGGGATATTACAAACACCGGAGGTATCGTTGTCGACAACCGTGCCTAACCAACGTACTTGTGTGTTCAACGCTAGTCGGTCACTAAATTTGTACTCTAAGCCACCAAAGATAGAAGTTGAGAATCCATACTTATCTTTTGCCCAGTCTACATCGACGTAAGAAGCACCCAGGCCTAGCCCTAGATAACCCGACAACACAGGCGAAGCAGGGTAGTAGATGCTGCTTTGAAGGTGCAGGTATTGGATGGAGGAGCTTAGGTTAAGCGTTTCTAATTCCGAGCTCTGATTGGAGTAGAAGAAGCCGATGCGTCCTTTTTCAAGTGGCGTTTCAATGGCAAAGGTGTAATTTTCAGAGCCTTTCATGTCATAGGTTTTACCGTCCTGGTCTTCGACACTGCCACCGCCGGTATAACCTACCATAGGTGTAATGATGATCTCCGGCGAAGCATACGCGCTTGAAACGGAGAGAAGCGTAATCAGTGCCATCATATTTGCTTTGTTATTCATGAGTATATCCTTATCCATACACTTACTAATTGTGATGGTTACATCAATATTGTGCGACTAATTTCGACGATTCTTGAAGATACTTCACACACCTGATAGTACTTAAATAGAGACTCGACAAATTAATAATAAACCAGAGGTGTCTATGGACCATAATCTGAAAAATGCCCTACAAATTACCGTGTTTATCTACATGATCATTCTTTCATTTGGCTTTATTGCGATTGGTAGTTAATACCATCTATTGCGAGGCTGAGTTTTGATACTCAGGGAATAATGAATAGTGGGATTATAACCAATATTGATACAGCAATAGACTTGGATTATTACGCTAAGTTTATTGCTGGAAAAACAGCACTGGTCGCTCAAGGTGGCGGACAGAGAAGTATTTTTACTTCTGGAGTGCTGGATGCCTTTCTTCTCTCAAATTTTGACCCCTTCGACGAATTTTTTGGTACCTCAGCAGGTGCTCTAAACTTATGTGCTTATCTGTGCCGTGATAAAGGCCTTGGACGTTCTTTTGTTCTCGACCTCACAACCTCACCAGAGTTCTTCAATCTCTTTTCCTATATACGACACAGAAAGAACCTAGGATTAGAATGGGCGCTAGAACAAATCATGGCTTACCCATATAAGCTCGATCTGGATTTAGGGCGACAAACGCTAGGCGATCGCCACTTCTATGCGGCTGTAACGGATTCCAAAGACTTACGAGACCACTACTTCCCATTATTGGGCGAAGATTGGTACAAGGTGATGATTGCGACCTGTGCTATTCCTCGCTTGTACAATGACGAAGTCTTTATTGGTGACAGTGCTTATGTGGACGGTGGTGTATCGGCGTGTATCCCAGTTCAGGAAGCGTGGCGAAGACAAGCTCGTTCTATTGTGGTGATTCGTACTGAGCCAGTGGTGGAGGAAGGTAATACCCATTTGGTTGAAGCACCAGTTAAGGGATCTTCAGTCAAAGCGCCTAAACCTATATCTGCAGAAGAACTGGAGTGGTTCCGCGAATCTTTCGACAGTGTTCAAGGCCATTGGCAACAGAAAGTGGAACAGTGGAAAACCGACTGGACCTCTTTCTTCCAACAACAAATTATGCGCTCAAAAGAGCAGAAGCGTGACCGTGGGCATTTAGACCTGCTGAACGGTGGTCGCTGGCTATTTGGTGCAGATGATATTTATCGCTTAAGTCATTTAATCGGAGATAAGTTTGATTCAGGGTTGGCTGACATGCTGATGGTGCATTATCAGACCTACTCATTGACTCAGGATTTTTTGAATTCGCCACCAGACGACGCGTTTGTGGTTCAGATAGCACCTAGTCAAACGCTTAAATCGAGCTCATTAATGAGTCATAAAGATGATTTACTGCATGATTACGAATTGGGTTTAGAAGCCGGTTACCGATTTGTGGAGACCTATACCTCAACGGAAAACGCTCGCAACTCGCATATGCCACAGTTAGCCACCATTGCTGCGGGTAACTAATTCCCGAAGTTGATGAGCTAGCATGCTGTGAGCTCGTTATGCTGTTTAAGCAGATTTTAGTGAGTCGTGTTCTGAAATGAAAAAGGGTTATTGAACTTGGTTCGATAACCCTTTTAAGTTTTTGAGATTAGGCGAATCGTTTCGCCTTAAGGTCAAATATTAGGTGACAGGCAAGATTCTCATACAGTTGGTTGACCCTGCTACATCCATAATGTCGCCTTGAGTGACGATCACTAGGTCACCAAACTTAAGGTGTCCTTTCTCTTTCAAGCAAGTGAGTGTAGATAGTGCAATGTCAAAGCTGTCTTCGGCTTCTGTCTCGAAGTAGATTGGTGTCACACCTCGGTATAAGGTACAGCGATTAAGCGTTCCTTCGTTACGAGACAGCGCGTAGATCGGCATGTCGGCACTCAGGCGAGACATCATCAGTGCGGTGCGGCCTGACTCGGTGAGAGTGACAACGCCTTTAATGCCTTCCATATGGTTTGCAGAGTAGATGGTCGCCATCGAAACGGTTTCTTCGGCAGTAACAAAGGTGCGGTCAATACGGTAATTGGATTGGTTATTAATGCCTGCCATTTTTTCCGCACCAATACAGACTTCAGCCATCGATTTTACGGTCTCGACTGGGTAGTCACCAGCTGCAGTTTCACCAGACAACATCACAGCATCGGTGCCATCGAGTACGGCGTTGGCAACATCCATAACTTCGGCACGGGTTGGCATTGGCGCAGAAATCATTGATTCCATCATCTGAGTTGCGGTGATGACAGTTCGGTTAAGCGCTCTGGCACGGCGTATAAGCTGTTTTTGTACTCCGACTAACTCAGGGTCGCCAATTTCCACTCCGAGGTCACCACGAGCCACCATGACCACATCTGAGGCCATTATGATGTCATCCATGTTCTCAACTGTAGCTACTGTCTCTGCTCGCTCCACTTTTGCGACGAGGTGAGCTTCTAAGCCGGCTTCTCGTGCAAGCTGACGAGCATAGTGCATGTCTTCACCATTACGAGGGAAAGACACCGCTAGGTAATCCACTTTGATTTGTGCGGCGGTGACGATGTCGCGCTTGTCTTTTTCTGTTAGCGCTTCTGCGGAAAGGCCACCCCCTTTTTTGTTGATGCCTTTGTTATTTGAGAGTGGGCCGCCAATGATGACTTCGGTATGAACGCGACAGCCTTCCACTTTGGTTACTTTGAGTTGAACACGACCATCGTCAAGCAACAGTATATCGCCGGCGGATACGTCGTTAGGCAGTTCTTTGTAATCAAGGCCAACGGCTTCTTGATTGCCTTCACCTAAACCTAGGCTGCTATCGAGAGTGAACAGGTCGCCTACGGCAAGTTGGATTTTGCCATCTTTGAATGTCGACACACGAATCTTGGGACCTTGTAAGTCTCCGAGAATGGCGATTTGAGTACCGTGTCTTTTTGCTATTGCTCTGACTTTTTCTGCGCGTTGTATATGGTCGTCGCTGGTGCCGTGAGAGAAGTTCATACGAACAATATTGGCACCGGCTTTGATGATCTCTTCAAGCACGTTACCTTTATCAGTAGAAGGGCCTAGCGTTGTGACGATTTTCGTTTTTCTTAATTCGGCTGTCATGAATACTCCTAGAGTGAGGCCAAGTAATCTTTTAAAAGACTGAATTAAGTATATGCATTAATTGATAATTTATTGGGAGCTAGGAGGATATTTCTTGATTTGCCTTTAATTATTGAATTCAGGGCTCAAATGCGATGTTTTATTCTGAAAATTAAGTCGCAAATTATCGATGTGGGTGTTAATTTTCCTCGAACTATTTGACTCGATACACAAAGATTCATGTATATACGTGATACTGGTCACGGCGATATACCAAGTGACTTCACAATTACTTCGCAAAGTAAAAAAATTACCTCGTTGATGATTTCTGGAGCGTAAAATGTACATGGCTCAACCGGGCCATATTGATCATATCAAACAGGTCAATGCTGGTCGTGTATATAAACTAATTGACCTTAAAGGTCCTATTTCTCGTATCGATCTGTCCAAGCAAAGTGAGTTGGCTCCGGCGAGTATTACTAAAATTACCCGTGAACTCATTGAAGCTCACCTTATTCACGAAACGACGGTTCAAGAAGCCACGACTCGTGGGCGTCCTGCTGTCGGTCTGCAAACCAATAACGAAGGTTGGCAATTTTTGTCGATGCGCCTTGGTCGCGGATACTTGACGATCGCGCTCCATGAATTGGGCGGCGACGTGCTTATCGATACCAAGATTGATATCCATGAACGTGATCAAGACGATGTGCTTGCGCGTCTTCTCCATGAAATCGATGAGTTCTTCCAAACCTATGCCGAGCAACTCGACAGGGTGACGAGTATCGCTATCACACTGCCAGGTCTGGTGAATTCAGAGCAAGGTATTGTGTTGCAGATGCCGCACTATAACGTTGAAAACTTAGCGTTGGGGCCGGAGATCTACAAAGAAACCGGTTTGCCAGTTTTTATTGCCAATGATACCCGAGCGTGGGCATTAGCAGAAAAGCTGTTTGGTAACTCACAAGACAACGACAACTCTGTTCTTATATCGATTCACCACGGTTTAGGTGCCGGGATCATTCTTGATGGTCGCGTTCTGCAAGGACGTCACGGTAACATCGGTGAGTTGGGGCATATCCAGATCGACAAGGAAGGCAAGCTTTGCCACTGTGGTAATCGAGGCTGTTTAGAAACGGTGGCGAGTTCTCAGGCAATCCGTGAGCAAGTCAAAGAGCGATTGGTAAATGGTGAAGAATCAACGCTAACGGTGTTTGAAGACGTCACTATTGAACAGATCTGTGCTGCCGCTGCTAATGGGGATCCGCTGGCTGTCGAAGTGATTGAACAGTTAGGCCGTTATCTAGGTTCTGCGATTGCGATTGTGATTAACCTGTTCAACCCAGAGAAAATCTTGGTGGGTGGTGTTATCAATCAGGCGAAGAGCGTGTTATACCCGGCGATTCAAAAGTGTATCGAAGAGCAGAGTCTATCGGTTTACCATAAAGACTTAGAGCTGGTGGAATCTCGTTTTTATAAGCAGGCAACCATGCCAGGTGCTGCGCTCATCAAGCAGGCCTTATACGATGGCCAACTGTTAATGAAAGTTATTGAAGGTTAACCCCTTTTTCTCGTCTTGTAGCCTTACCTTGAACCTTTCCATGTACTTAAGCTTTGTATAACATCATTTGTTGTACTTAGTTTAAGCATTCTGTGCATTGGCGCTTTGCTTTAACCTATTGAAGTAGGCTATTGTAGCCACAGTTATTATTTGTCACTAAGGTGTTGTATGTCTGGCGTTTTAAATTCGGTTGATCAGAGAACCAAACTGGTCGGTGAAAACCGTCTGGAACTCTTGTTATTCAGCTTAAATAGTCGTCAACTATTTGCGATTAACGTATTTAAAGTGAAAGAAGTCCTCAAAGTGCCAGTACTCACTCGCTTACCGGGCTCTCATCATCATATTACGGGTGTTGCGTCTTTACGTGGTGAATCGGTGCCTGTTATCGATTTACGCAGTGCCATTGGCTTTCCGCCATCTCGTGCGGAGTCTCAAGAGAGCAACCTGATTATTACGGAATACAACCGAACCGTACAAGGTTTCTTGGTTGGGCAAGTTCGTAATATCGTGAACACGACATGGACAGAAATCCAGCCGCCGCCAAAGACAACAGGCCGTGCAAACTACCTAACCGCTATTACGCATATTCAAGAAGAAGAGCAGCACAAGATCGTCGAGATCATCGATGTTGAGAAAGTGTTGGCTGAGATCATTGATTACGATGTCTCGATCTCTGAAGGCGTTTTAGATGAACAATTAGCTCAGGAGATGATAGGACGCAATGTGCTTATCGTTGATGACTCTTCAACAGCGCGTAACCAGATCAAAGGCACCTTGTCGCAGTTGGGTTTGAACATTATTGAGTGTTGTGATGGCTTAGAAGCACTGACCTTACTTAAGGGCTGGTGTGATGAAGGCAAAGACATCAATCAAGAAATATTGTTGATGATCACCGATGCTGAAATGCCTGAAATGGACGGCTACAAGCTGACACACGAAGTACGTACTGACCCAAGAATGCATGACCTATTCATCACGCTAAATACTTCATTAAGTGGAAGTTTTAATGAAGCTATGGTTGAGAAAGTAGGGTGTAACCGCTTTATTTCTAAGTTCCAGCCAGACCTCTTGGTTGAAGTGACTCAAGAGCGAATGCGTCAGATTTTATAATTAATGCTGCTGTACGGTTTGTTTTGAGTGACCTTATAGAAAACGCTTGCTAATATTCACGCAGCATATTTTTCTTAACGAAATATGCTCAACTACTAGCGTAATTTTTCACACACAATCTAAGGTAGTTCCTCTTAATGATATGGTTAACGTCTAAAGTCGTCATGACTTTGAGCTTATTACTGTATAGGGAATTTAAGAAAAGACGTACGGAAGCTGAAGTTGAGTCATAACTCAACAACTGGAATTGAAGGGAAGCGGATGCTTCCCTTTTTCGTTTTTCTTTCTCTCTTTTCTTTAGCCAATGATCGATTGAGAACAGTTGGTACTTCGCTAATGAAAATCCCGAGATTTGGTTTTCAAGCCAACAATTTCATCGGTAATATCGATAAGTTTTCCCGCGATAACATGCACGACTTCACCTTCTTTTTCTAATATCCCTTGTACTTTTAACGCCTTGGCTGTGAGATAAGCTTGCTGTTGAGCGCGTGCGGTTGCTCCCCATACCACGACATTAATATTGCCAGTGCTATCTTCCAGCGTAACAAAGGTGACACCTGCCGCGGTGCCGGGAGATTGTTTACCTGTGACTAATCCGACAACGGTGACCATAGATTTGTGTCTTTGCTGTATTAAATCTTTCATGTGTGTGAATCGACCTAATCGTCCTGCTTCTTCGAGCAAAGTGATGGGGTGCTTGTTCAATGAAATTCCGACACTGGTGAAGTCTTCGAGTAGATCTTGCATCTCATTGGGCTTGTGCAGTACATGTTCGTCATGTCCTGCCTCAGCATCGTCATAGGCTTGGCTAAACAGAGGTAAATCCGACGCCGAGTCCATGATCGCCCAGCGAGTCTGGAAGCGGTCTCCAGAAACGTTATGTAGCGCATTGGCCGATGCCAGTAGCTCGATATCTTTCTTATTCATCGATAACTGTTTCACCTGACTAGGGTGGCGATAACCGGATGGTGGACGATTGGCGAGCACGCTTTGAATTCCATGCTCGCTGAATCCTTTGATTTGTCGCAGCCCTAAGCGAATCGCTAGACCATTCTGATGAGGGGCAACCGTGTGGTCGTTTTGAGAAGCGTTCACACATACCGGAAGTATCACCACATTGTGTCGTTGTGCGTCTTGTACCAACTGTGAAGGGCTATAAAACCCCATCGGTTGGCTATTCAACAGAGAAGCGTAGAAGCACTCTGGGTAGTAGCATTTCAACCAAGCGGAGCAATACGCTAACACCGCAAACGAAGCGGAGTGGCTTTCAGGAAAACCGTACTCGCCAAAGCCGCATATCTGTTTAAAGATCTGCTCAGCAAACTCTGTCTCATAGCCGCGCTTTTGCATTCCTTCGATGAGTTTGTTTTTAAACTTAAAGACGTTGCCATTTTTCTTCCAAGCGGCCATTGCCCGTCTGAGTTGATCTGCTTCTCCGCCTGTGAACCCTGCAGCGACCATCGCGAGTTTGATCACTTGCTCTTGGAATATCGGTACACCTAAGGTGCGCGACAGTACTGATTCCACGTCTTTAGATGGATAACTGATTGGCTCAATGCCATCTCGACGCTTTAAGAACGGATGCACCATATCACCCTGAATAGGACCTGGGCGTACGATAGCGATTTGAATCACCAAGTCGTAATAAGTCTTCGGTTTAAGCCTTGGCAGCATGCTCATTTGCGCGCGTGACTCAATTTGGAATATCCCGACTGTGTCTGCTCGCTGAATCATGCCGTAAACCTGAGGATCGTCCTTAAGGCGAGTGATCTCAGCAATGGTCAGTGATCGCCCGTGAATACGTTTGATCAGGTCGAAACATTTACGAATCGCAGAGAGCATACCCAACGCGAGCACATCAACTTTCAGCAAGCCTAAGGTTTCTAGATCATCCTTATCCCATTGGATAATGGTTCGATCGTGCATCGCTGCATTTTCGACGGGAACCAGCTCATACAAAGGCCCTGAGGATATGACAAAGCCACCGACATGTTGAGATAAGTGACGTGGGAAGCCGATAATCTCATTAACCAAGTGGATAAACTGCTGCCCCTTCAAAGAATCAGGTTGTAGCCCTAATTGAGTGAGCTGAGCCTGCCAACCTAAGCTTTTGTCCCTGCGATTGGTGTTCTTGATGAAGTAGTCGAGCTGAGTTTCTTGTAGCCCTAATGCTTTCCCCACATCTCTCACCGCACTTTTGAAGCGATAAGAGATGACTGTTGCAGCAAGTGCAGCCCGTTCTCTACCGTATTTTTTATAGATGTATTGGATGACTTCTTCACGACGTTCGTGTTCAAAATCGACATCAATATCAGGCGGCTCATCGCGCTCTTTACTGATGAAACGCTCAAACAGCACCGAGATCTGTCTTGGGTCGACAGAGGTGATTTCTAAGCAGTAACAGACCACGGAATTGGCCGCTGAACCTCGACCTTGGTAAAGAATGCCTTGGCTTTTGGCAAACATCACGATGTCGTGAATGGTGAGAAAAAAGAAAGGGTAGTCAAGCTCGTCAATTAATCCCAATTCTTTATCTATGATTTGTTGGATGTCGTCAGGTACACCTTGTGGGAAGCGAGCTCGTTTTCCTTTTTCGACCAACATGCGCAGATAACTCATGGGTGTCTCCCCTTGAGGAATCAGCTCACTGGGATATTCGTATCGCAAGCTATTTAAATCAAATTCACACAGCTCAGCGATACGGTTGCTCTCTTCTAGCCACTCCGCTTTGAAGATATGAGAGAGCTTATTGATACTCCGTAAACAGCGCTCGGCATTAGCGAGTAAGTGACTGCCCACTTCGGTAATGGGCTTTTGGTACTTTATCGCAGTGAGTGAGTGCTGTAAGGGTAAGCGGTTAGCATTGTGCATTAGCACGCCACCACAAGCTGTTATCGGCAGTTGATGATGTTGTGACAGCTCAACGCAGTAATCTGTGTACTGCTGGTCGGTTTGCTTTAGGTGTCTTTGTAAGCCGATCCAAAGCCGACCTGAATGGTGCTGAGATAGCCATTGCCCCCAGTGCGCGTCTTCATTTTTCTGTTGAGGAAGCCAAAGAATAAAGCAGTGCTTAGCCGACATGATATCCCACTCAGAGAGCTGATAATGTCCCTTACTGCTACGACGTCTCGCGTTGGTAATTATACGGCACAGCTCGGCGTAGGCTTGTCTGTTTGGGCATATCAAGATCACTTGGCACTCTTCATTTAACCAAAACATGCTCCCGACAATTTGCTTGAGTGACAGTTTATGTTGCTTGATTGCAGAGTGAACCTTAACGATGCCCGCGACTGAGCACTCATCAGTAACCGCGAGTGCTTTGTAACGTAAGAAGTCGGCCTGTAAAACAAGCTCTTCCGCATGCGAAGCTCCCTCTAGAAAGGAGTAATTACTTTGACAGAAAAGCTCTGAGTATTGCTGAGACATAATGTGATCTCACTTAACCATTGCGAGTGAACATGATTGAAAAGGGACGCTGAAATTGAATAAGTAGAACGGAGGAGCTAACAAAGTTTCTTGCTGACTTACGTTCTTACCGACTAGCTAAATAAGCCGTGCAAAAACCACTGTTTATCTGGCGTTTTAAATATCCAGAGCCACCGACCGTTTTCGCTGTGAGCAATAAAGTAGTCACGAATGACCTTCTCTCCGTCCCACCAGCCAGACACAATGCGCTCTGGGCCTTGAGATAAGGTGACGCTTTCGGTTAAGGCTTCGGGCTCTGGCAGTAAAATACTGGGCCTGAGCCGCTGTTGAACGACGCTGAGAGCTGTGGTTTGTTGCTCGCTCCTTGAGGGCGCTTGCCTTTTTGTCACAGACTTACTCAGTGTTGGGAGCGAATACTGATTGGCCTTTTCTGGCCTTGGGTCGTGCTGTATTTTTGGTGTTTGAATACAGGCTTGTCCAAGCTTTGCTTGCAGTAGTGAGAGCAAATCTAACGCGGCAAGTGTTCCGGTATTACCATCAAAAAGATCATGGTAGGCCATTTGGGGTTCTCCATGACGAACCAAGCTGAGGGTCAGTCCTTGAACCGGTGCGGTGAGCTTGAGTGACTCTAAGGTGAGATGAGTAAGGTTCGCCCATTTTTCAGCAAGGTAATCACCTTGTGCCGAATAAAAAGAGACAGGGTGATCGTCTTTATCTCTTAGGTGTAAAGTCAGAGTTAACTCGAAAGCCACTCGATCGCGTAGCTTCAAAAAACATTCGAGTTGATTCAGTAATTTCAGCAACGGCTTTTCGATAAATAGGATGTTTTCAATATCAAACAATAGCTCCAAATATTGCTGGAAATTCTCTGGTGGATGATAGAAATCAATCGGGTGCTTGAACTGGCCGTTAAGGCGACCGACATAATTCACCAAGTCGATATCAAAGCGGCGTGCGACCTCTTGCAAAGGCAGCTTTAATAAGTCTTCAACGGTATTGATACCGACACGGTTCAGGCGTTCCACTTGCTTGGTCGGTAGCTCACTGGAAATTAATGCTTGTTGATTGACCCAAGTTTTCATCTGCTCAATATTGTTTGTTGCTTGGTTGATCGCTTGCTTACCCAAAAGGATCGCAGAAAGCGGCGAATAACCCGTAGCGAAGCTGAACTGGATATTGAGCGTTTCTAAGTGGCTTTTGAGCTCATGCCAGTAGTTATCTAGCCCGTCGTAAAGTGACAGCATGTTAGAGGCTTTAATCAACAAACCATTAGGTGGCAATAACGCCATGTCGGAAGTGACCAGATACGCCCATTGAGCGATCTCTTTAAGCTTACTTTTCTCCAGTTCAATACTGTAAGGGTGGACGTGTAAGTTGTGGCACAAAGCTGCTGCAGACCCTAAGCCCATACCAAGCGAAATTCCCGATTGCAGCGCAGCTGGGTTTGCTTGCAGTACATGGTGATCTTTTTCATCCACGATGATAATAGGTTGTTCGCGTGAGTCTTCGCTCGAACCCAATTCATTAGAGTTAAACAAGGTATCCAACTGCAGAGATGGAAAGTGCAGATAAAGCCACAACATACGTTAGCCTTGCTTCGCAATAGGAAAAGCCAGCACAGTGTTACCAGACAAAGCGCGGTCTGAATTGTCTTCATAAACGACTTTCTCTGTGAGTAACGGCCAGTAGTGTGTCATGTCTAGAATAAAGCTGCCATACGACCAGCTGCCTTTTCTCTTAGTCACTTCAACCTTTAATCCCTGCGCGTGAGAAGAGAGTTTCATGCTTAAGGAAACGGGCAGGGATAATTGATTATGGCTGGTGGCTTTAAAGTGAAACTGCAGGCACTTACCGGTTTCACTGGCTGCTTGTAGGCGCTTTGTTTGGTGTATTTCTAGATCGGCTCCCCATAGCAATACAGAGTGACAAGCGCCGCTTTTGAGGCACTGCTCAGCTGCCCACAACGCATCGAGATCGCGTTGAGGCTGGATAACGAGAATGTTTTCTAATTCAATGCCTTGGCTGTTAAAAAACTCAGCACAGATCTTCCCTGGCGGGTTAATGAATATGGCCAGTTTTTGCGAGTTTTGTTGAGATAAATAGGGCGTCAGTAGGCGAAGCTCGCCGATCCCTTGTTGTGATTCAACTTCAATAACGCCGTGCGTCGGGAAGCCGCCATCAAGCTGTTTATCCAGTTGAGGATAGCCTGTTGAAGTGGTGCTTCCTTGCGTTGTTGATTGTAACCCTTTCCAGATTAGCTGGCGGTCTTGTAAGTTTTTTATTAGTTCATGCATAATTAAATACCTGTATATTTATACAGTATATTTAACAATGAAAAAGATGCAAAGAGAAATGATGAAAATTAGCGGCAGTAATAGTTGATTGATTTAGATACAAAAAAAGCCGCTATGGAAGCGACTTTTTACTATTGGTCAATGATATCAGTTACTTAGGTTGAGCATCGATACATTGGCCATTAATGTCTGTCACACTTGGGTTCATTAAGTGTAGGTACAGTGGGATGATGTCGAGTGGCGTTTTCAGCTTGTTCGCATCTTCACCTGGGTACGCTTTTGCACGCATACGTGTTTGAGTACCGCCTGGGTTGATCGCATTAACACGGATGTTTGTGTCTTCAAGCTCATCCGCTAAGATCTGCATCATCCCTTCGGTAGCAAACTTAGAAATCGCGTAAGTGCCCCAGAATGCACGGCCAGAGTGACCAACGGTAGAAGAGGTGAATACGATACGACCTGCTTCTGCTTTTTTAAGTGCAGGTAGCAGAGCTTGAGTCATCAAGAACTCAGACTTCACATTGATCTGCATAACATCATCAAAGGTTTCTTCATCAATCTGCTCAAACGGGCTCAGAGTGCCAAGAACGCCAGCATTATGAAGTAGGCCGTCTAAACGACCGAACTGTGATTGAATGGTTTCAGCCATATCAACGTAGTTCTGCTTTGTCGCACCTTTTAAATCCAATGGGATAATCGCAGGTTGTGGGTAACCAGCGCTTTCGATTTCATCGTAAATGAATTCAAGGTTTTTAACATTGCGGCCTAACAGAATGACAGTTGCACCATGTTGAGCGAAGCTTAGTGCTGCTTGGCGACCAATGCCAGCACCGGCACCTGTAACCAAAATTACTTTATCTTTGAGGGCATCTGTAGAGATTGGGTAATCCACTGTGCTTATCCTTCTTTCTTTTATTATGTTCGTCATTCCATTGATGTTTAATCACACAGATAACCGCAGGAATGATGAGAAATTCTTGGTAATCGTGACAAGATGGTTACAATACACTAATTCATACAATAGGGGATATGACATTGGAATTTTTGTTGGACTACGGCTTGTTTTTAGCCAAGATTGCGACCGTTGTAATCGCCATCATCGCAATTTTAGTGATTGCTAAATCTGTGGGTGGGAAATCAAGCGCGATTAAAGGTGAGCTGGAAATCACGAACCTATCTGAACATCATAAACAGACGATTGAACAACTAGAGCACCATCTACATGATGATGCTTTCATCAAAGCCCGTGATAAAGCAGAAAAGAAAGCGGAAAAAGAGAAAGTAAAATCACGCGGTAAAGAAGTGAAGAAAGCAGCGAAAGAGGGTGAGCTTGATAGTAAGCGTGAACCACATCTATTCGTTCTTGATTTTAACGGCAGCATTGATGCGAAAGAAGTGGCTTCATTACGTGAAGAGGTAACGGCGGTTCTGGCTGTGGCTCGTGAAGGTGATGAAGTATTGCTGAAACTTGAGTCTGGCGGTGGCATGGTTCACGGCTATGGTTTAGCGTCTTCTCAACTTGATCGTATCAAAGCGGCAGGTTTGCCTCTGACTATCTCGGTAGACAAAGTGGCGGCAAGCGGCGGTTACATGATGGCATGTATCGCAGACAAAATTGTATCTGCACCGTTTGCTATTGTTGGCTCTATTGGTGTTATCGCTCAACTGCCAAACTTCAACAAACTACTTAAAAAGCACGATATTGAGTTCGAGCAGCTAACGGCGGGTGAGTACAAACGCACGCTTACTATGTTTGGTGAGAACAGCGATAAAGCACGTGAGAAGTTTAAAGAAGAGCTAGAAGAGACACATGGCCTATTCAAAGACTTCATCCGTGACCATCGTCCTGCGTTAGATCTTGAAAAAGTAGCAACGGGTGAACACTGGTTTGGTACACAAGCACATGAACTTGGACTGGTGGATGAGATCAGCACTTCTGATGACTTAGTCGTAGCGGCATGTAAGGACAAAACGGTTCTAGCGATCCACTACGTACAGAAGAAAAAGCTTTCAGACAAACTAGCGGGCGTGGCAGGTAAATCTGCAGACAGCGTGTTGATGAAGCTGATTGAACGCGGTCAAAAGCCGATTGTTTAAGCTTATTGAGTTCTAGTTCTAGTTCTAGTTCTAGTTCTAGTTCTAGGCTTGGTGCCTTACGTTCATTTACAGACGTTTGAGCCTTAAAAAGAAAGCGCATAAGTCATCAGACTTATGCGTTTTTTTATTGCTCCACTTCCGAGCGGGTGACCACTATGTTGTAGGGGGAGCGGAGTTTTATACCAAACACTGACTTACTGTGATTGATATTAAATCTTGGCTCCATAATCATTACGTTTTGGACAAGTAGTCAGAATCTCTCTATGACCCGTATCTTTGAGCTCTTCCAAAATCACATCAAAGCCCCACAAGCGATAGAGATGCTTCATCACTTCGTCGTAGCCTTTATCAAGCGGGATGCGGTCGTGAGGCACATATTGCAGTGTCATTGAGCGGTCACCACGAACATCGACATTAAACACCTGAATGTTTGGTTCAAGGTTACTTAGGTTGTATTGCGCCGCAAGCTTCTCACGAATCAGGCGATAGCCCGGATCATCATGAATAGCACTCACCTCAATGGTATTTTTACGGTCGTCGTCGAGTACAGAGAACAGCTTAAAGTCTCGAATGATTTTTGGAGAAAGGTATTGGCTGATGAAACTTTCATCTTTGAAGTTGTGCATCGCAAAGTGCACCGCTTCTAACCAATCACTTCCGGCTAACTCAGGGAACCACTCTCTATCTTCATCGGTTGGCTCTTCACAGATGCGTCGGATGTCTCTAAACATCGCAAAGCCAAGCGCATAAGGGTTTATTCCGCTGAAATAAGGGCTGTTGTAGGCGGGTTGTGCGACGACACTGGTATGGCTGTGTAGGAATTCTAAGATGAACTTATCACTCACCAAGCCTTCGTCGTAAAGGTGGTTAAGAATGGTGTAATGCCAGAAGGTTGCCCAGCCTTCGTTCATCACTTGAGTTTGTTTTTGAGGGTAGAAGTATTGGCTCACTTTGCGAACGATGCGAACACACTCTCGTTGCCAAGGTTCAAGCAGTGGTGCGTTCTTCTCGATAAAGTAGAGAATGTTTTCTTGAGGTTCGCTAGGAAAGCGAATTTTGGTCTCTTTTTCCTTGTCTTGATTTTTAGGCACAGTTCTCCACAGCTCATTGACTTGAGATTGCAGATACGCTTCACGTTCTTCTTGCCTTGCTGTCTCTTCAGCTATGGAAATCTTCTCAGGACGTTTGTATCTGTCTACGCCGTAATTCATGAGAGCATGACAAGAGTCGAGAAGTTGTTCGACTTCGGCAACACCATATTTTTCTTCACAATCGGTAATGTATTTTTTAGCGAATAATAGGTAGTCGATGATGGAACTGGCATCGGTCCAGGTTTGGAATAGGTAGTTGCCCTTAAAGAAAGAGTTATGGCCGTAACAAGCATGAGCCATTACGAGCGCCTGCATCGTGACCGTGTTCTCTTCCATCAGATATGCGATACAAGGATCTGAATTGATCACGATTTCGTACGCTAATCCCATCTGACCATGCTTGTAGTTTTGCTCGGTTTGAATGAATTTTTTGCCAAATGACCAGTGATTGTAATTGATCGGCATACCGATGCTCGAGTATGCATCCATCATCTGCTCAGAAGTAATCACTTCAATTTGGTTCTGGTAAGTATCTAAACGGTAATGCTGCGCCACACGCTTAATTTCTACGTGATATTGTTCCAAGAGGTTGAATGTCCAATCTGGACCATCAGGCAGCATCTTGTCGTTTTTCTTTTTTGCAGCTTTGTTTTTCTCTGCAACGTTTGATTTCGCTGTCATGGCAAACTCCCTTACGCTGTCTCTTTCTGGAACAGTTCTCTAAACACAGGAAAAATATCATCCACCGTTTTAATGTTTTTCATGGCGAAGTTGTCAAAGCTACTCTCGAGTTTTTCGTATTCGTGCCAAAGTGTTTGATGAGAGCGGCGTGTTATTTCGATGTAAGAGTAATATTGGCAAGTTGGCAGAAGCGTATTGACCAGTAACTCTTTACAGCGAGGAGAGTCATCAGCCCAGTTATCGCCATCAGAGGCTTGTGCTGCATAGATGTTCCACTCATTAGCAGGGTAGCGGTCTGCGACAATTTCCTTCATCAGTTTCAGTGCGCTCGAAACAATGGTGCCACCCGTTTCTTGTGAGTAGAAAAACTCATGTTCGTCGACCTCTTTAGCCTGAGTATGGTGACGAATAAACACAACATCGACGTTTTCGTAGGTGCGATTTAAGAACAGATACAGAAGAACATAAAAGCGCTTCGCAATATCTTTTGTGGCCTGATCCATAGAGCCCGATACATCCATTAGACAGAACATCACGGCTTGGCTAGATGGAATAGGGCGCTTCTCGTAGTTTTTAAAACGTAAGTCGAAGGTGTCAATGAACGGCACGCTTTCAATCTTTTTACGTAACTCGGCAATCTCTTCTTTGAGGCGACCTTCCTCAAAAGGTTGTGCCGGCTCCGTCATTTTAACTTGGTCAAGCTGTTCCATCAGTAGGTTAAGCTCGCGCTTTTTACCTGCTGTCATCGCGGTTCTACGAGCCAGAGATTGCTGTAGTGAACGAACGATAGCGATGTTGGATGGAATCCCCGCGCTTTGGTAACCAGAGCGGTGAGTTTTCCATTCGGTGATTTTGTTGACCTGATTTTTCTCTAGATTAGGTAGAGCTAAATCTTCAAAGAGAATATCAAGATACTCATCTTTTGAAATTTGGAAGGTAAATTCATCTTGGCCTTCGCCATCAGGGCTTGCGTCGCCTTGGCCTGAGCCACCACCTTGACCACCACCTTTAGGGCGTTCGATTTTATCGCCAGTGATGAACTGATCATTACCTGGGTGAACGCGCTCTCTTACGCCGCCTTGACCTTGGTGAAAGTTCGGCTCTTTGATGTCTTTATGGGGAATAGTGACGTCTTCACCTGTTTCTGTATTGGTGATTGAGCGTCGGTTAACTGCATCGGCCACAGATTCTTTGATTTGCTCTTTATGGCGTCGTAAGAAACGCTGTCTATTCACAGCACTCTTATTTTTGCCATTGAGCCTCCGATCGATAAATTGTGCCATAAGAACTCCCTCTCAGCTGATGTCGCGATCCTACTTTTTATTCGGGTATAAGAGTTATTGATTTACTAAGGTATAAAAGTTATTGGTTTATACGAGCTGCTCAGTTGAGCAGCTCAATACCGTTTAGTTATGAGGATTTACGAACTCTTAGATACCACTCAGATAGCAGTCTCACTTGTTTCTCGGTGTAGCCTTTTTCCATCATACGAGCAACGAAGTCGTCATGTTTTTTCTGATCATCCGTTGAGGTCTTAGCATTGAACGAAATAACAGGAAGTAGCTCTTCTGTGTTAGAGAACATTTTCTTCTCAATCACAGTGCGCAGTTTCTCGTAGCTCGTCCACACTGGGTTTTGACCGTTATTGTTGGCTTTGGCACGAAGCACAAAGTTCACAATCTCATTTCGGAAGTCTTTAGGGTTACTGATACCGGCGGTTTTCTCGATTTTCTCTAGCTCACCATTCAGAGAAGCACGGTCAAATAGCTGGCCTGTTTCTGGATCGCGGTACTCTTGGTCTTGAATCCAGAAGTCTGCGTAGGTGACATAGCGGTCGAAGATATTCTGACCGTACTCAGAGTAAGACTCTAGGTAAGCGGTTTGAATTTCTTTACCGATGAACTCTACGTAGCGTGGCACTAGGTATCCTTTCAAGAACTCTAGATACTTCTCGGCGGTCTCTTGAGGGAACTGCTCCCGTTCGATTTGCTGCTCAATAACGTAGAACAGGTGCACTGGGTTCGCGGCCACTTCGGCTTGGTCGAAGTTAAACACACGAGATAGGATCTTAAAGGCGAAACGCGTTGATAGCCCAGACATGCCTTCGTCAACGCCAGCATAATCTCGGTACTCTTGGTAGCTCTTCGCTTTTGGATCGGTGTCTTTTAGAGTCTCACCATCGTAAACACGCATCTTAGAGAATAGAGATGAGTTTTCAGGCTCTTTTAGTCTCGAAAGAATGCTGAATTGCGATAGCAGATCGAGTGTGCTTGGTGAGCAAGGCGCTTGGGATAGCTCACTGTGCTCAAGCAGTTTCTTGTAGATCTTAACTTCTTCAGACACACGCAGACAGTAAGGGACTTTTACAATGTACACACGGTCGAGGAATGCTTCGTTGTTTTTGTTGTTACGGAAGGTCTGCCACTCAGATTCGTTCGAGTGAGCGAGAATCATACCGTCAAATGGCAGTGCAGAAAGCCCTTCGGTACCGTTGAAGTTACCTTCTTGTGTTGCCGTAAGTAGAGGGTGTAATACTTTGATTGGCGCTTTGAACATCTCCACGAATTCCATCACACCTTGGTTGGCTTTACAAAGCGCACCAGAGTAGCTGTAGGCATCAGGATCATCTTGAGAGAAGTGTTCAAGTTTACGAATATCAACTTTACCAACCAGAGACGAGATATCTTGGTTGTTTTCATCACCTGGCTCCGTTTTCGCGATCGCAACTTGATCGAGAATAGAAGGGCGCAGTTTGATGACTTTGAATTTGGAAATATCACCGCCAAAATCGTGTAGACGTTTCGCTGCCCACGGAGACATAATTGAGCGAAGATAGCGTTTCTCAATGCCATATTCGTTCTTCAATAAGTCGCCGTCTTCGTTAACGTCGAATAGACAGAATGGGTGATCGTTTACTGGGCTTCGTTCACCGTCAGCAGACAATACATAGATTGGTAGTTTCTGCATCAGGGCTTTGAGTTTTTCAGCGAGAGAAGATTTACCACCGCCCACAGGGCCAAGTAGGTAAAGGATTTGTTTACGTTCTTCTAAACCTTGCGCAGCATGTTTTAAGTAAGAAACAATCTGTTCAATCGCATCTTCCATACCGTAGAAATCTTTAAATTCGCTGTAGCGTGAGATGACACGGTTCGAGAAAATACGACTCAGTTGAGGGTCTTGAGCAGTGTCAATAACCTCTGGTTCGCCAATGGCTAGTAATAAGCGCTCGGCAGCATTAGCGTAAGCACTTTTATCGTCTTTACACAGCCCTAAGAACTCTTGCAATGTCAGCTCTTCTTCCTTGGCTGCTTCATAACGTGATTGATAGTGGTCAAAGATACTCATAGTCACATTCCCCTTGTTAACCAGTCAAAACTGACGAGCGATTGAAAAATAGGCTCTCCCTACATTTTAAGGTTAGACCCGCTTCCACAATTTTGCTTAACAATTATGTATTTATTTACAATTTTGCGTGTGAAAAACGTGGCGAGCGCAATAGGCAACTTGAGGCGCGTAGAATCAAATTATTTTCCATTCGAGGGGATCTGGTCGTTTGTTTTGAGATTTTAGGTTGCTTAATAATACCCGTGCTGGATTTATGTATGTTAGATACATAGCCGAGCCTTATTGATAATCTTGCATGATGAACGGTCTAATGCGCTTGGCTATCAGAAAATAACAAGAGAATGTGAGAATGGTTTATCAAAAAAGTCGTTATTGATTCTCATTATGTTTGAAATGGTAAATTGATACTCTAGAAGGTTACTGCGTTATTTGACGCTGCTTGCGTTTTCTAGTTGCTTTGGTTTTTCTCTTTGTGTGCGAACATTAAAAAAAGGGTTACTCATGATGAGTAACCCTTTTTCTTGAAACTTTTTAAAAGTTATCGCTGATCTATTAACGAATTAAGCGCTAAAGATTTGAGATAGCTCTGTCGCACATAGGTGGTACTGACGAGGGCAGTTGCGCCATGTTGTTAGCATGCGACGGTACTTCTCTAGCATTGGCATCTGGCTATTGAAGTGGTGATCGGCTTTGTCGAATTGAGGGTAAAGACCTTCAGAATCAACAAGGAAACGCACGTAGTGTACGATCTGCGCTTCAGAAGCGATATCAAAACCTAAGAACTGCAGGCGACGTTGGTCTACTTCAGCACGCTCTTGCTCTGCAAGCATTTTGTTCGACTCTTGCATTGCATGGTACATCTCCATGATGTCGATAATTTCGCGACATTCTGCTTCAGTCAAACAACCAAACTCTTTGTTAAGCTCACGCATTTGGAGTTCGTAACCACGTTCTACAATCGTTTGTAGACGTTGGTATTTAGCGGAGTTCTCAGGATCCATTTGAGACATTAGGTAGTATTGATTTGATAGAATTAGACGCTGAGCATTGGTCATTTCCATGGGAGGAGCCTCACTAAAAAACTAAATGTTGTATTCTTTTGTTGCAGTAAGAGTAACAGCATTCCTACGAGTGGAAACATGATCTCAACACGGATTTAATATGATTTTTTGAATTGATAAACAAAAGTTGTAAAGAAAAGTGAAAGGATTGTTTGGCTCGAAAAGAAAACGCCCCAATCGAAATTGAGGCGCTTGAAATCACTATGAACGTCAGTCTAGATTAGTATTTTACGTTTGAATGGTACTGGCTAAGAACAGCAACAATCTCATCCATTTTCTCTTTGCTTGGCGGATTTGTACCTTCAAGAGGGTAGTCAAAACCAAGTGCTTCCCACTTATGTGCACCCAGCTTATGGTATGGAAGCAGCTCTACTTTCTCGATGTTATCCATGTCTTTGATGAATTCGCCTAGCAGATGAGCATCTTCAGGTGTGTCCGTGTAGCCAGGGACAATCACATAACGAATCCACGTCTTCTTACCGATTTTGTGTAAGTAGCGTGCGAAATCCAGAGTACGTCTGTTTGATACACCAATGAAATCGTGGTGAATCTCATCTCGCATGTGCTTAAGATCCAACATAACTAGATCAGAGGCTTCTAGGACTTCATCAACCACTTCAGTGTGCTTACGAATGTAGCCATTAGTATCAAGACAAGTGTGGATGCCTTCAGCTTGAGCTGCGCGGAAAAAGTCACGAACAAACTCAGGTTGTAGCATCGCTTCACCACCAGAACAGGTGATACCACCGCCCGATGCTTTCATGAAATGACGGTATGATTTTGCTTCGTTGATGATCTCTTCGACCGTTACTTCCTTTCCGTCATGAAGATCCCATGTATCACGGTTATGACAGTACATACAACGCATTAAGCAGCCTTGAAGAAACACAATAAAGCGGATACCAGGGCCATCGACAGTACCACAAGATTCGAATGAGTGAATGCGACCAGTTGTAGACATGAGCTATTCTCGTAGAGGAATTTATACCGTTTATTTTATTACAAAAACGGTACATAAAATAGGGTCAAATGGTAACGAGACCTTTAAAAATAAAGGCAACCACCTGTGAAGATGATTGCCTTTATTAAACTTGAAAAGTAAAGGACGAAAGCCCTTACTGGTGGCTAGAAGAAAGCAAACATTGTGATACCGCCAGTGGTGTACACTGACTCTTTCGCTTCTTCGTAATCCGGTGTTTTTGCGGTTAGCGCTAAAGAGGCACCAACGTATCGGTTATACCAAGCGACACCCAATACAGCAGTTGCTTGAATGTTCTCTAAAGTCACATCGTAGATCGCTGGATCTTCGTTGTTTTTATTAGCGTACTCATCAACACCTGAGCGATCGCCTTCGATAGTCAGGTCGTTGAATCGGTAGCGACCTTCGAGGCCTGCATAGGTAAACCAACCAGCGTTTGATGCGCCGATCATGCCCGGTTTGAATGGGTTTTCTGTGGTGATGTTAGCTGCACCAAAGTTACCGCCTAAGTCTGTACCCCAACGAAACATGAAGCCCGTTGAAATGTCACTTCTAAAGTTACCGACGTTGATTTCAGAAACGTTAGAGATTTCGTAGTCAGTATTCGCAAGAGCTTGATTACGCATTAGGTTGAAATGGCTTAGGTAACCAACGCTTCCCGCCCATTCATCATCGACTTGGTATTCCCAACCCATCGGCTCATCCGACTTAGTGATTGAGTGAACCAGCTTTTGAGCATCTTCAGACAGTGCACGTTCGCCCGTAGTACCAAACGTGATATTAAAACGCTGGGCTTGCTGTGGGTTTAAGCTGATGTAATTGAATTCAGTGTGAAGGTAACCTGCGTATGGGCGATCATTAGGCGATGGCGTTTCTAACTCAATGTCAGAAGGCGTATACATCTTGTGGCCAATGGTGATTTCCCACTTGTCTAGAGAGCTTGCGCCCCAGTAGGAAAGACTCAATGGTTTTACCCAGTTATATGGCGTAATACTTGATGATGTGTAACCCAGAAATAAGCCGTTGGTATAGTCTTGGTCGACACCAAAAATACCATCATTATCTAAAGCAAAAGTTAACGTAGAACGCTCAGAGGCTAAAGATGAGAAAGAGAGAAGAATCAGGGGTAAACAACGCAGGTATTTCATGGAGCAGTTACTCTTAAATTATGAACCGCGATATTACCGTAATTTGACAGAATTTGTGGAAAAAAAGTGAATGGCAGGGTGCTTTTTTGCTCAACCTAACATTTCGCGGGATAGGTGAGTGTAGTGCGATTTATTTCAGATATAAAAAAGCCCCGCACATTGGCGAGGCTAATATTATTTACTGTCTATTGAGCGTGAGCTTATAGAGACTCAGTAAATGTACGTGCGATTACGTCAGCTTGTTGCTCTGCAGTTAGAGAGTTAAAGCGAACAGCGTAACCAGATACACGGATTGTTAGCTGAGGGTATTTCTCAGGGTGCTTAACTGCGTCTTCAAGAGTTTCGCGGTTAAGAACGTTAACGTTAAGGTGTTGACCACCTTCAATGCCAGCTTCGTGGTGGAAGTAACCATCCATTAGGCCTGCAAGGTTAGCACGTTGGCTGTCTTGTTCTTTACCTAGTGCGTTTGGCACGATAGAGAACGTGTAAGAGATACCATCTTGTGCGTCAGCAAACGGTAGTTTACCTACAGACGTTAGTGAAGCTACAGCGCCTTTCTCATCACGACCGTGCATTGGGTTTGCACCAGGAGCGAAAGGAGCGCCAGCACGACGACCGTCTGGAGTGTTACCTGTTTTCTTACCGTAAACCACGTTAGACGTGATAGTAAGAACTGACTGTGTAGGGATAGAGTTACGGTAAGTCTTAAGCTTACGGATCTTGTTCATGAACGTAGAAACTAGTTCACAAGCAATATCATCTACACGAGAGTCGTTATTACCGTATTTAGGGTAATCGCCTTCAATTTCGAAGTCAGTTGCAATGCCATCTTCGTCGCGGATTGGTTTAACAGTCGCGAACTTGATTGCAGACAGTGAGTCAGCTGCAACAGATAGACCAGCAATACCACAAGCCATTGTACGACGAACGTCACGGTCATGAAGAGCCATTAGAGACGCTTCGTAGCTGTACTTGTCGTGCATGTAGTGAATGCTGTTTAGTGCAGTCACGTATTGCTTAGCTAGCCAGTCCATGAAGTGATCTAGACGGTCCATTACTTTATCGTAATCAAGAACAGCGTCAGTCATTGGAGCTTCTTTAGGACCAACTTGCATCTTAAGTTTTTCGTCCACACCGCCGTTGATTGCGTAAAGCATTGTTTTCGCAAGGTTAGCACGAGCACCGAAGAACTGCATTTGCTTACCAACGATCATTGGAGATACACAACAAGCGATAGCGTAATCATCAGACTCAAGGTCAGGACGCATTAGGTCATCATTTTCGTACTGGATAGAAGAAGTATCGATAGATACCTTCGCACAGAAACGTTTGAAGCCGTCAGGTAGTTGCTCAGACCAAAGAACAGTGATGTTTGGCTCTGGAGAAGGACCCATAGTGTATAGAGAGTTTAGGAAACGGAAGTTCGAACGCGTTACTAGCGTACGACCGTCGATACCCATACCACCCATAGACTCTGTTGCCCAGATTGGATCGCCAGAGAACAGCTCATCGTACTCAGGAGTACGTAGGAAACGAACCATACGCAGTTTCATTACGAAGTGGTCGATCATTTCTTGTGCTTGTTCTTCAGTGATCTTGCCAGCAGCGATATCACGCTCGATGTAGATGTCTAGGAAAGTCGAAGTACGACCTAGAGACATTGCAGCACCGTTTTGAGATTTAACAGCAGCTAGGTAGCCGAAGTAAGTCCACTGGATAGCTTCTTGAGCTGTTTGAGCTGGCTCAGAGATATCGAAACCGTATTTCTCAGCCATTTGCTTGATTTGACCTAGAGCACGATGTTGCTCAGAGATCTCTTCACGCAGTTGCATTGTTTCTGCTAGGTTTTCACCGTTTTCGAATTGCTCTTGAAGAGAAGCAAATTGAGCTTGCTTGTCTTTCATTAGGAAATCAATACCGTAAAGTGCAACACGACGGTAGTCACCAATGATACGACCACGGCCGTAAGCATCAGGAAGACCAGTCAGAACACCAGACTTACGACATTTTAGGATATCAGGAGTGTAGATATCGAAAACGCCAGCATTGTGTGTTTTGCGGTATTCTGAGTAGATTTTTGAAACCATTGGGTCAAGAGTTTCACCGTATGCTTTACAAGAACCTTCAACCATACGTACACCACCGTTAGGGATGATTGCACGTTTTAGTGGCTTCTCAGTTTGTAGACCAACGATAGTCTCAAGATCTTTCTCAATGTAACCTGCATCGTGAGCAGTAATGGTAGAGATAACAGAAGTATCGAAATCTACAGGTGCTTTAGTTGCGTTTTCCTGTTTGATACCTTCCATTACCGAAGACCAAAGCTTGTTAGTTGCTTCAGTACCCTCAGAAACTAGGAAAGACTCGTCGCCTTCATACGGCGTGTAGTTCTTTTGAATGAAATCACGAACGTTTACTTCGCTTTGCCACTCACCTGCAGCAAAATCTTCCCAAGCTTTAGCAAATTGCTCTGCCATGACATACCTACCTTTTTAGTAGAAAAAATACGTACATTAACACTGTTGAGCCAGCGCCCCTCGTAAGGGTAGTACACTCTTATTAATAACAATATATATGAGCATATAAGCATCATATGGTTATATATATTGTCACTACCTTTTATATGTTGTCTTTACTCTATGTATTCAAGACTACGCTAAAAAATTTCTGCAAACCTTAAACTAAATCAATAAATGCCAAAAAAAGTTGAAAAAATTTGAGTGGCAGGGGTTGCCACCCAAACTTTTTTTTAATCCTAATACTACTTTTGTGTAGTAAGGACTATTATAGCCAAGCTTTTAGACCATACTGACCTTCTAGCATACCAACTGCAAGCATTGCCACTAGACAGATAACTAAAACGCCAACAGGGATAACAATCTTATCTACAAATGATAGACGCTTTGCACGCTCTTTATCACCAATTAGACCATTATTATCAAGAAGCATAGTTAGTGCCCATGCTAATACTGGGTTAACAACCGCTGAACCAAAGATACAGATACCAGCCGCTTGAGAATCTTTTGAATCCTTAACCATTTGCATACCTGCTTCAAGTAGAGGTAGAGATACACCTACAAGTAGCGCAACACGCATCACTGGTGGCCATACTGCTACGTCCATCGGGAAACCAAGAATCGCAACAATAATACATAGAGAACCAAGCAAGATTGCGCCGCCAGGAATTGGACGTTTCGCGATTGCTGCTGGGATCATGTAAGTACCCCAAGAAGATGTGATGTTACCACCACCAACTGCAGTACCTACCATTTGACGAACAGAACACATAGTCATTGTGTCATCAACATCCATCAGAACTTTTTCAGAGCGTTTAGGGTAGTTCAGTTCTTGGAAGATACGGTGACCTAGGAAGTCAGGAGACCACATTGCTACAGCAAGGATTGCAAATGGTAGAGATGCGATGAAGTGTTCAACGTTTGGCAAGCCAAGCATCCAACCTTCAGAAGTAGAACCCCACCAGTAAACTGGGTTTAGGTTTGGAATACCCATTTCAGTTTCGAATACGATGTCGAAACCAGCACCTAGAACTAATGCAATAGCAAGGCCTGTGAATGCACAAACAGGGATAGCTAACCAACGCTTGTTCACTTTTGCTAAGAAAGCGTAGATAGCAATAGTAATAGCAAGAACGATTAAACCAACGTAACCCATGCTGCCCGCTTCAACGGTAGAAGATTGAAGACCAACCGCCCACTCTTGAATTGAGTTGATTTGGCTCATGGTACCGGTTAAGCCTAAGAATATGAGCAAGCCACCTGCTGTACCTTCAGAAGTTAGGTTAACAAGTTTAGATCCGCCTTTTAGGAAACTTAGGATGAGACCGAACACACCGATCAGGATGGCCAATGCAAGAGGGTGAGCACCAGCGAGAGCGATGGTACCGATAAGAGGGATCATTGGGCCGTGGTTGCCGGCAAGGTTTGCTTTAGGGTTAAAGAAACCAGAAGCAAGGATACAAAACAGTAGTGCAGGAATAAGCATTTCTACACGAGCGACTTCAATTGCGAAGTCTTTACCTAGGTTTACGTGATCCCAAGCTTGAGTTAGGCCATCAGCCCACGACATCATTACTGCAGAGTACATCGCAATGATACCAATAGTACCAGCAAGTGCAGGAACAAGATCTTCAAGTTCAAAGCGGAAGTCACGACCTGGAAGGTTTAAACCGAAGCGGCGAGGCTTCATGATTTGAAGTTCGTGATCTAGATAATCTGAGCGGCTCTCAAATTCAGAAGCAGGACGGTGTAGCTCTTTATAGCTTTTCTCTTCTACTTCAGAGTTCGCATTATTGACAACGTCTGACATAGATTCCTCATATTTTTTGTTAGTAATTCTAAAATTGAATTCTATAAGTTCGCGTAATTGCGTAATTGCGTTATTTCTTAGTTATAACTCATTAACATTATGTTGCACGGTTTTGCTGTGCTTTATGCAGCTAAGTTAAAAGAAATGTTTGGCATTTTTAATGCCTTATTCTTTGCTGAGGAGTCTAACAAGCTTACCCTTTAGGGTGATTGATCTTGATCACTTTATGAGTATATGTGAAAGAAAGCTACAAAACGCAGCGATTCATTAACTTCCCATTGATGAATCGTGTAATTAGTTTTCACAAATTGACGTTTACCTATCTTCTTCGAGCCTTTGTCGTCATGGCTCGAGTTCAATACTCAATTCTTACTGAGTTATTTCACTATTACTTGCTTCCCAACTGTTCCGAGTAAAATACTCACAATGTAATAACCTTAAAATAATTGTGTCTTATGGTGAGGTTGGTGTGCTGAATGCATGCGCTATATTTTGTCGACAGTAATGTTTATAAGTTCACAAAACGTGTTTTTCTTGTGAGACATCCAGCTACGAGAATCTCATTTTGATTAACTTTATTTAAACAATGCAAGGGGTGTAATTACAGCTTATTGATAGAACCCATTCATTAAATTGAGGCGAAAACGCTACCTTTTGCATAATAAGTCAGAGTGAATCGCTATTTATTCCAAATTATTAGGTTAATAATTTGTTGCATGTTATTCCGTGTGGTGCTAGTTTGTATCGCATGAAAAGGTCGGAGTACCTTGCATTTTCACAAACTTGGGAGAGAAAGCGCATGAAAGATGTACCAGCGCTGGACATAAAGGATCTACACAAAACGTTTGGTCAAAATGAAGTTTTAAAGGGAATTTCACTTTCTGCGCATAAAGGCGATGTAGTATCGATTATCGGATCTTCAGGGTCGGGTAAGAGTACTTTCCTTAGATGTATCAATCTTTTAGAGACACCTACTGCAGGCGAGATTTGGGTTAATGGCGAATTAATTCAAATGAAAAACAACCGCCAAGGTGTTTCTGTTCCTGCCAATGAAAAACAAGTACAGCGAATCCGCTCTCGTCTGGCGATGGTTTTTCAGGGTTTCAATCTGTGGTCTCACCTGACCGTTCTTGAAAATGTTATCGAAGCGCCTGTTCACGTCTTAGGTGTACCTAAAGCACAAGCGATTGAAAATGCAGAGCTACTACTGAAGAAAGTCGGCCTGTATGAGCGTAAAGATTACTACCCGGGTCATTTGTCTGGCGGCCAACAACAGCGTGCTGCTATTGCGCGAGCGCTAGCGGTTGATCCTGAAGTTATGTTGTTTGATGAACCTACATCAGCATTAGACCCTGAGTTAGTAGGCGAAGTGCTTGGCGTAATGCGCGATCTAGCAGAAGAGGGCAGAACCATGCTCGTGGTAACGCACGAAATGGCTTTTGCTCGTGACGTATCTAACCATGTGATGTTCTTGCATCAGGGGTTAGTGGAAGAACAGGGCGATCCAGCTAAACTGTTTACGGAACCTGAATCTGAGCGTTTACAACAATTTATCTCATCGATTTACTAATCAGAATTGAAATGCCGTTGCCAAGGTAAACAGCGACGGTGTGAACAATAAAACACAACAAGTAAGTTAATAAGTAGCAACAAACACAATATTAAAACTAGCAAAACATAAAAACCTAAATCACAGGAGTAGGGATATGAAAAAGTGGTTATTAGTCGCGGCACTTGCTGCAACTGCTGCAACGGGCGTAGCTCAAGCAAAAGAATGGAAAACAGTACGTTTCGGTATTGAAGGTGCTTACCCTCCATTTAGCTGGACAGAAGCTGACGGTTCACTGAAAGGCTTCGATGTCGATATGGCTAACGCGCTTTGTACTGAAATGCAGGTGCAGTGTAAGATCGTTGCACAAGATTGGGATGGTATTATTCCTTCTCTACTTGCTCGTAAATATGATGCGATCATCGCGGCAATGTCTATCACGGAAGAGCGTAAGAAAAAGATCGACTTCACTGGTAAATACGCACTTATCCCAAACAACTTCATCGCTAAGAAAGGTGCAGACCTTAACTTTGATGACCTAAGTGGTAAAAAGATCGCCGTTCAACGTGCAACAACGCACGATAAGTACCTAACAGACAACTACGGTGACACTGTAGAAATCGTTCGTTACGGTTCATTCGATGAAGCTTACCTTGATCTAGCTAACGGTCGTGTTGCTGCTGTACTGGGCGATGCATCTGCTCTAGAAGAAGGCGTACTAAACAAAGCTGGTGGTGAAGACTACGAGTTTGTTGGTCCATCACTAACAGATCCTAAGTGGTTCGGTGAAGGTTTTGGTATTGCTCTACGTAAGCAAGACAAAGATCTGACTAAGCAATTAGATGCTGCAATCCTTTCACTACGTGAAAAAGGCATCTACCAAGAGATCGCTGCTAAATACTTCAACTACGACGTATACGGTGAGTAATCTCTAGCATCACTTCTTAAGGGAGAGGTTCTCCTCTCCCTGTCTTACCAACTTTTTCGCAGTTCTGTTGGAATCCATTATGTTTGATTTACAAGGATATGAAGCGTCGATCCTGAAAGGGGCGGTGCTCACAATCGAAGTTGCCTTGCTGTCGCTAATTTTAGCTATGGTTCTTGGTATGCTAGGTGCCTTAGCAAAACTCGCGCCTTATCGCTGGGCTCGTGCTATTGCAACCCTCTACACAACCGTCATTCGAGGCATTCCAGATCTCGTACTGATGATGTTGATTTTCTTTGGTGGACAAATCCTTTTAAACAACAGTTTGTATTCCATCAACGAGTGGCTCAACGAGTGGTTTGCATCCAGTGATCCTAACCACGAATGGACCGCTTACTTACCTGATTATATTGATGTCAGCCCATTTGTTGCTGGTGTCTTAACCATAGGCTTTATTTTCGGTGCCTATATGGCAGAAACGTTCCGTGGTGCCATCATGGCTGTCGACAGCGGTGAAATGGAAGCGGCAAAAGCTTATGGTATGAGCCCTGTAAAGGCGTTTCACCGCATACTGCTACCGCAGATGATTCGTCACGCATTACCGGGTTTTGGGAATAACTGGCTGGTATTACTTAAAACCACTGCGCTGGTTTCGATTATTGGCCTAGAAGACATGGTACGTGTTAGTGCACTGGCGGCGGGTTCAACCAAAATGCCATTCACTTTCTACATGACTGTGGCGATTATCTTCTTATTCTTCACCAGTGTTTCAACGGGCTTACTTAAGCTGGTTGAACGTAAATTCAGTATCCACGCGAGGTAGTTATGGACTTTTCATTGATAATTGAAAGCCTGCCGATTTACCTTGGTGGTTTATGGACAACGGCTTGGATGGTTTGCGTTGCTTTGATCATTGGCTTATTCGTCGCCATACCACTAGCTATCGCTCGTAACAGTCCAAATATGCTGATTAATGCTCCGGCTTGGTCATTCATCTATTTCTTCCGTGGTACGCCATTACTGGTTCAGCTGTACCTGATTTACTACGGTATGGACCAATTCTTCCCAGTGAAAGACACATTATGGGAAAACGCGTGGTTCTGTGCTTTGGTGGCATTCATTCTTAACACGTCAGCTTATACTGCTGAGATCATTCGCGGTGCGATTAATGGCTTACCGAAAGGTGAAGTGGAAGCAGCAAAAGCTTACGGCATGAGCACACCTAAGACTTACCGTCGTATCATCTTACCAAGTGCTCTACGTCGTGCATTACCGGCTTACAGTAACGAAGTTATCTTCATGCTTCACGGCTCTGCGGTAGCTGGTATCGTAACCATTATGGATCTAACCGGTGCAGCTCGTTTGGTTAACTCTCGTTACTATGCCCCATTCGAGTCTTTCCTAACGGCAGGTCTGTTTTACATGGGGTTGACGTTTATCATCATTGCGATTTTCAAATTCGCAGAGAAGCGTTTCCTTGCTTATCTAAGACCCCTTAGCTAATTGCACGGTATTCACACAGTTAACAAAACGGCGCTCATTGAGCGCCGTTCTTATTTAGGGTTTGTATAGGAATTAGTTGAGTAGCTCTTTGAAGCAAAAAGGACTTATTACACAAGCAATAAGTCCTTTAACTTTGTTTCTAATTTACTAGTTCAAAAAGCAATTAAACTTCATTAACGCCAATGAAATCACCATCAAAGGATGCATCAGTGTAGATGATGACTTCTTTGCCTCCTTTGGTGAAGCTATAAGCGGTAATCGTTTCAGTTCCATCGAGTCCAAGTTTATCTTGCATATCTTGGTCTAGCGTCACTGATGTTGCGGTTTGGTATTGGAATCCTTGAAGATGACTTGCGTCGATATCTTCAATTCCTAAAGCAAAGAATTCAGCAACTTGGTCGTCGTTCTTTGCTCTATTACCATCAAGGTCATGGTTTTGATTGAAGGTTTTACCTAGAGAAATAGTCAGTTTGTCATTAGCTGAGTCTCCCCCTATGACTGCTTCAAACCCATTGATGTTTGACCCCTTCGACATGTCGATATCGACACCACCAGGGTCATTGGCGACCAGTACATCGAACCCTTTACCACCATGAATTAGAGTATCCTCTGCATCAAAGGCTACTGTATCGTTGCCTTTACCAGCACGGATTTCGTCTGCACCACCACCACCAATGATGATGTCATCGCCTTTACCGCCTTTGATATGGTCGATTCCGTCTCCGCCATCAAGCCAATCATCGCCTTTACCACCAAACAATTGCTCTGGTTGGTCGTCGATTTCAACGGTGGTTACCACATCATCGAAGTCACCATCACCGCCAGGGTTGTCATTCCAGAACTGATTTCCGAGTTCTGTACCCGGATTGAAGTTGTTAATGCCGCTAACATCTAAGGTAAGGTTGCCGTTACTACCGACTAAATCTTGTACGCCCAGCAAGAAGGGGTGGTCACTATTGTTAGAGCTGGTCGCTTGTTGAGTGTTTAAGTCAATTGCGATACTTTCGCCTGAGACGAAACCGTCATTCCCGCCATCTGGGATAATGAAGAACCCGAGCGTATCAACGCAATCATCACAGTGCCCCAAATCGAGACTAAAGCTGTTGCCAGCTTCAGAGTTTGGAAGGTGATCTTTCACATTCCCCCAAATGACTTCAGCGTTTACATTGCCTTCACTGTCTTTTGTGAAGTAACCAAACGAATTTTCGAAGCCCGCTTCGGTGCCTTCCATAGTGACGTCAATAGTCCCTCTGAAGCTACTTACATCGTAGTAACCCGTCTCAGGATCGAGTTCAGGTATGCCACCTTTGGCGTTGTCACCACCAAGAATGACATCGTCCCCACGACCACCGCGCAATATATCGGTTCCGTCACCCGTTAGGCCATCGGTGGTAACAGAAGTGACGTAGTAGTCACTTGAATCGGCATTAGCGTTTCCGTTTTTGTCAAATGCAGGACCAACGGCAGTAAACTGAAGTTCATCAAAGGCTTTAAAGCCAGTGTCATCAGGACCGATGTTTAGATAACCGTTGTTGTTATTGCCATCCGCTAAATCGCTCGCAATGAAATCGCCCTCAGCGACCAGAATACCTTCCCGATATGCTGCCCAATGGCCTGCCTCATCTACGCCATTGTCGCCTTCATTTAAGTAGAGGTTGGAAATGCCGACTTTAGCAATCATTGTATGTTCGTCTAAGCTGACGGAAAACATCTCTGATGCACCTTCACCGGTAACGCCGTCGTAGCTGAAGCCAATTTGAGCAAGCACGCCAGCCTCTGCTGCGCCATCTACCCCATAACCTGTACCGCCAGAGCTTGCATTACCTGTATCAACGGTGCCGACAGAACCATCAGCGTTGT
Source organism: Vibrio sp. 10N.222.55.C7 (assembly GCF_041473335.1). Classification (NCBI taxonomy): domain Bacteria; kingdom Pseudomonadati; phylum Pseudomonadota; class Gammaproteobacteria; order Vibrionales; family Vibrionaceae; genus Vibrio; species Vibrio sp. 10N.222.55.C7. Next base: position 123,139 of record NZ_JBFRSC010000021.1, read on the forward strand.
AGGCGGTTGAATTTGCTGATAGGTCGACGGATGTCGTTGGATCTGCTAATTCAAACTCGCCGGTTCCTTCGTTAAACGACAGCGCTTCAAAGTTATCGCCGATAATTACGTCATTCCCTTTACCGCCTCGAATCAAATCGTTCCCAGCAGCGCCTTCATTTGCAGCGTCTGGTCCGTTATCACCAATGAGCACATCGTTATGCAGTACTTGCTTCAATGACACATTGTCAATCAGAGCCCCAAAGGTATCTTCTGCACCGTCGGCAATAAAATTGAGTGAGTAATTTCCTGAAGAGAGATCGACATCTTCGCTAAACAGATCCCAATCATCATCTACGCCGTCAATGTCTTGGAAAGACTTTTCGAATACAACGTCGGTGCCTGCCATTATTTGAACTGTGAAAGGAGCAGTGGTGCTATCGCCTCCTTTATTACGAAAAGCGTAGGAAAAATCGAGTTGATATATACCGTCGTCATCGACCGTAAATGTTTGGGAGACGGTTGAATTTGAATTCGCGCCATGCGAGTCTAATTCTAGGAAGTGACCACTGGCGATATCAGTCCCGTAACCATCAGCTGGGACACCGCCATGCAGTTGTTCTTGAATCTCGATACTGCCAAACTCGGCGTTCCATGCACCGGCGCTTGGCGCTGTTCCCCACGTATTGCCAAGGTCAAAAGCTTCAAAGTCACCATCGCTGATTAGGTTTTCGCCAAATTCTGCACCAGCGCCTCTGTCACCATAAATAATGTCATTGTTCGCACCGCCTTCAACGTAATCATCACCGGCACCTGCAACCACAATGTCGTCAACACACTCTTCTCCTAGCGCTTCTAAATCTTTATCGCGTGCCGCGCTTAAATCGCGGTTAACGCCGGCTTCATCACCAGCATTGAGCGAATGATTCCAAGCTTCAACCACATCGTTTCCGGCTCCAGCTTTAATTGTGTCCGATCCACGTCCAGCAGCGATAAAGTCATCGCCGCTGCCGGCATGCACAATGTCGTCGCCTTTACCGGCTCGTACTTCGAGGTTATCGCCGCTGAGGTTAGAAAGGTCATTGTTGACATCTCTAGATTCTGGGGTGGGGAGGTTAGGACCATCTACTAGTATATTGGTATCATTGCTACCATTACTTTTCAGTCCTGCTGCTGTATTGGTTACTTCTGCCATCGTTTTTTCCTCACATATCATTCGATACATAGAGGCAGCCCAGCCATCTCGCTTCATCCTTGAGATCTGCGGCTTTCCGTCCTCACCTCACGATGAGTTTGGCTTTTTCTTCTCGCGCTTGGTTAAATTTCTCTCATTGCCTTATAGGCGCTCACAGAGAGTGGATTGAGTAGATACTCGAGCGGTGTTTGTTGCTCAAGTAAAATCATCACTTCTGCGGGCATGCCCGGATACAATGAGATGTTTTCTAATGCTTCTAGCTCAGACTTATCTAACGATACTCTCGCTAAGTAAGCAGAAGATCCTGTGGCTTGATCACTAATGCGGTCAGCCGAAATATGGACTAACTTTCCACGAATCGGTGGTGTTTTACGGAAACTGTATGCGGTCAGTCTTACTTGGGTATCCAACCCAATTCGTAAGGCTTCAATGTCTTCTGGCTTGACTAACGCTTCTACAATCAACTCGTCATTTTGCGGAACCAATTCCATTAAGGTTTCACCGGGTGGAACAATGGCATTTTCGGAGACCACATTAAGTCCAACCACCACACCACTTTGAGGTGCTCTTATTTCAACCCGGGTAAGAATATCTTGAGCATTGACCATAGCTTCTCTGGTTTCATTCAGCTTTCGTTCTAAATCTTGTATCTCTTCGCCGAGCGTTTTGGCGTAAGTATAATCCGCGTTGATCAGCTCTAATTTCGCTTCGGCGATGGTGCGCTTGGCGTGTCCGATTCTAGCTTTGAGGTCAGCAACGTTACCTTGTAATTGAGAGCGTTCTCGCTGTAAATCCAATAAGCGAGATTTGGATGTGTTACCGGAAACAAGCAAATCTTGGTGCATTTGTACCTGTTCTTCTAAATACTTCAGGCTTCGATTTCCGGCTAAGAATCGTTGTTGGAAGCCTTGCAGATCAAGTTTTGATTGCTCGACTTTTTGCTGTAACACATCGGATTCACCGGATTTTAACGATTGTCTTTTGCTGAAAAGTTTACTCTGCGTATCAAGTAAGCTTGATACGTTTGGGTCACTCATAAGGGAGAGTAATCTCATATCAAATTGAATTTCTTGATGACTCGCTAACTCTGATTGTAAGCGGTTCAGCCGCGCTAAATCACTTTGCCACTGAGCTCTTAGCCTTAGAAGCGATGCTTGAGCTTGTGTGTGACTTAACGTGATGAGCAGTTCGTCTTTTTGAACATGGTCGCCGTCAGAAACATGGACGATTTCTACAATCCCGCCTTCTAAGTGCTGAATGGGTTTTCGCTTTGATTCTACGATAATCACGCCTGGCGCAATGGCAGCAGAAGAAAGCGGGGCTAGGTATGCCCAAGCAGCAAAGCCACCAAGAGTAGTCACAAGAACTAACCAGATGAACACCTGTATTTTGAATGTAGAAAAGATCAGTTTTCTACCATCGTCGAAGTGAATACCTTTATCGTCATGATGAATACTAGCCATTCGACACCTCCGAGGAAGCGACATTGAAGAGCGACCGAACCACTTTACTCGCTTCGCCTGCTTGTGTTATCTGGCCGTTTTTCAATTCAACAACCCAATCGACATGTCTGAGTAAGCTTGGGTTATGCGTTACCATCACGACAGAAATGGATTTCTCTTTCGCCAATTGTAATAGCGAAACAAGAAACTCTTCGCCTTCTTTGTCGAGATGGGAATCAGGCTCATCAAGCACGAGTAGCTTAGGTGAGAAAACCAATGCTCTTGCGATGGCAAGTTTCTGGGCTTGTCCACCAGATAACTGATGACCAAAAGAACCTATAATCGTTTCATATCCATTCGGTAAGGCGACAACAGCGTCATGCACACCGGCTTGAATAGCGGATCTGACGATTTGGCTATCCGTAACGTTGGAATCAAATCGGGCGATATTTTGTTTGACAGTGCCATGCAAAAAGTCGATGTGCTGAGGAACATAACCGACGGTGTGTTTGAACTGATTCTGATTCCACAACTCGACATTGAGTCCATCGATAGAAATGCCACCTTTTGAGGGTGATATGCCGTTAGTGATCATTTTGCAGATGGAAGACTTGCCTGACCCGCTAGGGCCTATCAATGCAACTCGGTTTCCAGATTCCAGTCTTAGCTTCAAACCATTAAGAGTCGGCTTGTTAAGGTTTTCAGAGGCGAACCATGTGACGTTGTCGATGACCAGATCACCTTTAATGGTTTCTAACTCGGTTCGCTCGGTATGTTTAGTATGAGAAGCAAATTCCTTAGCTAAGCGTTTGTTTGCATCCAAACCAGTTTTCCATGCTTGAATACCACTAGAGAGCATCTCAATTGGCTGAAGTGCTCTCGCCATTAGGATCGATCCCGCAATCATTCCACCAGCAGACATGGCATTTTGAATGACTAGACTTGCTCCGACAGCCATGATGATGAGTTGAAGGACCATACGTATGTAACGAGAAAATGCACTCAGTGAGCAGGTGGATTGATCTAAATGGCTTCGAGACCAGCTCTTTTCCGCCAATATTTCTTGGTAGGTCTGACTTAGACCTTGTTGTTGATGTTGGCTAAAAATCGTGGCGTGTTTTTGAAAGCACTCGTCGTTTTTTCTTTGTGTTGCGAGCTGGCTTAAATAAGTGGTCTTAAAGTGCTTAGATTTAACCCAATGAGAAAGTAATGTTGTCATGAGAATAAAAACAACGGCACCCACACCGACTAACCCTATATATGGATGAATCGCAAACATAATGATAAGAAACAGGGGAGTGAACGGCAGATCAAACATGACAAAGTAGGCTGGAGAAGAGAGTAGGCTCTTTACCTCGCTGATATCATTGAACAGATGCTTTTCTTTTGATTTCGATGAGAAGGAGGTTTGCTCAAAGAGCTGCTGAGACGCGATAAATTCAAATTTGATCGCTTTCTTTTGTGCATACTTGGCTCTAGACGCGTCAAGGAACGCTTGGGCTGTAAGTAGGAACACAGCAATGAAAGCCAAGAATAGAAGCGTATCTAAACTTTGGCTTGAGAGGACTCGATCAAACACTTGAAGGCTGAATAAGGGAACGACTAACATCAATACGCTGATCGCTCCGCTGACCACCATCATCGGAAGTAAACTACGCAGATTAATTGGATTTATACCGGCCCAAGGCTTTGCGTCCATACAAAACTCTCTCCATTGGTTGTCCAAATAGTATAGATGGGCAGAGGCGAGAATGTGAACTATCTCAAGCTTTTTGAGTGGATTTGAGCTAAGTAAAAAAAATGCACAAGCTAAACAAAAGCTTGTGCATTTTTGATTTGAAATTTAATTTGGATTTTATTTAAACGTTGACCAAATCGGAGCGTGATCTGACGGTTTTTCAATGCCGCGTAGCTCGTAATCGATGCCAGCTTCAGTACACTTATCAGCAAGCTTTTGAGTCGCTAGGACTACATCAATACGCAGGCCGCGGTTGTCTACGAAGCCTTTTGAGCGGTAATCAAACCACGAGTATTGATCATTCACTTCAGGGTGCAGCAAGCGGAAGCTGTCTACAAAGCCCCAATCCATCAATGTTTTCAACCATTCGCGCTCTTCTGGTTGGAAAGAACATTTACCAGTTTTTAACCAACGTTTCGCATTAGGTTCACCAATGCCGATGTCTGCGTCGATAGGGCTGATATTAATGTCGCCCATCACTATCACTTGCTCATCTTTGTTGTGATAATCGTTTAAGTAAGTCATTAAGTCTTTATAGAACTGGCGTTTGTACGGGTATTTTGTTTCATGCTTGATGTTATCCCCTTGAGGGAAGTAGCCATTTAGCACGGTAACCTTTTCACCATTTTCATCTTCAAACGTCGCCATGATCATGCGTTTTTGATGGTCTTCATTATCTGTTGGGAAACCCTTCTGCACAGAGATAGGCTCTTGCTTACACAACATTGCCACACCGTAGTGGGCTTTTTGACCGTGGAAGTAAACCTTATAGCCCATTGCTTCAACATCAGCAATTGGGAAGGCTTCATCGTGCACTTTTATCTCTTGCAGACCAATCACGTCGGGTTGGTGTTTGTCGATAATAGCTTGCAGTTGGTGAAGGCGGGCTCTAAGACCGTTGATGTTGAAGCTAATTACTTTCATTTGTTTTTATACCTCTCGTAAACCTTTGTCACTACTTGTTTTTAAAGGTTTTTGATTTGGTGGATTTCATGGTTCATCGTATTTAACCATGCTTAATAATTTCTGTCGCCACTTTGTAGAGACAAAATGGCGACATTAAATGATGTGAATACTTACAGTTACGTAGAATCTATTGAGTCTTAAGTAAATCCAAAAAGAACGCGTATTCAAGTGCGTCTTCTTTTAATCGTTTAAATCGGCCAGAAGCGCCACCGTGACCGGCTTCCATATCGGTTTTGAACAGCAATACGTTGTTGTCTGTTTTCATTTCACGCAGCTTCGCAACCCATTTCATTGGCTCAAAGTACTGCACCTGTGAGTCATGCAGGCCTGTCGTTACCAACATGTTCGGGTAGTTTTGTACCTTAATGTTGTCGTACGGTGAGTACCCCAGCATGTAATCGTAGTAGGCTTTATCGTTCGGGTTACCCCATTCGTCATACTCATTGGTGGTTAGAGGGATCGATTCATCGAGCATGGTTGTCACAATGTCTACAAACGGAACATGTGCACCAATACCACGGTACAGTTCTGGTGCTTGGTTGATGATTGCTCCCATCAATAGACCGCCAGCAGACCCCCCAACGGCGAACACTTTATCTTTCGCGCCGTAGCCTTCTTCAACAAGCTCTTTGGTTACATCAATAAAGTCGTTGAACGTGTTTTGTTTGGTCAGTTTTTTGCCATCTTCATACCAAGGGCGACCAAGCATTTCTGAACCGCGGACATGTGCGATGGCATAAACAAAACCTCTATCCAGTAGGCTTAGGCGAGTTGAGCTGAAGGTAGGTTCAATCGTAGAGCCGTAAGACCCATAGCCGTATTGGTAGATTGGGTTAGTGCCGTCTTTCTTAAATAAGTCTTTACGATAAACCAAAGAGACAGGAACTTGCTTACCATCGCGAGCCGTAACCATGATTCGCTCTGATTGGTAGTTATCCGCTTCGAAATCACCTAATACGGGTGTTTGCTTCATGAGCTCGAATTCACCTGTACTTAGGTCGAAATCATAGTAAGTACCTGGCGTGGTTAAGCTGCTGTAATAGATACGAACTTTTGCGTTATCTAATTCATAGTTACTCGTTAGGTAAGCGGCAAATGCGGTGTCGTTAAATTCAAGTGGAAACTCGTGGCCTGTTGAGAGTTGGCGAACTTTCACTGTAGACAAGCCATCCGCGCGTTGCTCGTAGACAAGATGGTCATCAAACAACTCGAAATCTACAAGCTGAGTATTATCGTCCGCTGGGATGACATCGACCCATTTTGAGCGATCATGCATCTCTTCGGTTGTGACTTTCATTAAACGGAAGTTGACCGCTTGGTAGTTGGTGTAGATGTAATACAAATCACCTAGCTTAGCGATGCTGTACTCTATGCCGCTCTCTTTTGGGTAGAAAGCCTCAGCTGTAGCCTTTGGGTTGTTGGCATCGATGACTGAGACACCGCTGGTTTCTGTGCTCGAATGCCAAATGTAGACCTGTTCTCCATCTTTGCTTTTACTCAAAGAGGTGTAGTAAGCGCTATCGGCTTCTTCGTAGATTAACTGATCGCTTGCCTGAGCTGTGCCTAACACGTGGCGGTAAACTTGATAACCCAGCAATGTTTGTGGATCTTTTTTGATGTAGTAGAAGGCTTGGTTGTCGTTTTGCCACGCGATAGCACTTGAAGCGCCTTCAATTTCATCTTTTAGGTATTCACCTGTTGTGAGGTCTTTGATCTTGATGGTGTAAATGCGGCGGCTTAGCGTATCTTCGCCATAGGCCAACAAGTTTTCGTCTGGGCTGATCGTTAAGCCACCAATACTGAAGAATTCATGCTCTTTTGCTAGCTCGTTTACATCTAAGATGACTTGCTTGTCTGTGCCTAAAAAGTTTTTTTCACGCAGGTGAACTGGGTATTCGTTGTCGCCTGTGACCTTATTCGAGTAGTAGTAACTGCCTTTGCGAACCGGTACCGAATTGTCGTCTTTCGCGATTCGGCCTTTAATCTCTTCAAATAATTGTTTTTGTGCTGCTTCTGTATGTTTCAACACCGTATCTGCGTACTGATTCTCTTGCTCAAGTTGTTGCAATATCTCTGGATCTTGGCGTGCATCATCGCGCATCCAATAGTAATCATCGATTCGGGTTTCACCATGAATCGTCATTGCGTGAGGGACTTTCTTAGCAACGGGTGCTTGGGTTTGTTGAGCGACGAGTTGTGATTGAGAGTAGTGGTTCATGGTTGAGATTCCTTGATTGCTGCATCCGGCGAAAAGCGCTATTGATACGGCTAATGTGGTTAAAGCGATACGCATCTATATATCCTTAGTGTGCACCTTACTCTTTTTGATGCCAGCATCCTTTGTTGGTTGGGTATCTTCCAGTGATATTATTTATAATTGGATTCTGGATATGCACCTTCATCGTAAGTGTCTGTTATTGTTTTCAAAAAATCAAAGTAATGTTAAATGAAATTACTGATACGTGAGAGTGGAAGGAATAAATGTGCAACAAAAAGGGACACACTTTTCAGTATGTCCCTTTCCTTTGTTTAGCAAGATTCGAGTTTTACGTTAAATAGCCAATGGCATTTCGTTTGAGTGGTCAGGTTTACGATTAACCCAACGTAAACCAAGCATAGCGATGAATGACATAGCAATCATCAGGCAACCGAGTGGCAGTTGGTCTTGAGCTGGGAAGAACGATGCCAATAGTGTTGCGATGCCAGCACCTAGATTTTGCATACCACCTAAAATCGCACCTCCAGTACCAGCGTGGTACGGGAATGGCGAAAGTGCCCCTGTTGTTGCTGCTGGGAATAATATGCCAGCGCCCAAGAAGTAAATTGTGGCACCGCCAATCAAAGTTAATGCTGTTGTTTGACCAAACAGACCCGGTATCAATACCACTGTTGAGCCTACCAATATCGCAACCAGACCAACATTCAATGCACGGCGCTCAGAGCGACGTTGTGCGATGTAACTAGATAAGCCTGCACCGACTAAGTAACCTGGAATAGGCAAGACAAACAGCAAGCTTACTGTGGTTGCCGGTAAGCCAAGTACGCCACCAAGCAACACACCTGCCGCTGCTTCAAATACGGCTACACCAGCAAAGGTTGCGACTAATACCAATAAGAAACCTTGGAAACGTTTATCAGACAGAACGAACTTGTAGCTGTTGGCAACCGATTCATGCTTGCGTCGTTCTTTCGGCAGTGTTTCCATCATGCTCGTCATCATAGTGATCACAACAGCAATACCAAACAGCGCAAGGAATAAGTAGCTAGAACGCCAGCCGAAAACTTCTGTTAGGTAACCACCCAGTACAGGAGCCATCAATGGTGAGAAAATCACACACATGCTAATCAAGCTGTTTGCACGGTGCAGCTCTGCGCCTTCAAAACAGTCGCGAGTCAATGTACGAGACATCGCACCACCACAACCGATGCCCAAACCTTGGATAAAGCTGCCCGCTAAGAACCATTCATATTCGTGAGCGAACAATGCCACCAAAGTACCGATGATGTAGATGATCAAACCAATCACGATGATCGGTTTACGACCTAGGCGATCTGAAAGTGGGCCGTAAACAAATTGCGACAGACCATAAGGGATCAAGTAACACGCCATCACTGCCTGCAGTGAAGATGCCGAAACTAAGAACTCACCTGCCATATGACCGATAGAAGGCACGTACATCGTTTGAGTCATTTGACCTACGGCAGTCAGAATAGCGATTAAAAAGGTAAGTTTCGCTAATGGAAACGAGGCGGACATTTGCGTATCTCTCCAAAAATTAAGACGTAAAAAGCCTTAGCGCTCCATTAAAGGAGAGCCAAATGAATAAAGTGTTCAGGGAATCTAGGCGCGAGATATTAGAGCTTGATTGCGGGCTTAGCAATCAAAAAGTGTGAAGTTGAGTAAGATAAAAATCTATGACTTGGATTATAAAAACTAATCCGAAATTGCTGCATTTTAAAGAGGGAGAGGGTGGAGTGGGCTTCCTTTAAATATCGATGTTCTGGCTATGTCCAAAGCGCTAAAACCTAAGCAACACAGCCAATGATTATATGAGTACATCATTTTAAATCACAGAAAAAAGGAAGAAAACACGCTCTATTAACATTTGTATAAACTTTCGTTTTATATGTAAGCAATTTGTGCTGTAATTATCCGCTAAGCTATTCGTCTAACTTGTTTACATTTTGTACAGCAATTCGTTGTCGATGTGATAGTTATGGTTATGGAAGTCTTTTGGCTTAAATAAGGATATTAAATGCGCTCTCTATCGGTACAGTGGAAAATAACCCTCTTAGCAGGTTGTTGTTTAATCATTACGTCACTGTCTCTTATTGGTTTCTCGATCTACAACGCGACGAGCAATCAACAAGTCATCAAATCTCAAAGTTCAGAATCAGTTATCAATAAAACTCAGCAGTTGCTGGCGTCTGTTTCTCAGCTTAATGCTCAAGAAACTCAACGTTATGTAGACGAAGCTATTTACCGCGCAGAAATGCTTGCGGCCAGTGCTCAGTTTCTAAAAAACAATGCAGACGAAAACTTTACACCAAGTGAAGAGCTTCGTACCGCCTTGGATGAAATGGTTCGTCGCTCGGTTTTAAACTTCGACTCTATTCAAGGAGCGTATCTAGTTTTCAAGCCTGACTTGCTCGATAGTGAAGATGCGAATTATGTCGATGCTGATTATGTTGGTTCTAACGAAAAAGGTCGTTTTGCTCCTTACTGGAAGGTGGCAGATAACGGTGAAAATGTTCTAGCGAACGTTCTTTCAGAATCTATCTTGAATGATGACAGCAATAGCGAACGTTTTTACTGTCCTTTGTCTTCAGGGCAAACGTGTATTAGTACGCCGAGAGTCGTGAACAGCGGTGGTGTAGCACTACTTACGTCCTCTATTTCAGTCCCTATTTTGGTTGACGACGTTGCTATTGGTTTTCTTGGTATTGATCTAAGACTTGATGGTTTAACGAGTGTGATTACTCAATCTGACCAGAGCTTGTTTAACGGTGCGGGTAAAGCTTACGTGGTTAGTCTAGATGGTTCGGTCATCGCTTCTGATGATTCAAGCATTGCAGTCGGTTCAACTTTCCAAAGTGGCAATACAAACAGTGATTTAATGACCGACTTTATCTTTGGTGGTGAAGTGACAACGCAATGGAGCGAGAACGGTGAGTGGTTACTTGCCTTTGCACCTGTTGTTGCAGCTAACCAAACTTGGGGTGTGTTGTTCGAGATTCCAAGAGAGAGCGTCGTCGCTGATGCCAACAAATTGGATTCCATCATTAGTACTAAGCTAAGTGAAGGCATCAAGACGGAAGTAATTGCAGGTACCGTATTCATTTTGTTCGGCTTAGCCATCATCGCATTTGCTTCCCTTTCAATTGTGAAGCCTATTCGACAAGTGGTTGAGCGACTTAATGATATTGCTTCTGGTGAAGGTGATTTGACACAGCGTTTGGAAGTGAAATCTCAAGACGAAATTGGTCAGCTATCTAAAGGGTTCAACTTATTCTTAGACAAGTTACAACACACGATCAAAGAAGTTATTCACACCACTGAACAAGTGGCGAGTACGACAAGCCAGGCTAAAGCATCGGCATCAAGCACCAGAGAAAGCAGTGAATCTCAATTTAAAGAAGTCGATCTTGTGGCGACAGCGGCCGAAGAGATGACTCAAACTGCGGGCTTAGTGGTACAAAATGCAGAAGTGGCCGTTGATGCAGCGTGCGAAGCGAATCGTTCTGCTCAACAAGGGCAACAAGTCATCGAACTTTCAGCCGGTGAAATGAGAAAGCTGGTGGAGCGTATGTCGAGTGCTGTTCCTATTGTTGAAGAATTGGCAAAAAATAACGGAAACATCACAGAGATCTTAAGTGTGATTGAAGGGATCTCTGAGCAAACTAACTTACTGGCATTGAATGCGGCGATTGAAGCGGCTCGTGCTGGCGAACAAGGTCGTGGCTTTGCGGTTGTTGCGGATGAGGTAAGAAACCTCGCAAGTCGCACCCAGTCATCGGTTGGTGAGATCAGAGCGGTGATCGACAAGGTTCATGCTGGAACTCAAGATGTCGTTGAAGCAATACAAGAAGGCAATATCCTAGCTAACGATACAGCATTACACGTTCAGAAAGCAGTTGAAGATCTGGGGTCGATCTTTACTTCTATTGAGGCGATCAGTGATATGAACAGTCAGATCGTTCGAGCAGCCGAAGAGCAACAATCGGTTTCCGGTGAAGTAAATCAAAGCGTGGTTAATATTCGCGATTTGAGTGCGAAGATCTTGGAGCAAGCCGCGGCTTCTGAGCAAGTCGGCAATGAAATTGACCAACTGTCTCAACAACAACAGAAGTTGGTCAATCAGTTCAAGGTATAAGCATTAAGCCTTAACCAGTTCTTGAATAGAAAAAGGGACAAATGAAGATTTCATTTGTCCCTTTTTTAATTGTTTATTTAGAGGCTAGGCAATAACCAGCGGTTGACGCTGCTTACTCTTCGATAAACCAGTAGCCTTTGTTGACCAATTCAGTCACGACAGTTATGCCCGAAGGAGATAGGGCAGTAGCCGAGGTAATCATGGTCTCATCGCAAAGTATGTTGAGTAACGAAGAATCCGCTTCATCAACCTTAACCACTTCGCCATTGATGTAAGCAGTGTTGCTTTCATTTTCGTGGTAGAGCGCCTTTAAGCCTGATACTCGGTGAATCTCACCTTCAGACTCTAAGTGTTGAGCGATCTCTTCTTGAGTCCATAGTGGCTCTGGAGCAACGATATCAAGCTGGTGGCGTGATTGGCTTAGCAGACAACCCATGAATTCACTGATGGTTTCAGGTTGCTCTAGTGCAGATTTCAACATGTCTGTGAGATTGCTTAAATCCGATGAACGAATTTTTCCGTAGCCATCTTGCGTTTTGAATTCTGGATCGTGAAGATGAACGTCACCCATATCATGTGCAAGTACAAAATCGGCAAAGTTGCTGATCAGTTCTTGTTCTTTAGGCGAGCGGTAGCCAATAGAGTAGCTCATTGACGGCTCTAACGTGTTCCCTTCATGTGGGAAACCTGGTGGGATATAAAGGATATCGCCCGGCTCTAAAGTTTCATCGATGATTGGGTCAAAACCTTCAATTTGACGAAGTGCAGAAGCTTGGACAGTCTCTTTATATTGGCCAACATCTTTAGCGCCAACCTTCCATTGACGTTTGCCTTGACCTTGAATGATGAAGACATCGTATTGATCAATATGTGGGCCTACGCCGCCTTCAGGTGCTGAGTAGCAGATCATGAGATCGTCGAATAACCAGTTTGGTAACGCTTGGAACGCCTCAGTCAGTTGATTTGCGCCTTGGTGCCAGTGGTTCGCTGCTTGAACGATCAGCTGCCAATGAGTTTCGGTTAACTCGCCAAATTTTTCTTCAGAGAATGGACCGTGTTCTGCAGTCCACTGATTGTCGAGGTTAGAGACAAAGCGAGAATCCACTTCTTCTTCCATCGATAAACCAGCAAGTTCTTCCGGCGAAATTGGGTCGACGAAGTTTTGGAAGCCACCCTTTAAGATGGTTGGTTTTTTATGCCAGTAGTTTTCAAGAAACTCGGGCATAGAAAAGCTAAGTTGGTACATGTGAATCCTGTATATTTTTATGCTAGATGCTAGATGCTAGATGCTAGATGCTAGATGCTAGATGCTAGTTTGGCTTGTAAATCTTGCTGGACAATTTTGATTGCTTCTAACGCGACTTTTGGATCGATTTCGTTGCTTTCGAGCAGATAGATCAGGTCGACAGCTAATTTAACTTCTTCTGGTGCGTTATCCAGTGGTGATGGTGTGTTATCAGTGTTCATTTCGCTTAGGGTTCTCTAAGTTAATCAGTCTCTCAATATTTTTCATTGAGTCTTCACAGCGTTCTAATCGCTCTTTTGCTAACTGCCAAGCCTCTTCCGCTTTTTTCTTACTGTGGCGAGGCGCAGAATCAAACGCTAACTTTCTTACTCGGACTAAATCGATCAATCGCTTTTGCCAGTCTTGGTGCTGAGCGAGTTCGTTGTATAGGTCGTTAAGGGTTTTCCCTGACTTACTTTTTCGGTCCAAGCGTAAATCGTGGTTGGCTAACTCTCTTTGGATTGCTGCAATCTGATTTGTCAGCTTTTCTGTCAGGTAGTTGGCTCTGGATGCGGTCAGTTGATTTGTGGTTTGTTCACGTACAATGGTGCGGTACGTTGCCTGAGTTTCAAGTGCATAGGGAAGCAAAACAGAGGCGCCACATTTAAATAAGGCTCGGTCAAACAAGGCTTGATGATAAGCTCCTCGAGATTTATCAACCTGCGAGCAATGGCCAATCAAGGTATCAATGACACTTTTTAGCTTTGAAAATTGATTCATCTCACTCCCCGTTGGCTATTGCCTATAAGTTCACAAACCAAGCTTCATATGCCAGTTTAATTGCAAGTACGCTTACTACGGTAACAAACACAGGTCGTATAAATGTAGCACCGAAACGAATAGCAGAGTGAGCGCCAACGAACGCTCCAGCCATCAAACAAAGGCCCATGGTTAAACCTAGAACCCAATCAATATGACCAAGAATCGCGAAGGTCACCAAAGAGGTAAAGTTACTGGTAAAGTTCATGGCTTTGGATAGACCAGAGGCAAGTAAGATGTTTAAGCGATAAAGCGCCATAGAGCTTACCGTCCAAAACGCGCCAGTTCCTGGGCCAGCAACCCCATCATAAAAGCCAAGAATGAATCCTTGGTACTTTTGTTTTCTCTTAAGCACAGGGCATGGCTTAGGAGACACATTATGGCTCACATCTGGAGTCTTATGAAAAATGGTATAGACCGCTGCGGCAAGAATGACTAACGGCAATACCTTCTCTAACCACTCGGTGCTAATGGCATCAACAGTGAGTGTGCCGATGGTCGCACCTATTAAAGTAGATATGAATGCATTGACCCAACACTCAGGCTTGAACAGCTTTTTACGGTAGTAAGTGAATGCAGCTGTAGATGAAGCAAACGTTGCGGCCAGCTTATTAGTTCCGAGTGCAATGTGTGGCGGCAGGCCAAGCGATAGCAAAGCTGGAACGGTTAACATCCCTCCGCCACCTGCGACAGCATCAATAAAGCCTGCTGCAAATGCAACCAGAGCAAGTATGACCAACATGGTTGGCTCAATCATTTCCATAAATAGCTAGTGTTCTCGTTATCGGCTGATAGGGCAGCCACATGAAAAACCGATGGATTAGTCATGTTGGGTTGTGAATGCAAGGGCCTAGCGATGAAGGCCCATAACTACCTCAAGGGCAGGGGATATTAGTATTTTATTGTTCTTTTAAAAGGCGGTAGTGAATCGAGTAGGGACTTTCCGTATCGCTTCGTTACTATGCGTCTATCAAGGATCGTGACTTTACCAGAATCTCTTTCCTTACGCAGTAGTCTACCCACAGATTGAATAAGCTTTTTACTCGCATCTGGAACAGTAATCTGCATAAAAGGGTTACCACCGCGTGATTCAATATATTCTGAATGTGCTTGCTCTACGGGAGAGGTAGGAACACCAAAAGGAATCTTGGTAATAACGAGGTTTTCAAGAAGCTCACCCGGTAGATCAAGACCTTCAGAAAAGCTGCCAGTTCCAAAAAGAACGCTGGTTTTACCTTGGTCTATTAGCTTTTTATGTTTTTTTAGAATTTCAGTTCGTGAAGTATCGCCTTGAACCTGCAATGCCCACGACTTTTTAACGAAATCTGTTGTTAAAGCCTCTGCAACTTTGTTCATTTGCCAGTAAGAAGAGAATAGAACGAGATTGGCTTTTTTGTCTTCTATTACCTTAGGCAAAATTTCAATAAGATATTCGGTAAACTGAGGTGCTTGTGGTTCGTACTTCATTGCCGGAACGATCAGCTCAGCTTGATTCTGGTAATCAAACGGTGATGCCAAAGCCAAAAACTGTACGCCATCTTCTGCTTTTTGGCTGATACCGGCTTGATGACAGAAAAAGCTGAAAGAGTTGAGCGCCCTCATGGTCGCAGATACTAATACGGCACCCACACAGCGGCTCCAGATTTGTTGATCCAGTTGCCAACCTACCTCTAGTGGCGAAACATTCACAACGAAATCGCCTTCGCTTTCTTTATTCAGTTCGAGCCAACGAGCCAAAGGAGCGCCTTTTTCTCTCTTCGGTTCAGCCATTAAGCGCCAAACTTGAGCAAGGTTCTCTGTTCTTTGTATATAGAAGCCAATTTCTGCCAGTGCCGGCTCTGCAAGTTTTGCTGAAAGCTCGCCGTCTTTAACTCGTTCTGCAATTAGGTCTGCAATCTTCGCAACGGCTTGGCTCGCTTTTTGCGTGAGCTGCTTGAGATCTTTAGATTCATTCTCAAGCCACTCTGGTAAGTCGCCATGTTCGAAGCGATACAAGCCGTCTTCAAAGTGGTTAGCGTCAAACTGTTTACTCATTTGAGTCAGGGTAGGGATCAGCTGTTGCACTGAGTCTTGCAGTTCATTTCGAAACCGGTGGACACGTTTCTCGTCAGCGAGGCCTGAAAGCTTAGTGATGGATTGGTTTAAACGCTCTAACCATGAAGCGGCACCCTTTAGACTTGCCGCCGCAGAAGAGTGATCTCTGGCTACATGCGGTAAATGGTGAGCTTCATCGAATATATAGATGCTATTTTCTGGCTCAGGCAGTATCACACCGCCGCCTAAGTCAGCATCTGCCATCACTAAACTGTGATTGGCGATAATCACGTCTGCTTTATCTAGCTCTGAGCGCGCTTTTTGGAAAGGGCAGTCTCTATGAGTAGGCATACTGTTATTACAGCTGTGCTTATCACTAACAATCATCTGCCAAATCATGTTGTCGATGGGTTTTGGCCACGAATCGCGGTCACCATCCCATTTACCTTGGGTTAGGCTACGATACATGGTTTGAAGTTGGTCGATATCCTTCTTCTTTGGCTTAGATTCGAACATGGCCATTTGTCCGCCATCAACCCCGCAGGCAGCGGCTAGCTTTTCGGAACAACAATAACGCTGTCTGCCCTTCGCTAATATGAAAGAAAACTCTCGATCAGTCAGTCTTCTATATAGAGGGAGATCTTTATTGACGAGCTGTTCTTGTAGCGCAACCGTCGCCGTTGATATGACTATTTTTCGGTTATTGAGCACAGCGACAGGAATAGTTGCCATTAAATAAGCCAGTGATTTCCCGATCCCGGTTCCCGCTTCTGCAACAATCATGCGATTACTTTTGTGGTATTGACCACAAAGTGTCTTCGCTATTTCTGCAACAAGGTAATTTTGAGCACGTCGAGGTACAAAGTTGTCCAACTGATCTTGGAGGTTTTGATAACTGGTGCGAATAGATTTTTGAATTTTAGTAGTTAGCATACTGTGACCTACGTAACGGAGCGAGGATAGTAGCACATATCACTAGTCGGTACATTTACGGTGAAATAGCTTGCTTTTGAATCAAAGGTAGATCTTGTTCACAAAAAAAAACTGAACCATCAGGAACTTAACTATTTTATTTATGTTGTGAAATATAAATATTAAAAAAGACTTGCTTGTAGGTGTTAAATCCTGAGATGTGGCGTTTTTACAAGTTGTTTGTGGTGTTAAATGCTGTTTTGTTCTTTTTTGGGATTATTATATTTCCTGATAAAACTAAGGATAAGCTGCTCGTAAAACAATGAAAAAAAATGTAAGTGGTTGATTTTGATTGCTTTGTGTTTTTTTTAGGTCTGTTTTTAGTTTATTTGACACGCAGGATAATCTTTTGCAATCTAGACCTCGAAATTTAGTGACGGTGATTAACCAACAAAGAGTGGTAATGACCAGTCATAAAAATAAAAGGGAACCGGGCAAGGATCTCCCATTCTTAGAAAAGGCAGTGGATTTATTATGAAAAAGACTCTATTAGCACTAAGTGTTATGTTTGCAGCAACATCGGCACAAGCAATCGAAATTTACAACCAGGAAGACTTATCTGTTAACCTAAGTGGCGACATCGAAGTTGTTTACGTTAAAGGTTTTGCAAAAGATTCAGAATTCCAGCAAGAAATTCAAGATGCTGACTTTGGATTTGATGTTCGTTATGCGCTTAATGACGAGCTAACTTTTGGCGGTTATTGGGAGTTTGATGGAGCATCTGGTGAAGTAACTGGCGGTTCTTCTACATCTGCAGATGTTGGTGATGTCTATGTGGCTTTATATACTCAAAACTACGGTTCTGTGAAGGTTGGTCGTACGTGTGGCGCGCTAGACGATGCTGGTGTTGGTTCTGATTACCAGTTTGGTGTGAGCTCTTTCTTCGAAAATGGTAGTGAGTTCTGTCAAGATGAAATGATTCGTTATGATATCGATACAGGGACATTCTATGCTACAGCATCTCTTGCTCAAGATGAGAATGACAGCACAGATGCTCTTGGCAAAGATGGAGCGTATTACGATCTTAAACTTGGTGGTCGTGTAGCTGATTTTGATTTCACTGCATACTATGGCTACGCAGAATTGGAAAAGATGGCGCCTGGCGCGGACGACGCTATTTGGGCATTAGAAGCTCGTTTCTCTGGCGTTGAAAGCTTGAATCTTGAGTTGGGCTATTACGCGACAACAATGGATACAGGAGTTGTAAAAGTAGATGCAGATACTATCGCTTTTGCTGCTGATTACACTATTGATGCAGTAACTATCGGTGCTGGCTACAGCACTTCTGATAGTGACAACAATGACAATGACGCCGACAACTGGTTTGTAAATGCTGGTTACGGCTTTGCTCCGAACACTACGGCTTACATTGAAGTTGGTGGTACAGACCAGAAAAACACGGACACTGGTGTTGCTGTAGGTGTTAAAGCTAGCTTCTAATTGAGTTTAGTTAAAAACTTTCTTATAAAGCCACCTCAGGGTGGCTTTATTTATTTTTACAGTTTAATATTTCATATAATAATTACTTAATTATTTTTGGCAACGTGCCTGATGAAAGGAGTCAATCTCTGTGATGTTTAAAAAGCAATTATTCTTTGTTTTAACTATGCTTGCATTTTCTGCACATGCTATAACTCTGGTTCCTAGCAAAGGTGTCTCTGTTCTTTACATTAATGGTGTAGAGGCTGATTCTAAATTGGGGACGAATATAATAAGAAATGGTACGACTCAAGTTGTTGTCCGAATGGACAAAGAAGTTGGTCGTGGTAGTGGTAATAGCGTATTTACTTCTAAGCCATATTTATTAACGTTTGAAGCAGGTGGGAATGAAATTAAATTGGATCACCCGGTTGCTCGAAGTAAAAGCGAAGCGGAAAAAGCTTTCAGAAAGCAAAACCCCGATTGGCGTTTAACTCAAGACGGTAACGAACTTGTCTATCAACAAGAGTTACTTCAAGGCAAGAAAGGTCTACTTCCATTTATGGGAATGGACAAGCTTGTAAAAGAACATAACGATCAACGAGGAATCACGTTTGTCGATGGTGCGTTAGTCACTGCCACGACTACTGCGATAGTTCCCTCTCCAGTTACAACTCAATCGGATACTCCGAAACTAGATCTTAAAACTGCCCCAAGCGTTGTGGGAAGTGTTACTCAAAATGTCGAGCAATTGAAAGCTTGGTATCTAAAAGCTTCTAAAAAAGAGCGCAAAGAATTCCGTAAGTGGATGATTGATCAAGAGTAATCAATCTTCATGTGTAAAAAAGCGAGATATAATAAATATCTTGCTTTTT
The DNA here is from genome assembly GCF_041473335.1 of Vibrio sp. 10N.222.55.C7. Classification (NCBI taxonomy): domain Bacteria; kingdom Pseudomonadati; phylum Pseudomonadota; class Gammaproteobacteria; order Vibrionales; family Vibrionaceae; genus Vibrio; species Vibrio sp. 10N.222.55.C7. The sequence goes on from NZ_JBFRSC010000021.1 coordinate 142,177, forward strand.
TATATTGCTATGAGTTAAATCTCTTTCCACTCACCAGGCTGTAGCTGCCCCACATTCATGTTGCCCATTGAATAGCGGATAAGACGTAGGGTAGGGAAGCCGATATTGGCTGTCATGCGTCTTACTTGGCGGTTACGTCCTTCAATGATTGTAATAGCCAACCATGTTGTCGGTATCGCGGCTCTGAAGCGGACTGGAGGATTTCTATCCCACACTTCAGGTTCTTGCATCACTTCTACTTTAGCCGGTAGTGTCATGCCGTCTTTTAGTTCGACACCTTTTCTCAATTTATCTAAATCTTCCTCAGAAGTTGCGCCTTCAACCTGTACCCAGTATGTCTTTGGGGATTTTGAGTTTGGTTGAGTTAACTTAGCTTGAAATATCCCATCATTGGTTAAGACCATTAACCCTTCGCTGTCGCGGTCAAGGCGACCTGCAGCATAAACGTCTTTCACTGGAATAAAGTCCGCTAGCGTTTTTCTCCCTTCGCCATCTGTAAATTGGCTTAGAGTATCGAAAGGCTTGTTGAACAGAATTACTTTGCGATCTTCGAGCGCAACCTTAGGTTTTGCATTGGTAGGCTTGCCTTTATATCGGTGCTTGCTTGAGTGAGATTTGTTGTGCGAATTGCCAGTGTTATTCTTATCACTGCTTCGGCTTTGTCTATTACCGCTTTGTTTTAATGTTGCACCAGAACGAGCCGGTTTGTCTGAACGAGATGCGCTGCGTGAGCGAGTAGACATGTTAACTACCTTGCAAAAATGTAAACGAAGTGTGCTGAAAAGTTTTCACTGAAACGGAATTGAGCTATCATTTGCGCGCCTAAAAGACACAAAATAGAACAAGTTGATGGACTCTTAAGCCTGATTTGTTTAATTATACCTTCGTGTTTTATTATAACAACGCACTCACGGATTTGGTTCATGCTGTCATCAAGATTGTATGAAAAATAAGATAGAGTACGACTATCGAGTAAGCAGTTTTCACTCTTAGAGTGGCTTACTGGTCAATTTATAACACGCTCACTACTTTAAATGAGCTTGTAAGAACTATAGGGAAATTTCATGCCTACTGAAAAACCAACGATCATCTATACCATTACAGACGAAGCTCCGGCGCTAGCAACATACTCTCTGCTGCCTATCATTCAATCTTTTACAGCTTCTTCTGGTATTAACGTTGATACTCGCGACATTTCACTTGCAGGGCGTATTATTGCCAACTTCCCTGACTATTTGAACGAAGAGCAACGTATTGGTGATGCATTAGCAGAACTAGGTGAATTGGCTAAGACACCAGAAGCAAACATTATCAAGCTTCCAAACATCTCTGCATCTGTACCTCAGCTTCAAGCAACAATCAAAGAGCTACAGTCAAAAGGTTACGCACTTCCTAATTACCCAGAAGAAGCAAACACTGACGAAGAGAAAGCAGTAAAAGCGACTTACGACAAAATCAAAGGCAGTGCAGTAAATCCAGTATTGCGTGAAGGTAACTCGGATCGCCGTGCTCCACTTTCAGTTAAAAACTACGCGAAGAAGAACCCACACTCAATGGGTGCTTGGTCTGCAGATTCTAAGTCGCACGTTTCAAGTATGGACGACAAAGACTTCTTCGGTAGTGAAAAGTCAGTAACCATTGAAGGTGCTACAGAAGTTAGCATTGAATTCGTTGGCAAAGATGGTGCGAAGAAAACATTGAAGCCAGCTTTTGCACTGCAAGATAAAGAGATCATTGATGCGTCAGTGATGAATAAGGCCGCTTTGGTTGCGTTCTTCGAAAAAGAAATCGCATCGGCTAAAGAACAAGGCGTACTGCTTTCTCTTCACATGAAAGCGACGATGATGAAAGTGTCTGACCCAGTGATTTTTGGTCATGCGGTTAAGGTTTACTACAAAGACGTGTTCGCTAAGCACGGTCAACTGTTTGAAGAGTTAGGTGTTGACGTAAACAACGGCATCGGCGATGTATACGCAAAAATCGCTGCACTTCCTCAAGATCAGAAACAGGCAATCGAAGCTGACCTACAAGCAGTATACGAAACTCAGCCTCCACTAGCGATGGTTGACTCAGACCGTGGCATTACTAACCTACACGTTCCAAGTGACATCATTGTGGATGCATCTATGCCTGCAATGTTGCGTTCTTCTGGTCAAATGTGGGATCCAGAAGGTAAGCAAAAAGATACCAAAGCAATGATCCCAGATCGTAGCTACGCGAGCATTTACCAAGCGGTTATTGATTTCTGTAAAGAGAACGGCGCGTTCGATCCAACAACGATGGGTAGCGTACCAAACGTTGGTTTGATGGCTCAAAAAGCGGAAGAGTACGGTTCTCATGATAAGACTTTCATCCTTGAAGCTGCTGGTCAGGTTCAAGTTGTTGACGCTTCAGGCGCTGTGCTTCTTGAGCAAGACGTAGAGGAAGGCGATATCTTCCGTATGTGTCAGGTTAAAGATGCACCAATCCAAGACTGGGTTAAGCTTGCGGTAACGCGTGCTCGTGCATCGGGTGTTCCAGCGGTATTTTGGCTAGATGCGTCACGCGCACATGATGCTCAGCTTATCAAGAAAGTTGAAGCATACCTTCCTGAATACGATACCGATGGTCTTGAAATTAAGATCCTTGCTCCACTTGAAGCGACTCAATACTCACTGGTTCGTATCAAAGAAGGCCTAGATACTATTTCGGTTACTGGTAACGTATTACGTGATTACCTAACTGACTTGTTCCCGATTTTAGAGCTTGGTACATCAGCTAAGATGCTATCGATTGTTCCACTAATGAACGGTGGTGGTCTGTTTGAAACAGGTGCTGGCGGCTCTGCTCCTAAACATGTTCAACAAGTAGAGAAAGAAAACCACTTGCGTTGGGATTCTCTAGGTGAATTCTTGGCACTAGCGGCATCTCTAGAGCACCTGAGCGTAGTAACAGGTAACGCTAAAGCACAAGTTCTAGCTGATGCGCTTGATAAAGCGACGGGTGAGTTCCTTGATAACAACAAGTCTCCTTCACGTCGAGTAGGTGAGCTTGATAACCGTGGTAGCCACTACTATCTAGCGGCATACTGGGCTAAGGCGCTTGCTGAGCAAACGGCTGACGCTGATCTTGCTGCTGAGTTTGCAGGTGTGGCAAGTCAACTGGCTGAAAGTGAAGAAGCGATCGTTGCAGAGCTGAACAACGCTCAAGGTGTGGCTGGCGACTTAGGTGGTTACTACCTACTTGACGATGCATTGGTTTCAACACTAATGCGCCCAAGCTCAACGCTAAACGCGTTTATTGATGCATAGTGATTGGACTCATCGTTAGTCACTCATGAGCGTGATTTGCTAACGAGTTGCTTAGGCTGATAGCTAAGTTATAGATAAAGTCAAAACGAAAGACGCTTTAACGATAATGTTAAAGCGTCTTTTTTCTGTCTAATACTTCTTAAGACCTAGCTTAAGGGGAGTAGCTCTTCGAGCTCATTGTCCAGTGAGCAACTTTAGAGCCCCCAAAACGAAAAAAACCGCTCACGTAATCCTGTGTTACAGGTATTAAATGAGCGGTTTCAATATTCTGTTTACCTGTCAGCCGTTAATGACGACTGATGGAGGTTAACATGAGTTTGCATTCGCCTATTTTGCGGCGCTGCCTTCTACAGGAACAACGGAGCTAGCATGCGAGCCTTTAGGTCCACTTTCTACTTCATAGTCGACCTGCTGACCAGCCTTTAAGGTTCGATAACCTTCCATTTGTATTGTGGAGTAGTGCGCGAAAATATCGCCGTCTTCACCTTCTGGACAAATAAAGCCAAACCCTTTGGCATTGTTAAACCATTTTACTGTACCTGTAGCCATGCTATACATCCCTCATGCATTTTGTTACTAACGTTGTTATATCAATTGTTGTAAGTGCGATTGATATCATTCCTACCAGCTAAAGAATTTCAGCTAATAGCTTGAATCTCGTACATTGCTTACGGAAATTAACGCTACCCTGCGTAATTATTCCTTATTGTTAATTTTTGAAGCGTGTTACTGATTTTAATTCATGTTGCAAAAGTGTATTAAAAAACCTTTTAGCTCCAATGTAGCTAATGATTGAGCACAGTCAATAGTAAATTGGTATAAAAGTGATCAATTTTAATAACAAATCACATTCGAGATTAACCGCAAACTATTAACCAAATAGTAACTTAGCGGTAATCTTATCGTTAGTATCAATAGTTATGGCGTCTTTTTAATCAATCACATATGTTAATCTTGTTAATCGAGATCTTTTATTTGCAGCGATGGAAATGGTGGATTAGGCTCAGTATAGAGGAATATTTTTTGGTACTGTTTCTAGGTGCAGTTTCTTAGTACACGGTAAAGCGTGAATGTGGTAAATTTGAGTTAGGTAAACACTCACGACTTCCGAAAAATAACCCTTAGCAAAGCGATATGAGCAGAAACTTTGAATGGGCATCTCCAGGCTCAGATTTACTGGAGAAAGAAGCAACAAAAGTAAAGCCACCGGCGATGTATAACGTTGTGTTGAATAACGATGACTACACGCCCATGGACTTTGTAATCGAGATCCTAGAGCGATTCTTCTCACTAGATATCGAAAAAGCAACGGAAGTGATGCTCAAGGTTCATTATGAAGGTAAAGCTATATGCGGCACATACAGTGCTGAAATAGCGGAAACAAAGGTAGCGCAGGTCACGATGTACTCAAAGGAAAATGAGCATCCGCTACTATGTACAATGGAGCAAGTATAAATTGCTCGAACAACACTGTTGTTCCCTTAGGAGGTACTTATGCTAAATAAAGAATTAGAGACGAGTTTAAATGGCGCATTTGCTCGTGCGCGAGACAAGCGACATGAATTCATGACTGTCGAACACCTCCTACTAGCATTATTAGAAAATGATGCGGCCAAGGAAGCGCTCCAAGCTTGTCAGGCTGATCTCGATGCTCTTCGCAATGAGCTCGATATTTTTATCGATCAAACGACCCCACTTATCCCTGAAAGCGACGAAACTCGCGAAACTCAGCCTACGTTGAGCTTCCAACGAGTACTTCAACGCGCTGTTTTTCATGTTCAATCTTCAGGTCGCAGCGAAGTAACAGGTGCTAACGTACTTGTGGCTATTTTTAGTGAGCAAGAATCTCACGCGGCATATCTTCTCAAGAAAAACGACATTAGTCGCTTAGATATTGTTAACTTCATCTCACACGGTATTACCAAAGCGAGCAACGAAGGCGACAGTCCTTCATCATCCGATTCATTTGGTGGTGCAGAAAATGCTGAAGAAGCTAACTCTGAAGACCGTTTAGAAAATTTTGCTACTAACCTTAACGAAGTCGCAAAGCAGGGCAATATTGACCCACTAATCGGTCGTGACAAAGAGCTAGAACGCACTATCCAAGTTCTGTGTCGTCGTCGTAAGAACAACCCTCTGTTAGTGGGTGAAGCGGGGGTAGGTAAAACTGCCATCGCGGAAGGTCTTGCATGGCGCATCGTTGAAGGACAAGTGCCTGAAATCATTCAGAGCAGCGTAATTTATTCTCTAGATATCGGTTCACTGTTAGCCGGAACCAAATATCGTGGTGACTTTGAGAAACGTTTTAAAGCGATTCTTAAGCAACTGGAGAAAGAAGAAGACGCGATTCTGTTCATCGATGAGATCCACACCATTATCGGTGCCGGGGCTGCATCGGGTGGTCAGGTTGATGCGGCAAACTTAATTAAACCACTACTAAGCAGTGGCAAATTACGTTGCATCGGTTCAACAACGTACCAAGAGTACAGCAGTATTTTTGAGAAGGAGCGTGCTTTAGCTCGTCGCTTCCAGAAAATAGATATTATTGAACCATCGCTAGACGATACGACCAAGATCCTGATTGGCTTGAAGCCAAAATACGAAGCTCACCACGAAGTGCGCTACACCAACAAAGCGTTGCGTGCCGCTGTGGAACTGTCAGCTAAATACATTAATGAACGCCACCTTCCTGATAAGGCCATTGACGTAATCGATGAAGCGGGCGCTCGTAGTCGTTTGGCACCTGCAAGCCGTCGTAAGAAAACGGTAAGCGTGGCTGATATTGAGTCAATGGTTGCGAAAATGGCGCGTATTCCTGAAAAGTCAGTATCGTCTTCAGACAAAGATACACTCCAGAAACTGGATGAGCGCATGAAAATGTTGGTATTCGGACAAGACCCTGCAATCGATGTATTGAGTGAAGCGATTAAGCTGACCCGTGCTGGATTGGGTGCAGACAATAAACCTGTTGGTTCATTCTTGTTTGCTGGTCCTACTGGTGTCGGTAAAACAGAGGTGACTGTTCAGCTGTCTAAGTTGATGGGTATTGAGCTTCTGCGCTTTGATATGTCTGAGTACGGTGAGCGACACTCAGTGAGCCGCTTGATTGGTGCGCCTCCTGGTTATGTTGGTTACGACCAAGGTGGTTTGCTAACGGATGCCGTAATCAAGAACCCGCACTCTGTTGTGTTACTGGATGAAATCGAGAAAGCTCACCCAGATATCTTTAACTTGCTACTGCAGGTAATGGATAACGGCACGCTAACTGACAACAATGGTCGCAAAGCGGACTTCCGTAATGTGATTCTAGTGATGACGACCAACGCAGGTGTGGCTGAAACCGAGAAGAAATCGATCGGCCTGATCCAACAAGATCATGCGCCAGATGCGATGGGCGAAATCAAGAAGGTATTTACTCCTGAGTTCCGTAACCGTCTTGATAATATCATTTGGTTCAACAGCCTTGACCCAAGTGTGATTAGCCAAGTAGTTGATAAGTTCATTGTCGAGCTTCAGGTTCAACTGGACGCTCGTGGCGTGTCTTTAGAGGTTTCTGAGGATGCTCGTCACTGGTTAGCTGATAAAGGCTATGACAAGACCATGGGTGCTCGTCCAATGGGACGTGTTATTCAAGAGAAGCTTAAGAAACCACTTGCTAACGAGTTACTGTTCGGTAGCTTGGTTGATGGCGGTACGGTTAAAGTATCCCTGAAAAAAGACGAATTGGATTTCATCTATGTTGGTGCTAAAGAAGAGGTCATGCACTAACGAAGTGATTGATAAATCAAAGGCTTAAATATAAAACGCATGACTTAGGTTGTGCGTTTTTTTATGCTTGCGAGATGCGAGATGCGAGATGCGAGATGCGAGATGCGAGATGCGAGATGCGAGATTGATGTGCTTGTGTAGTAAAAAGCTCAGGCAATAAAAAACGGAGCCTTAAGCTCCGCTTCTTATTGTATTCGCTAATTAAAAATTAACGAGCACGGAAGACGATGCGGCCTTTAGAAAGGTCGTATGGAGTCATCTCAACAGTTACTTTATCACCAGTAAGAATACGGATGTAGTTCTTACGCATTTTACCAGAGATGTGTGCTGTCACTACGTGACCGTTTTCAAGCTCAACACGGAACATTGTGTTTGGTAGAGTATCAAGGACAGTGCCTTGCATCTCGATTACGTCTTCTTTAGCCATCTAATCCTCTTTCGAAATTTGGCGGTTTTCAACGGCTTGATTGTGCCGTTAAAATCAAAATATGTAAAGTTGTCGCGTATTCTACCCTTGCCACCGCTGATTTACTAGCCTTTGATGACGTTGAAATCGTACTTTATAGTTCATCGCAGGGCATTCATCGATTTGATAACCCAAATATAACCATTGTTTTTGTTCTTTCTGGGCATGTTGGATCTGAAATAGAACGCCAAGTGTTCCCATCGAAATGTCTATATCAGGAGCGAAGAAGGTATAAAACGCGCTCGTACAGTGAGCCATGATGTCGGTTACGGCGATACCAACCAACTTGTTCTCATCATAGATGTGCATGAACTTTGTAGTAAGCCACTCATTTTTAGAGAATTGTAGAAACTCTTCTTTCTTGGGTGGGTACATGGTTCCCGAACGGTGACGAGCGGTGATATAGCGACTGTATAAGTCAAACCAGTTGTCATCCATCTCATCTTTCAGTTCCCAACGTAGTGATTTTCCTTTGTTAAGGATCCGTCGTTGGCTTTTGGAAAGCTTAACCTCAGGAATTGAAAGCCGAATCGCTTGGCATGCTGAGCAATTATCGCAATGTGGCTTATAAATGGTTGAACCACTGCGGCGAAATCCATTCGCAAGCAGAACTTCATAGTTATCTGAGGTGTGCATGTGTTCGTCAAGCGTGACCGCCACTCTCTCTTCGAAGTGAGGTAAGTAGCTGCAAGCGTGATTGTCTGTTAATCCAATTCTGATTTGTTGTAAATCTGGATTCATTAAGGCATTTCCTTTAGCCATTGGGTTTTAAAGCATGCATCGTCAACGGAGAACTCTTTGAGTAATTGCAGAGAGCCTAGGAATTCATCCCTATCAACCTCGATAGCGCCCAAGGATTCCAAGTGAGGGTTCATGACTTGGCAATCAATCAGTTGTCCGCCGAATCGGGTAAAGTGTTTACAAAAGTACCACAGCGCAATTTTAGAGGCATTGGTCTTTAGGCTGAACATCGATTCACCGCAAAAGACTTGGCCTCTTTGTAAGCCGTAAAGTCCACCGATCAGTTCATCATCTTGCCAAACCTCAACCGAGTGGCAGAAACCTAATGAAGCGAGTTTGCGGTAGGCTGACTGCATGTCGCTGTTTAGCCAGGTTTCTTCTTCGGGTCTTAGTGAAGAGCAATAACCAATTACTCTGTCCGTCGCTTGGTTGATGCTGACTCGGTAATTGTGCTTTCTTTGAAACTTTTTAAGACTTTTTGACGGTTCGAATGTCTTAGGATTAAATACCGCTCGCGGTGCAGGGCTCCACCAAAGTATAGGCTCACCTGGGCCATACCATGGAAATATACCTTGGCTATAAGCGTTTAAAATTCGCATTGGTGATAAATCACCACCGAAGGCGAGCAGACCGTTGGGGTCATCAAGCGCGTCGAAAGGCGAAGGAAACTCTATACTAGTAGTATCAAGTTCGGTTAGGTATATAGTCATAAGTACCGCATTACAGATTAATCACTGACCAAGAGGTCTTTAGGAGTTTTACCATGAAGAAGTTGCTTTGGATTTTACTTGTTTTGCCCATGTTGGCAAATGCAGCTTACAACAGAAACCAAGCTCGACCAGTAAACGAGGTGGTTTATGGTGAGATTGATACGGTCAGATACATCACTCAGCAAGAGATCGTTGAGTCGAAAGCGAATGGTTGGGAAACCTTGTTAGGTGCGGCGATTGGTGGCTTGATTGGTAACCAGTTTGGCGGCGGCACTGGTAAAGAAGTGGCGACAGCTGTAGGTGCAGTAGCAGGTGCGGGTATTGCTCGTAACCGAGGTAACACACAATATAAAGTAGAGTACAAACTGGTCGAGTTATTGGTCAAAACCAAAGACGACAAGTTGGTCAACATTATCCAAGATGTCGATAACTCGATGCTGTTCAACCGAGGCGATGATGTACGAATTCTCTATTTTTCAGATGGTGTTCGAGTCGATCTCGTGTACTAGTATATAAATACGATTGATTGGCTAATTAATCACCGGTTTGGGCCGGATTAGCTCTGGAGTTCGTTGGAAAAGTTCGTTAGTCTGCAAGTACGAAGAATTATTCATCACCCGAAAATAAATACGCACCAGTGACTTCGGGTGGTACAAGGACTATAAGATTTAATGGAAAGCCTTACGTTACAACCAATTCAAAAAGTGAACGGGGAAGTTAACCTACCTGGTTCAAAAAGCGTTTCCAACCGTGCACTTCTTTTGGCTGCACTTTCTACGGGAACCACTCGCCTAACAAACTTGCTAGACAGTGATGATATTCGTCATATGTTGAATGCATTGACTCAGTTAGGTGTTGATTATCAGTTGTCTGCAGACAAAACCGTTTGTGAAGTGACAGGTGTTGGTGGTGCATTCTCAAGTGACAAAGCCCTAGAGCTTTTCTTAGGTAACGCGGGTACGGCGATGCGTCCGTTGGCGGCTGCACTATGTTTAGGTCGCGGTGAATACGTTCTTACTGGTGAGCCTCGCATGAAAGAGCGCCCAATTGGCCACTTAGTAACAGCACTACGAGAAGCCGGTGCCGACGTTGAATATTTAGAGAACGAAAACTACCCGCCATTGAAGATCACAGGTACCGGTTTGAAGAGCGGTACGGTTTCTATCGACGGTTCGATCTCTAGTCAATTTTTGACGGCATTTTTGATGGCTGCGCCTTTAGCTGAAGGTGAAGTGACCATTAAAATTGACGGTGAATTGGTTTCTAAACCTTACATCGATATTACGCTGCACATCATGAAGCAATTTGGTGTGGACGTGATCAATAATGATTACCAAGAGTTTGTGATTCCTACCGGGCAATCTTACTCGGCACCGGGTGATTTCTTGGTTGAAGGTGATGCATCATCTGCGTCATATTTCCTTGCAGCCGCTGCTATCAAAGGTGGTGAGATTAAGGTCACTGGTATTGGTAAAAACAGTATCCAAGGTGATATCCAATTCGCTGATGCGCTTGAGAAAATGGGTGCGGAAATCGAATGGGGTGACGACTACGTTATTTCTCGTTGTGGCGAGCTGAAAGGCATTGATATGGACTATAACCATATCCCAGATGCTGCGATGACTATCGCGACAACCGCATTGTTTGCGAAAGGCACAACGGCAATCCGTAATGTCTACAACTGGCGTGTGAAAGAGACAGACCGCTTGGCTGCAATGGCAACAGAGCTACGCAAAGTCGGCGCTGAAGTGGAAGAGGGTGAAGATTACATTATTGTTAACCCTGTGGCTGAACTGACTCATGCGGCGATTGATACTTACGATGATCACCGTATGGCGATGTGTTTCTCGCTGGTTGCTTTGAGCGATACGCCTGTGACGATTAATGATCCAGGTTGTACGTCAAAGACATTCCCTGATTATTTCGACAAGCTGAAAATGCTAAGTCTATAAAAATGCTTAGTATGTAAAGGTTTAGGAACAAAAAAGCTTGCCTAAGTGGCAAGCTTTTTAATTATTGCTGAATTGTAAATTCTTTCGAAAGGTGGTGCGCTAAGTATTTAAACATGTTAAATACCGCGGTTGTATTCTCTGTCGGCATTCCATTGCTGTCTAAGAAGTATTCACCTTTGAAGACGAGTACATCGTCTTTTTCTACTACGCTGTTTGCGCGCATGCCTTCAATGTAGTCATCATGTGATTGGATAATTTGGTTTGCGATAAGCAGTAAATCAAATTCTGCTATTACTTTCTTTGTCATGAGTTTATCTCTGATAACTGAATATAACGTTGAGTTTATGGTGTCGAACTAGAAATTCAATGATTTCACAACCGATTAAGAGAGTCTTTTCAAACATCCACAATTTATTTTGTGATTTACGGCAAAAATAATTGAATGGGGCTCGCGTTAGATTCGCGGACAAGCTTAGTATGAGCCCGTTTAGACGTAATGCCTGATGAATAGGCTCTTGCAAGTATTCTTAGTGAGTACTTTATAGCTTCTTTATATTGTGACCCTTTTATCTATGAGTCGTCGAATTGTCGAGCGATCAGATCCAATTTTGAAAAAAGCGGTTGATCTTCTAGTAATCTCGCACAATAGTAAAAAAAGAAGCAATGAATTTAGAATATCATGCGTAAAAGCCCACAAGCTAAATTGTTGGTGCTGAAGCATCGTGATTAAGGACGTTAGAGTCAATATGGGTAAATCGCTCGTTATAGTGGAGTCGCCAGCCAAGGCTAAAACTATCAATAAATATCTTGGCAAAGACTTTGTCGTTAAGTCGAGTGTAGGTCACGTACGTGATTTACCAACGGCAGGTCAAAGTACTGGTCAAAAGGCTGCTGCAGTTTCAACCAAGGGTATGAGCCCAGAAGACAAAGCTCGTATCAAAAAAGAAAAAGATCGCAAAGCTCTTATCAAAAAGATGGGTATCAACCCATATAAAGAGTGGGAAGCGAACTATCAAATCCTACCTGGTAAAGAGAAAGTCGTCGCTGAATTGCAAAAACTGGCTGAGAACGCAGACCATGTTTATCTCGCAACCGATTTGGACCGCGAAGGAGAAGCTATCGCATGGCACCTTCGTGAGATCATCGGTGGCGATGAAACGCGATACAAGCGAGTGGTTTTTAACGAAATCACCAAGAATGCTATTCAACAAGCTTTCGAAACTCCAGGTGAGCTAAATATTGATGGCGTAAACGCACAACAAGCACGACGTTTTATGGACCGTGTTGTTGGCTTTATGGTGTCACCTCTGCTTTGGAAAAAAGTAGCACGAGGCCTGTCCGCTGGCCGTGTTCAATCAGTAGCGGTAAAACTACTGGTAGAGCGTGAGCGCGAGATCAACGCCTTTATCCCTGAAGAGTTCTGGGATGTGCATGCTGATACTAAAACAGCAGAGAAAACCGACTTTAGACTGCAAGTTGCACAGAAAGACGGTGTTGCGTTTAAACCTGAAAATGAAGCGCAAACACAAGCTGCTGTTAGCGTTTTAGAAAAAGCGCAATACGAAGTATGTAAACGTGAAGACCGCCCAACAAAGAGTAAGCCGTCTGCACCTTACATCACGTCGACGCTGCAACAAGCGGCGAGTACGCGTCTTGGTTATGGCGTAAAGAAAACCATGATGCTGGCTCAACGCCTGTATGAAGCGGGTTACATCACTTATATGCGTACTGACTCAACCAACTTGAGTTCAGAAGCTGTAGAAGCCGCTCGTGAATACATTGGTTCTGAGTACGGCGCGCAATACCTTCCACCTAAAGCACTTGCATACGGCAGCAAAGAGGGCGCTCAAGAGGCCCACGAAGCGATTCGTCCTTCAAGTGTAGATGTTAAGTCGGAAGATCTAAACGGCGTAGACGCAGACGCACACAAGCTTTACTCGCTAATTTGGAATCAATTCGTAGCGTGTCAAATGACGCCAGCTCAATACGATTCAACGACAGTAAGCGTTAAAGCAGATGAGTACACGTTGAAAGCGAAAGGTCGTATCCTTAAATTTGATGGTTGGACTCGTGTTCAGCGTCCAATGGGCAAGAACGAAGATACGATCCTTCCAGCAGTACAGATCGGCGATAAGCTTGATCTGATTGCGCTAGACCCTAAACAGCACTTCACTAAGCCACCGGCTCGTTTCACTGAAGCGGCGCTAGTTAAAGAGCTTGAGAAGCGTGGTATTGGTCGTCCTTCAACATACGCATCAATCATCTCAACGATTCAAGATCGCGGTTATGTAAAAGTTGAACAGCGTCGTTTCTATGCTGAGAAGATGGGTGAAATTGTTACTGACCGTCTAGATGGCAGCTTCAATGACCTAATGAACTACGACTTCACTGCTCGTATGGAGCAGAAGTTGGACCAAATCGCAGAAGGCGAAGCAAGCTGGAAAGGCGTGCTAGATAACTTCTTCGAAGACTTTACTGGCGATTTGGAAAAAGCAGACTTAGACGAAGATGCGGGTGGCATGAAGCCAAACCACATCGTAGAAACTGATATCGAGTGTCCGACTTGTGGTCGTAAGATGGGTATCCGTACTGCTTCGACAGGCGTATTCCTTGGCTGTTCTGGCTATGCACTTCCACCAAAAGAGCGTTGTAAGACAACAATCAACCTTGGTGATGAAGAAGGCATTATCAACGTGCTTGAAGAAGACGTTGAAACAGCAGCACTTCGAGCTAAAAAGCGTTGTCCTATTTGTGAAACGGCAATGGATGCCTATCTAATCGATGATAAGCGTAAGATGCACGTATGTGGTAACAACCCGAACTGTGAAGGTTATGTGGTTGAGCACGGCGAATTTAAAGTGAAAGGCTACGATGGTCCACTTGTTGAGTGTGACAAGTGTGGTTCTGACATGGTTCTGAAGAACGGTCGTTTTGGTAAATACATGGACTGTACGAGTGAAGATTGTAAGAACACTCGTAAGATTCTGAAAAATGGCGAAGTTGCGCCACCAAAAGAAGACCCGGTGCATTTCCCTGAACTTCCGTGTGAAAATTCAGACGCGTACTTTGTTCTTCGTGATGGTGCTTCTGGTCTATTTATGGCTGCGAGCAACTTCCCTAAATCACGTGAAACACGTGCACCATTAGTGGAAGAGCTGGTTCGTTTTAAAGACCGTATCTCACCTAAGTTCCAATACCTAGCATCAGCGCCAGTTGCTGACCCTGATGGTAAGCCGACAGTGGTTCGTTTTAGTCGTAAGACCAAAGAAAACTACGTGCGTACTGAAGTAGATGGAAAACCGTCCGGTTGGACTGCGTTGTACATCGACGGTAAGTGGGAAGTTACGGATAAGCGTAAAAAGCCTAAAGAGAAATAACTGAACGTTATTGATGAAAAAGCAGCCTAATGGCTGCTTTTTTTGATCTCAATATGACTAAATATGCAACTTGTTGAGCTGGTGTTTCGTCTGCGAGAATTTATTAAATTCACATCGTAAAATAAATAATGGCAATTAATCAGATTTTCTTATGCAACTTTAACGAGAATGTAACTTAATTAAAATATTGTAACTCACAGATCAGCGTTTAGTTGTATACCTGATGTGTGTCGGGTGTTAATGTAATGTTTCGTCTGGACGGTGTAATGTGAGCTGCTTTAAGTCTTGGGAAAGCAATCAGCTTACGTACCACAGAATGGCGTATTAAAAATTGAATTCGGCCGAAAAGTCGATAACGTATATAAAACCAAGTGCAAAGAATAGTGCACACATAACAACGTTTGGCTTAGGATATTGTCACTGTATGTGAATGGATATTCGCTAAATACCGAAATAAGTGTTGGTGCTCATCCCCCAGAGGAAGATACCTCTACGAGTACTAACATCGACAAGCTATAGATATATGGAGAATAAAATGGCTGGTGTATTGGGAATGATTCTTGCTGGTGGTGAAGGCTCTCGCTTAAGACCTTTAACTGAATCTCGCAGCAAACCCTCGGTTCCTTTCGGTGGTAGTTACCGCTTAATTGATTTCGCTTTGAACAACTTCGTTAATGCTGATCTAATGAAGATCTACGTATTAACACAATTTAAGTCACAGTCACTGTTCCACCATATGAAAAAAGGCTGGAATATCAGTGGCATAACAGACCGTTTTATCGACCCAATTCCTGCGCAAATGCGTAAAGGAAAGCGTTGGTATGAAGGCACAGCAGATGCGATCTACCAAAACATGGGCTTTATGGAGTTGGAAGAACCTGATCAAGTATGTATTTTTGGTTCAGACCATATCTATAAGATGGACATCAAACAGATGCTTGATTTCCATAAAGAGAAGAAAGCGGCTCTAACAGTATCAGCATTGCGCATGCCGCTTGCTGAAGCATCAGAATTCGGTGTTATTGAGGTTGATGCTGACGGCCGTATGATTGGCTTTGAAGAGAAACCTGCAAATCCGAAGTCGATCCCGGGCGATCCAGAATCAGCGCTCGTTTCAATGGGCAACTACGTGTTCGAAGCGAAAGAGCTTTTTGCCGAACTAACGGAAGATGCTGATAGAGAAGGTTCGACACACGATTTCGGCAAAGACATTATTCCAAACATGTTCCCACGTGGTGATGTGTTTGTTTATGATTTCAGCACCAACCGTATTACTGGTGAGAAAGAAGAAGTTTACTGGCGCGATGTAGGTACGATTGACGCGTACTGGCAAGCGCACATGGACCTTCTTAAGAAAGATGCGCCATTCTCGCTATACAACCGTAAATGGCCTCTACACACTTATTACCCGCCACTACCACCAGCTACGTTTACTGATTCGGCAAATGGTCGAATTCAGATCATTGATAGCCTTGTGTGTAGCGGTAGTTATGTACGTGGTTCGCGTATTGAAAAGAGTGTACTGGGCTTCCGCAGCAATATCGCATCAGCGTGTGATATTAGCGAAAGTATCTTACTCGGTGATGTAAAAGTGGGTGAGGGTTGTATCTTGCGCCGCGTTATCATTGATAAAGACGCAGATATCGCACCGGGTACACAGATTGGTGTAAATCTGACAGAAGACAAAAAGCATTACCACGTATCTGACGATGGTGTCGTAGTGATTTCTAAAGGAGCACGAGTTGGTTACTAAGACTCTCTCGGTACTTTTTGTAGCGTCTGAAGTTGAAGGCTTGATTAAAAGTGGTGGCTTGGCTGATGTAGCCAAGGCACTGCCGAAAGCGTTGCAAACACTCGAACAGGACGTTCGAGTGACTATCCCCGCATATAGAAACATTCCAAACATTGATTCAGCAGAAGTTATTTTATCGACTGAACTCGATCATTGGCCTCATACGGCTTATCAAGTTAAAAAACTGAGCGTAGAAGGCGTTCCTGTTTTTGGTATTGAATGTGCCAAGTATTTCGACCGCCCGGAAATGTACGCAGAAAACAATCAAGCTTATGCTGATAACGGAGAGCGCTTCTCGTTCTTTAGTGCAGCCTGTCTTGATATGCTTCCTAAGCTTGGTTTCCAACCGGATATCATTCATGCAAATGACTGGCATACTGGTTTCGTTCCTTTCTTGCTTAAATCGCGTTATCAACAACACGATTTCTTTGAAAATACGCGCAGTGTTATTTCGATTCACAATGCGGTTTTCAAAGGTGTGTTCGCCTACGATGAACTTCAATTCCTGCCAGAGATGCACCGTTACCATGCGCCTGAAGCTTCAGTGAGTGACACTCATGTCACTATGCTAAGAGCTGGAGTGATGTGTGCGGATAAAGTGAACGCAGTAAGTCCTACCTATGCAGAAGAGTTGAAAACGGAATTAGGTAGCCACGGTATGGCTGCAGAATTCCAACACAGATCTGCTGATCTGTTCGGCATTTTGAATGGGTGTGATTATGGGGCTTGGAATCCGGAAACTGATGCTTTCCTTCCTCGTAAATACAAAGCGACCAAGCACAGCATGGCTCGCGGAAAATCAGCTTGTAAGCAAAAACTGCAACAAGATGTAGGTTTACCCGTTGCCGATTGCGCGGTTTATGGCATGGTTTGTCGCTTGACGAATCAAAAAGGTGTTCATTACTTACTGCCTATCATCGAACAGTTTTTGAAAAATGATCTTCAGATCGTGATTGTCGGTACTGGCGATCCGGTTTTGGCGAGTCAATTGAAAGAGCTATCAGCGCTTCACTCAGATAAGTTCTCGTTCGTAGAAGCGTACAATAATGAACTTGCGCACTTGGTTGAAGCAGGCTCTGATTTCTTCTTGATGCCTTCGGAATTTGAACCGTGTGGCTTAAACCAAATCTACAGCATGGCTTACGGTACTTTGCCGATTGTTCGTTCTGTGGGAGGTTTAAAAGACAGCGTGAATGATTACGATGAAGATCCTGAAGTCGCGACTGGGTTTGCTTTTGAAGAGCCAACACCGCAGGCGTTATTGATTGTGTTACATCGTTCATTACTGCTTTATGCACAAAACCCATCTGAAATTAAGCGTGCTCAGCTTTATGCGATGCAGCAAGATTTTAGTTGGGAAGATGCGGCTAAAGAATACCTAGCTATGTATCATTCAGCATTTTAACTTGTTGACTTAGCTTTAAAATTAGCGGGCGGGCAACAACAGCTCGTAATAAATGAAGGCGCTCTAATTGTTGAGTGCCTTTTTGTTTCCTGGTCAGAGCACATCACGTTTACGAAGACAAAGCTTGCAAACTCATTTTTGTCAGGTAGAAAAGGTGAGGTAGGTATTCACATGACTAATGATATGTTTGACACTATTATCACTTAAAGTTCTTAATAGCGTGGTATCCTTAGTCATCGCCTCGTGATGAGGCATAGCTCCATTCCAATAATTAAAGCGATAGGTATGTCTGAGAGTTTACTATTTCATAAAACATTTACTCACCCTACGAGCGATGAGTGGGTTGTATTTGTGCATGGCGCAGGAGGCAGTTCCTCCATCTGGTTCAAGCAGATCAAAGCGTATAAACAGCATTTCAACTTACTTCTCATTGATCTGAGAGGGCACGGTAAATCAGACAATATACTTAAAGGGCTGATTTCGAATCGTTATACGTTCAAATCGGTGACGCTTGATATTCTTAAAGTGTTAGACCATCTTAAGATCCGTTCTGCACATTTCGTTGGCATGTCTTTGGGCACGATTATTGTGCGTAACGTTGCCGAACTGGCGGCTGGCCGTGTACGTTCAATGGTACTGGGTGGCGCTGTCACCAAGCTAAACACTCGCTCTCAAGTGTTAATCAAGTTGGGTAACCTCAGCAAGCACATCATTCCTTACATGTGGTTATACAGCCTTTTTGCTTATGTTGTGATGCCACAAAAAAGCCAAAAAGAGTCTCGTCACCTTTTTATCCGCGAAGCCAAAAAACTGTGCCAGAAAGAATTTAAACGCTGGTTTATCTTAACGGCTGATGTAAACCCCTTGATGAAATATTTTAAAGATAGAGAGCTACCAATACCGACTCTTTATTTGATGGGTGAACGTGACTACATGTTTATTAAGCCTGTAAAAGAAATGGTTGCAGCGCATGAATCGAGTGAGCTAGTAGAAATCCCGAATTGTGGACACGTGTGTAACGTGGAAAACCCTGAAGAGTTTAATCAGCGTTCGATTGCGTTTATTCAAAAACAAATTCAGTGATTTTCTAGGCGTGAAATCAAAGATGATGAGTTAATCGAATTGAAATAAAAACGGGAAGCTAACTTTAGCTTCCCGTTTTTAATTGGAGGAGGTATCTGACCGAATCGTTCTATCAGGTCACTGAAACCCTGCTATTCAGGTGAGGCAGCACCGCACTGCCAGCAAGAGCCGAATTGCGCTTCGTTGACTTCATGACACTCACCACAACGCCACTCTTCATAGATGATCGAATCTTGCTGCTTTTGGTAGTCATTGACGAGCATGCGAGCTTTACTGGCCAATTCTGGCTCATATAACCATACGTAAGGGTCAGTTTCTTCAGTGAATGGGATTTCCCCCTTTAATCCGAACAACCCCTCACCTCGGACTTCACAGGCAATATTCTCGCTTTCTAACAATCCACAGATGATATGAGCTTCTGTCGGATTCGATGCACTGAAGATTTTCATTGAAATAGAACCTTATTCGGCTATCTGTGTTATTTAGATATTATAAACTATTCTGCTATATACATTATTCAGCTACGGGTGCTGAGCGAAACTTACCCATCAACCATTTAGCCACTATTGGGAATATCCCCAATAATGCAAATGACAATAGTACTGAAGGGGAGACGATGCCCGAAAGTGAATCAATTTCTGCGAGCTGAGTACCAGCATTCAAGAAAACCGCCGTCCCCGGTAACATCCCGATTTGACTCGTAATGTAGTAACGACTCACTGACATCGGTGTTAGACCCATCAATAGGTTGATAAGGAAAAATGGAAATACAGGAATCAGACGCAGAGAAAACAGGTAAAATGCGCCGTCTTTTTCAACCCCCTTGTTAATCGTCGCCAATTTGTCACCAAACTTGGTTTGAATCCAGTCACGCAACAGGTAACGGCTACTTAAGAAAGCTAAGGTCGCACCGATCGCACTTGCGAAAGATACCAGTAGCAAGCTGTTCCAGAAGCCGAATAGCGCGGCCCCTAATAAGGTTACAACAGCGGCACCAGGAATGGAGAAAGCCGTAATCATGACATACGCGATAAAATAGATAGCGGCAGCCGCAATAAAGTTGCTGTCAATGTAGTCATTTAACACAGCTTGTTGGGCCTTAGCATTTTCAAGCGTTAAGTACTGGCCGAAATTGATGCCTAACAAGACGATGGTTACGACCAACACAATACCCAATATCATTTTCTTACTCATTGATACTTCCTCTAAATTTTCAATGCATACCGATAGTATAGATAGACAGGCAAAGCATAGATTAACTTTCACCAGATATAAAAAAAGCCGCAGTAAATGCGGCTTAGTTATGTATATAGATTGCACTGACAATGTTAATTGACGCGATTGATAAGCTCTTCACGACGCTGCTGCGGTATAACAGACCAATGTGTGCCATTGATCGCGCCTTCTAGCGCCCAAAGTAGTTCAATACTAACAGAAGACGCATGTGATTCTTTGATGGCGTTAAATGCGTTTACAGAGCCAGATTCATATAAACGTTCTACAGAATCGATCCCTGCCTTTTTCAACATACGCTCGGTAGCGAGTCGAAGATTAGGCAGATCTTTGAGTCGGGTCGGCTTAGCAGAAGACTGCTCAGCTTTTTCTTCTTTAGCAAAACCTAGAGACGTGGTTGCAAGCTGCAAGATTTTCTCTTGGTCTTGCCAGAGGCCTTCAGGTAAAGCGAAATATTTAGTAACGACAGGGAACCCACGTTTTTTGTAGACGTACGGTTGAAACCCTTGTTGTTCGAATTGTTTAGTTGTGCCTTTGTCTGCGCGTATGTGCAACTGGTCATTTACAACCAGAGCAAACATAGTGTCATCAGCAAAAAGACCGAAGCCACCAAACATTGAGCGTGATTTTATTTTTCCTAGGGACTCAAATAACTTCATCGAGTCCTTTAGTATCGGTTTATCCATGTTATTTATCTCGGTGTATTTGAACTACGCCACCAAATAAGCAGGTCCGAGAGATTAGCAAAATGTTGCAATTAAATTGTCAATAAGCCGTAAATTACTAAATTATTAGTAGTTACTGCATTTTGCCATCGGTAACCCCGCTACCATACCAACGAGTGGTTTAGGCCGGAAGCTTTGCGTCTCACTCTTTCGAGTGGTTTGCCCTGTGCGTGACTGATTGAATAGAATAAAGTTTTTGTTGAATGAAGCTCACACTTGATATTTCAAAATGTGATACTGCTTCAATTAATGATCTTTCCGTTGTGCATCTGGGTTCATTATAGTTGCTGATAAAAAAAGCGCACCTAAAGGTGCGCTTGATGAAATTAAACTCGAATTATCAATTAATTTAACGTCTTAACTGTACTTCG
This sequence comes from Vibrio sp. 10N.222.55.C7, assembly GCF_041473335.1. Taxonomy (NCBI): domain Bacteria; kingdom Pseudomonadati; phylum Pseudomonadota; class Gammaproteobacteria; order Vibrionales; family Vibrionaceae; genus Vibrio; species Vibrio sp. 10N.222.55.C7. Next base: position 163,090 of record NZ_JBFRSC010000021.1, read on the forward strand.
TTCAACAATTTCAGGGTGCATTTCGAAGACGCGTTTTTCGTGGTCTTTGTCTTTGATGCGCTCCAATAGAATTTCGAATGCATTCTTACCAACACGACGTTTTGGTTGGTGAACTGTCGTTAACGGCGGAGAGAAGTATTCAGCGAGTTCGATGTTGTCGTAACCGATCACTGAGATATCTTCAGGAATGCGGATGCCTTTTTCTTGCAGTCGGCTCATTAAGCCGAGTGCCATTGTGTCGTTAAAGCAGAATACCGCCGTTGGACGATCTTCCATCTCAACGATTTGTTCTGCAGCAAGAACAGCCGTATCACACTCGAAGTTGCCTTCGATGATCATATTGTCATCGGCAGAAATTTTAGCTTCGTTAAGTGCGCGCTTGTAACCGGCAATACGTTCAACACATGCTGCTTTGTCTAAGTGGCCACTTAAACATGCAATCTTAGAGTGACCGCGTTCAATAAGGTATTTGGTCGCTAGGTAGCCACCTTCTTCAGAGTTATCGATGATCTTATCAGCTTGAGAACTCTCTGGGCCCCAGTCCATAATAACTTTAGGGATGTCAGCGTGACGGTCTAACATCTCTCTTAGTTCTTCAGTTAGGTCAGAACACATAACTAAGATGCCATCTACACGTTTCTCTGCAAGCATTCGAATGTAGTCACGTTGCTTCTCATAGATACCGCCCGTATTACACAGGATCAAAGTGTAACCTTGACGGTAGCAGTAGCTCTCAACACCATCGATAACTTCAGAGAAGAATAGATTAGTTGATTGAGTCACTAGCATGCCGATGGTGCGTGTTGTATTACACTTCAAGCTACGAGCAACAGCACTTGGTGCATAGTTCAGTTCATCTACGGCTTTGTTTACTTTTTCTTGCGTTGCTTCTGCAACAAAGCGAGTTTTATTGATTACGTGAGAAACGGTTGTTGTTGATACGCCGGCTAAGCGAGCGACATCTTTTATAGTGGCCATGGTTTTATCCTATTAGAAGCTACTTTCCCAAAGTACGGAATAAAGTAGCCGTTAAGCTACCTAACTAAGAGCTTAAATTTGTAGGGCTCTTTGGGTACTAAAAGTGCTAAAAAACAAAAAACCGCTATTGAGCGGCTTGTCTTAACACCGAAATGCTCAAAACTATAATAAGCATAGCATTTCGTGAATGTTTCATATTTTATCGTTTGCGGTCACAATTTTAGACTGACTAGAAATTACTCGCAATAAAATTCACCCGGAAATCCGGGTGAATTGTCACATTCTTCTGAATTTATTTAACGAGTCATCCAATAAGCTATTCACCAGCTAAATATTGAGTGTCTAATTGACAGAATGCGAGTAGCAACGATGAGACGGAGGCGTAGAAACCGAATTCATCAACGTCATGACATTTCACGTTGAACTTTGGTAACCAAGTCAGCAGTTGTTGTTCGATAAACTGCTGTTGAGCGGCAAATGAATTCTCTAGTTCTTCTTCAATATTCGTTTCGTTTGAACGAATGATCAAGTTACCAAGGAAATCGAGTTCGATAGCAATGTGGTCTGCTGGCTCTTTTAGATCTTGGTTCACAACTAAGTTGTGCTTAGCCATGATCTCTTCCATATCTTTTGCTGGCTTATCATTCAAAAGGCCAGTTTCGCCGATATACATTGAAGCGTAAGGAAGAGCGCCGTGCTTATCTGTCTTTAAGAAAAGATCGCAAAAGTCTGCAGACAGTTCTAGCTGAGCATCTTCACGAGTTTGTAGGCGGTTCAGCGCATCCACTAACTTATCAATCGCTGGCTTTAGTGTCTCATTTTCGCCTAAACCAGTTAGGAAAGAACGAATTTCAACAGAGTGGTAGTGATCGAGTTCTTCTTGAGTGAGCTCTTTGGCAAATAAGCTTGATAGCCACCAGTATATTTCTGCTCTTTGCTCGTTGAACGCTTTCGTATCTTTCATTTGTTAGATCCTGACTTAGTCTTGTGATGTTGCTTATATGCATCTTGAAGTCACTTGGGCATAAGCACACCAAGGCTGAATAACAAGGTTATTTGCGAAACGCAAAGTTACTCGTTAGTAGTAATGCCTATATTGAATTGCGATGGACGATAAATAGCAAGGTTTAAGATTGTCTTGTATCAAAAAAAATCCATGTTTCTGGCTTTTATCTTCTGTACCACTAGAATTGTTACTAGTTATGAATAGAATAGTCACTGAAACTATTAAATAAGAAAAGTGGTGTAGATGAGCTATCACGTATTAGTCGTAGAAGATGATGTGGTAACCCGCAGTAAACTGGTTGGATACTTCCAGAACGAGGGTTACACAGTGAGCGAAGCAGAAAGCGGCGCTCAAATGAGAAACGTGTTAGAAGAAAACAATGTTGACCTCATTATGCTAGACATCAACTTACCAGGCGAAGATGGATTGATGCTAACTCGCGAATTACGCAGTCAATCAGACATTGGAATTATTTTAGTTACTGGACGCACGGATAGCATCGACAAGATCGTAGGCCTTGAAATGGGCGCTGACGATTACGTTACTAAACCCTTCGAACTTCGCGAGTTATTAGTTCGAGTTAAAAACCTACTTTGGCGTATCTCTGCTGCTCGTAAAACAGCAGCGGGCGCTGTAGAAGAAACATCAGATGAGTCTGTGGTTCGTTTTGGTGAGTGGACATTTGATATCCCTCGTCGTGCGTTAAGCAAGAACGGCGAACCAGTGAAACTGACCAAAGCAGAATACGAACTGCTAGTGGCTTTGTCTTCTTGCCCTAATCAAGTATTAAGCCGCGAACGTATTTTGAATATGATTAGCCACCGAGTGGACGCGCCTAATGACCGTACTATCGACGTGCTGATTCGTCGTATGCGTGCAAAAATGGAGTTCGATCCTAAGAACCCACAAATCTTTGTGACGGTTCACGGTGAAGGTTACATGTTCGCTGGTGATTGATTTCCTTCGGGAGTGATTAATTAACAACGACATTTAAACGTAAAAAGCCGAGACATCATTGATGTCTCGGCTTTTTTATTACTCAGCTTTTACTGTTAACAACCAGAGAATCTACAAATACTTGGCGACTCTGTATGCTTAAGATGAGTTTAAAGATTCAATGGGCTTATTGAGGCTGAGCCGCGGAAACTTCACCGTCATCTTCAATTAAGCTGGAAGCTTCTGGAATAACAGGCTCTTCAACAATGTCATTGCTTGTATCTAGCCAATCACGCAGGCTTTGCCAAACCAATCCCATGGTTTCGTGCCAGTAACGCTCAGTCTGCTCAAGGTATAGCGCTTTCGGCATGTACTTTTCCCACGGCTCAACTATACCTTCTTGTGCAAGGTAGTTAGTTGGTGCCGGCAGTGGTTTCATTCCAGCAGCATTGAATTCGTTCAGTGCGCGAGTCATATGGCTCGCTGAAGTCACCAACACCATTCTTTTATTCTTAACGAACGCAGCGGCTTGGCGGGCTTCTTCCCAAGTGTCTTTTGCGGTTTCAAGCAGAATGATGTCGGGCTTTGCTACGCCAAGTGCTAAAGCCACTTTAGCCATCATTCTTGCGTTACTTACTTCAGTGCCTGCGCCATAGCCAGACAAAATGAGTTTTGCACCAGGGTAGAGGCGTAGAATACGAATCCCTTCACTTAAACGCATCAGGCCGGTGCGGCTAAGTTCTGATGTCGGTGGAATTTGGTCGTCTACGACGTGACCACTTCCAAGAACCATCACGTAATCGACGGTTTCATCGACAGGTAAAAATGCGGTGTGTTGCCTTTCCATTGGCATTAAAAGTTGACTAGAAACTGGCTGGAAAGCGATTAGGAAAATACCACATAGGGCTGAGAGGGTGATTAGGCAACCAGTCTTCCTTTTGGTAGTAAACATCACTAGGGCTAAACCCAGAAAAGCGAGAATTAACATTGCTGGCAGTGGCATCAATAGCGAAGACACTACTTTTTTCAGCTCAAACATATCCGAATAGTCCGAAAAAACATCACTTAGTAGTAAAAAGAGACATCGCCTCTTTATTCCTGAAATTCCTGTGACAGAATAGCAGGCACGATAGGACATAATAACTCAAGTAGCCGTGACTGAAGACCGTAATTTCGACGATATTGCCCACAAATTTGCAAAAAATATTTACGGCTCTGACAAAGGAGAGATCCGTCAGATCATCGTATGGGAAGATTTAGAACAAGCTTTGAGCAAGTTTGAGCAATCAGCTTCGCCGCTGCATGTGCTTGATGCTGGAGGCGGCCTTGCGCAGATGTCGCAAAAAATTGCGTCGCTTGGGCATAACGTTTCTCTGTGTGATCTCTCTTCTGAAATGCTGAAGCTCGCCGAAGAAAGTATCAGCGAAGCGGGTTTGCTAGAGCAATATCGATTTATTCATTCACCGGTACAAAAAGTCGCAGAACATCTCGATGAGAAAGTCGATTTTGTGATGTTTCATGCCGTAATGGAATGGTTAGCCGATCCTAAAGAGGCGCTTGATTTATTGCTTGAACAAGTTAAGCCAGGTGGTGTTGCCTCGATAATGTTTTACAACCACCACGGATTAGTCCTGAAAAATGTGATTTGTGGCAACATTCCTCATGTATTGAATGGGATGCCACATCGAAAACGGTTTAAGCTGCAACCACAAAAAGGCTTGAAGCCGGAAGAGGTTTATCAATGGATAGAAGACGCTGGTCTAGAAATCTGTGGTAAATCAGGCATTCGCTCTTTCAGTGACTACATAGGTAATATGGAGTACATGGGCGATTACCAATTTGAAGATGTATTGGAACTGGAAAAACAGCTATGTCGCCAAGAGCCATATCTGTCACTAGGCCGTTATATTCACGTTTGGGCTCAAAAACCTGCGCAATAACAGCGGTGAATGTGGTAAAAGAAGCCACAACATGCGCTATGCAATCGTAAGAAGCCCGCGTCATAAAGAAATAGGCGTCATATCTAATACATTCGATATGACGAAGAACAGTAACAGGAACCACAATGAGTGAAATGACTCAAACTGCCGAAGAGCAGCCAATTGATGAGTTGGTGGGCTGGGTCAAGCAGCATGATTTTTCATTAAACTTGCCACCAGAGCGCTTAGCATTTTTGATTGCTATCGCAGTACTAAGCAATGAAAGGTTCGATGAAGAGTTGGGCGAGGGTGAACTGCACGATGCATTTACCATCGTCACTCGACTGTTTGAAGATACTGGCGAAGCGTCCGCGTTTCGTGCCAACAATGCCATCAACGAGTTAGTTAAACAGAAGTTGATTAGCCGCTTTACCAGCGAAATCACCGATGGTGCGAGTATTTATCGCTTATCACCATTGGCGATTGGTATTTCAGATTATTACTTACGCCACCGTCAGTTCTCTAAGTTAAAACTGTCTATCCAGCTTTCTATGGTTGCGGACGAGATGGCAAAAGCCATTGAAGCAGCACAAAAAGGCGGAACTCCAGGACATTGGAGAAAGAATGTTTACGGCGTGCTCAAGTATTCTGTTGGTGAAATTTTCGATCAGATTGATCTTAACCAACGTGTTATGGATGAGCAGCAGCAAACCGTTAAACAGCAAATTGCCGACCTTTTAAACAAGGATTGGCGAGAGGCGATTAACAACTGTGAAACCTTGCTTTCAGAAACCTCGTCCACACTAAAAGAATTGCAAGACACCTTGCAAGCGGCGGGGGATGAACTGCAAACACAGATCCTCGATATTCAAGAAATTGTTTACGGTGACGATGAACTCGAGTTCGTTGGCGAAACCCTGTTCGGCTTGCAGATGAAGCTAGACCGAATCACCAGTTGGGGCCAACAAGCCATCGATTTATGGATCGGCTACGACCGCCATGTTCACAAGTTCATCCGTACCGCGATTGATATGGATAAAAACCGCGCCTTTAGCCAGCGCTTGCGTCAGTCAGTCACTGACTACTTTGATGCGCCTTGGTTATTGACCTACGCCGATGCTGAGAAGCTGACGGATCTTCGTGATGAAGCGCTCGTGCTTCGTGATGACGAAGTGATGGGACAAGCACCAATCGACGTAGAGTACGAAGAATTTGAGCAAGTAAATGACCTGCTTTCAGATCGAATTGCAGAGATGTTAAAAGCTCACAAACAGCAAGGCGCGCCAATTGATCTTGGCCTTGTGTTACGCGATTACCTCGCTGCACACCCTCGCACACACCATTTTGATTTAGCCAGAATTGTTGTCGACCAAGCCGTGCGCTTAGGTTACTCAGAGTCTGACTATCAGGCTATTCAGCCAGATTGGCAGGCAATTAACGATTTCGGTGCAAAGGTACAAGCAAATGTCATTAACAAGTACTGATGATTACATGCCAGAGAAACTGGTAAAAGCGATAGCGAACCCACTGTTCCCTGCGCTAGATAGCATGCTGCGTTCAGGTAAGCATGTTTCAACAGAAGACCTAGATAACCACGCGTTGCTGTCTGATTTTGAAGTTGAGCTCCAGCATTTCTATCAACGCTACAATACGGAATTGGTAAAAGCGCCGGAAGGTTTCTATTACCTGCGTCCGCGTTCTACGTCTCTGATTGGTCGTAGTGTGTTGTCTGAGCTCGACATGTTGGTTGGCAAGGTGTTGTGTTTCTTATACCTAAGCCCAGAACGTCTTGCTCATGAAGGTATCTTCACCAACCAAGAACTGTTTGATGAGTTGATGTCGTTAGCGGATGAGAAAAAACTCATGAAGCTAGCAACCAACCGTGCGTCTGGTTCTGACCTAGATAAAGAAAAGCTGTTCGAAAAAGTACGTACTTCTCTACGTCGCTTACGCCGTATCGGTATGTTGATTGCGATTGGTGAAACCGGCAAGTTCCGTATCAGCGAAGCGGTATTCCGTTTTGGCGCTGACGTTCGTGTTGGCGATGATATGAAAGAAGCGCAGTTACGTCTTATCCGTGATGGTGAAGCTGTGGTGCATACCCAAGAGCCTAACCAAGGTAGCTTGTTGAATGAAGAACAAGCGGAAGCCACATCAGAAGTAGATGCAGACGTAGACGAAAACGGTCAACAAGACATTTTTAACGATCAAGCTGACTTTGACCTTGAGTCAAATGCTGGCGAACAAACAAAAGTAGAAGGTGAAGCATGATTGAAAGAGGTAAGTATCAATCATTAACCATGGTCAACTGGAACGGCTTCTTTGCGCGTACTTTTGATATTGATGGATTGGTTACAACGCTTTCTGGCGGTAACGGTGCGGGTAAGTCGACCACAATGGCGGCATTCATCACAGCACTGATCCCTGACCAAAGCCTTCTGCATTTCCGTAACACAACGGAAGCGGGTAGCTCACAGTCATCTCGTGATAAAGGCCTTTACGGTAAGCTTCAGCCAGGCGCATGTTATGCCGCACTAGATGTTGTGAACTCTCGTAATCAGCGTCTATTGTTTGCAGTAAAACTGCAGCAAGTCGCGGGTCGTGATAAGAAAGTCGACATTAAACCGTTCGTTATCCAAGGCCTTCCAAGCCATGTGAAACCAACGGATGTGTTGATTCAGAACGTTTCAGACAGCCACGCTCGCGTATGTCAGTTGAACGACGTGAAAGCGGCGGTTGCACAATACGAAGGCACGCATTTTAAGGCCTTCTCTTCGATTGTTGATTACCACTCGCAAATGTTTGAATACGGTGTGGTACCGAAGAAACTACGTAACAGCAGCGACCGTTCTAAGTTCTACCGCCTAATTGAAGCATCACTTTACGGTGGTATCTCAAGTGCGATTACGCGTTCTCTGCGTGATTACCTGTTACCGCAAAATGGTGGTGTGAAGAAAGCGTTCCAAGACATGGAATCAGCACTACGCGAAAACCGTATGACGCTAGAAGCGATCAAAACGACTCAGTCGGATCGTGATTTGTTTAAGCACTTGATCACTGAATCTACGAACTACGTGGCAGCAGATTACATGCGCCATGCTAACGATCGTCGCAACAAGCTTGATCAAACCATGAAGTTCCGTGGTGAGCTGTTTGGTTCTCGTGAAACCTTGCTTGATCAAAACAACTTGTTGAACCGCGTTCAAGAAGAACTAGAGTTACTTGTCGATCAAGAATCAGCACTAGAGCAAGATTACCAAGCGGCTTCGGATCATCTGCAATTAGTTCAAACTGCACTTCGTCAGCAAGAGAAAATTGCCCGCTACAGCGAAGATCTAGAAGAGCTTAACGAGCGTCTAGAAGAGCAAATGATGGTGGTTGAAGAAGCTCAAGAGCGAGTACTTCTTGCTGAAGAGCAGGCAACCATCACTGAAGAAGAAGTGGATAGCCTGAAAACTCAGCTTGCTGACTACCAACAAGCGTTGGATGTTCAGCAAACGCGTGCACTTCAATACCAGCAAGCGGTTCAAGCATTAGAGAAAACTAAGCAGTTGCTTGGTGATGAATCTATTACGGCAGAAAGCGCACTAACTCTGGTTTCAGAGCTAAAAGCACAAGAAGAATCAAGCACTCAAACGCTACTGTCGACGAAGCATAAACTAGACATGTCTTCTGCTGCTTCTGCACAGTTCGACAAAGCGCTCGCTCTTGTTAAAAGTATTATCGGTGACGTTGAGCGTAAAGAAGCGTCTAGCAGCGCTAAGCAAGCTTTAGAAAAAGGCCGTAACGCAAAACACGTTGTTGAAAATGAACAGCAGTGGCGTGCTCAACACCGCGATATGGCTCGTGATGTGGCTCAGCAGCGTCAAGCAAAAGAGCTTGCGACTGAATACCAAAAGCAACACAACATCTCACTGACTGACGAAGCGGTTTTCGATGAAGAACGTGAACGTCACGCTATGCAGATCGAATCTCTTGAGTACGCTCAAGAAGAACTGCGTGAAGCGAAGAGTGAGCAACGTCGTGTGCAACAAAACCACGACCAAGAGATTCAAAAGCTTGAGTCCATTGCTCCAGCGTGGATCACGGCAAACGATGCGCTTGAAGCATTAAGAGATCAAACCGACGCTGAGCTAGAAGATAGCCAAGCGGTGATGACTCAAATGCAGCAAGTGCTTGAAGATGAGAAATCTCAAGCGGTAGCAAAAGATCAGTTGGCTACGCGCCGAGCTGAACTTGAGCAAGAGATTGAGCGTTTAGCTTCGCCAGGTGGCTCTAACGATCCTCGTTTGAAAGGTCTGGCGGATACGCTTGGTGGCGTGTTGCTTTCTGAGATCTACGATGACATCACGATTGGTGATGCGCCGTACTTCAGTGCGATGTACGGCCCAGCTCGTCACGCAATTGTGGTTTCTGATCTTGATGGTATTAAAGAGAAGCTGGTGGATCTTGATGATTGTCCAGAAGACCTTTACATCCTAGAAGGCGATGTCGACGCGTTTGATGACAGTTCATTTAATGCCGATGAGCTTGAAGGCGCAGTATGTGTTCAGCTGAACGATCGCCAAATGCGTTACTCACGTTTCCCTGAGATCCCACTGTTTGGCCGTGCGGCTCGTGAACAACGTCTAGAGAAATTGCGCGAAGAGCGTGACGTTGTTGTTGAGAACCACGCGAAAGCCGCGTTTGACTCTCAAAAGCTGAATCGTCTATATCAAGCATTCAACAGCTTTGTTGCGAAGCACCTGCACGTTGCGTTTAACGCAGACCCAGAACAAGCACTTGCTGCGATTCGTGATAAGCGTAATCAAATTGTTCGTTCTCTGGCTGAGCTTAACTCTAAAGAGCAGCAGCAACGTAGCCAGCTTCTACAAAGCAAGCAGGCACTCGGTGCGCTAGATAAATTAGCTCCAATGGTTCGTATTTTAGAAGACGAAACATTGGCTGAGCGCTTAGCTGAATTAGAAGCACAACTAGAACGTCTGAGTGAAGCTAAGTCTTACTTGAATACGCACGGCAAGGCGCTTGCTTCTCTAGAACAGATCGTATCTGCACTAGACGCTGACCCAGAGCAGTTCGAAGCTTTGGAAGCCGAATATCGTCAATCTGATAACGCGCTACAAACGCTAAAAGGCAAAGTGTTCGCACTGTCTGATCTGATTGAGCGTCGTCACTACTTTGCTTACGCAGATTCTGTTGATTTGCTTAACAAGAGCAGTGAACTGAGCGAGCAATTAAAAGCGAAACTGGTTCAAGCTGAACAAGCAAGAACCAAAGGCCGCGATGGTTTGAAGCAAGCTCGCGAACAGATGAACCAATACAACCAAGTATTGGCGGCACTGAAGAGCTCACATCAAGCGAAGCAAGAAACGGTTCAAGAGTTCAAACAAGAGCTACAAGAGTTTGGCGTAAACGCTGATGAAGGCGCTGAAGAGCGTGCTGTACGTCGTCGTGACGAGCTTCAAGAGCGTCTGCACACATCTCGCAGCCGTAAGAGCGAATACGAGCGTACGATTACGTCAACAGAACTTGAGATGAAAGCCCTAGCTAAGCGTCTTAAGAAAGTTCAGAAAGAGTACACAGAACTTCGTACTTTCGTTGTTGCAGCAAAAGCAGGCTGGTGTTCAGTACTTCGCTTAGCTCGTGAAAATGATGTTGAACGTCGTTTGCACAAGCGTGAACTGGCTTACCTAACGGCGGGCGAGCTTCGCTCTATGTCGGATAAATCACTGGGTGCGCTACGTCTAGCTGTAGCTGACAATGACGACCTACGTGATTCGCTGCGTCTATCTGAAGACAACGCACATCCAGAGCGTAAGGTTCTGTTCTATATTGCGGTTTACCAACACCTTCGCGAGCGTATTCGCCAAGACATCATTCATACGGATGATCCGGTTGAAGCAATTGAAGAGATGGAAGTTGAGCTCGCTCGATTAACAGAAGAACTGACGCAGCGTGAAAACCGCTTGGCGATCAGCTCTGAGTCGGTAGCAAGCATCATCAAGAAAACGATTCAGCGCGAGCAGAACCGTATTCGAATGCTGAACCAAGGGCTGTCGAACATCTACTTTGGTCAGGTTAAGGGCGTACGTCTGAACGTTAAGATTCGTGAAAGCCACGAGATCTTGCTATCAGGGCTAGCGACTCAGCAAGAGCAACACAAAGACTTGTTTGAATCAACACGCTTTACCTTCTCAGAAGCGATGGCGAAGTTGTTCCAACGTGTTAACCCACATATCGATATGGGTCAACGTTCTCCACAAGTTCTAGGTGAAGAGCTACTGGATTACCGCAACTACCTAGAATTAAGTGTTGAAGTTAACCGTGGTTCAGACGGTTGGTTACAAGCGGAATCGGGCGCACTGTCTACGGGTGAAGCGATCGGTACTGGTCAGTCTATCCTACTGATGGTTGTTCAGAGCTGGGAAGAAGAGTCTCGTCGACTTCGTAGCAAAGACATCGTTCCATGTCGTTTGTTGTTCCTTGATGAAGCAGCTCGTCTGGATGCGAAATCTATCTCTACCTTGTTCGAACTGTGTGACCGTTTAGGTATGCAACTTTTGATTGCAGCACCAGAGAACATTAGCCCTGAGAAAGGCACAACCTACAAACTGGTTCGTAAGGTCTTTAAAGATCACGAGCACGTACATGTTGTTGGCCTGCGCGGTTTTGCTCAAAACAAACCGGCATCCCCAGTTCAAGAGCTTATTGAAGAAGCTGAGCAATAACCTTGATAGCCGAGTCATAGCCTTGATAGCCGAGCAATAAGCTTGATAACTGAGTTATAAGCTCGAAAGCGACTCAATGATATTTGTACAAAGCCCCTAATCATTAGGGGCTTTTTTGTACCTTGAATCTAATTTCTTATTCCTTATTTCTACAGCAGAACACCTTCCGCCTAATTCTCTCGTCGATACTGATAGACCACTCATGCCTTATGGTTATTATCAATGGAACTTGTTTGAGGTCACACGCACAAAACCACAAATAATGTATGGTAATGACATAGATTTAATAATATTAATAATATTGTATTACTTAAATTTTAATTATTGATAACTCGCGTGTGCGAAAGGTAAAGGTAGGACTTAGGTATGATTCAAATCGTGATTGATGGGAAATATCGAATCGTCGAGCAAGGACAAACCGTTCTTGAAGCGGCAAAAACATGTGGTTTGGAAATCCCATCTTTATGTGGTTTGAACAAAACAGCGGATAAAGTGCCGTGTGATTTGTGTGTCGTTGAAGTTGATGGCGTTGGTGTTACTCGCTCTTGTGAGCTTGAAGTGTCTAATGGGTTGAATATTACCACTCAGTCAAAACAGTTAACGAATCATCGACAAGAAGCGTTGAATCGCATTATGACCGATCACTACGCTGACTGTGAGGCGCCATGCCAAACAGCCTGTCCTGCTGGGGTCGACATCCAATCTTACCTGCACCATATTGCTCAAAATGGTCACATCAAAGCGATTGAGGTGATCAAAAAGACATTACCAATGCCGCTTTCAATTGGTCGTGTGTGTCCTGCTTTCTGTGAAACCGAATGTCGTCGTAACTTGGTTGATGAATCCATCGCGATTCGCCAACTCAAACGACACGCTGCCGACGCGGATTTAGCGGCTCAAGAGAGCTACATGCCAGCTAAGAAACCGAATAAAGGCAAGAGTATTGCAATTGTCGGTAGTGGCCCCGGTGGGCTTACGGCGGGTTATTACCTATCTAACGAAGGCTATGATGTCAGTGTCTATGAGTCGATGCCGCAAGCGGGTGGTTGGCTGCGTTACGGTATCCCTGAATATCGCTTACCTAAGTCGATTCTAGATAAAGAAATCGAGTTGATGTGTCGCAACGGAATGGTGGTTGAGTGCGGTAAAAAACTCGGTGTTGATTTTACACTGTCTGATTTAAGTAACGATTTTGATGCGGTTTGTTTAGCCGTTGGTGCATCGCAAGCGGTCGAGATGAATTACCCGGGTAGCGAACTCGGAGGTTGTTATTTGGGTGTCGATTATCTGAAAGATTACGTGACCGACCAGCAGTACGTCACTGGTAAAAAGGTTGCCGTGATCGGTGGCGGTAATACAGCGATTGACTGTGCTCGAACCGCAGTTCGTGATGGCGCGGATACTACGCTGATTTATCGTCGTACTCGAGATGAGATGCCAGCAGAAGATTACGAAATCGAAGAAGCTGAACATGAGGGTGTGAAGTTCCACTTCTTAACCAACCCTGCAGAAAACATAGCCGATGAAAATGGTCATGTATCAGAAATACGATTAGAACGAATGGCTTTGGGTCCTGCTGATGCTTCAGGCCGCCGCAGCCCTAAACCAACTGGCGAGTTCTTTGTTGAAGCGTTTGATACGGTTATTGCTGCCGTGTCGCAAAAGCCTGATCTGAGCTTTATGGACAATGAAGCGATTGATATTCCTCTTACTCGTTGGAATACCGCAGATGCTGATCCACAAACCATGCATACCGGAACCGGAAATATTTTCAGTATTGGTGATTTCCGACGCGGCCCTGCAACCGCAGTCGAAGCGGTGGGGGATGGGCGTATTGCTGCACAAGCGATCGATCGCTTCTTCCATGGTGATATGGAAAATATTCCGGCTAAACCGTTTAACTCAAGAAAGCACAAACAGCTCAAAGCGGTGGATCCTGAGCAATACAAATCTATACAACGCATGGCGCGCAAGATCATGCCTGAGCTAACGCCCGAACAGCGTGAACAAAGCTTCGATGAAGTAGAAACAGGGTTTGATAATGCCGATGCAATCGCTGAAGCTGCAAGATGTCTAGAGTGTGGCTGCCAAGCTAATACAGATTGCGACCTACGAGACTACTCGACTGAATACAAAGCAACGCAAACCCATCCTGAATACAAAATCGATGTGGCTTCGAATGAGAGTTGGCAGGCGATTCGTGCTGAAGAAGCGAAGGTCGGGTTAACAAGACAAAAATTTTCGGTCGATGACAGTTCTGAGTTCATTATCTTTGACGCCAACCGCTGTATCAGTTGTGGCCAGTGTATCCAAGCCTGTCGCGAACAGAATGTTCATGGCGTTCTAAGCTTCATGAACCAATCCGATGGCAAACCTGCATCAAGACCCGAATGTCGCCCTAACTTTGGGGCGGACAAGACCTTAATGGGCGACTCAAACTGCGTTCAATGTGGATCGTGTATTCAGGCGTGTCCAACCGGTGCAATGGTGGATGCTCGCGACAGAAAGCAGGGAGACACAGACGTACTCAAGAAAGTCGATACCATCTGCACCTATTGCGGTGTCGGCTGCAAGCTAACCATGCATATCGATGAGCAGAAAAACAAAATCCGCTATATCGAAGGCGGAGACTCTCCGGTTAATGAAGGCATGTTGTGTGTTAAGGGACGATTTGGCTTCGATTTTGTGGGCAGCGATGCGCGTTTAACCACACCATTAATTCGTAAAGATGGCTGGTTGCAACCTGCAAGTTGGGATGAGGCAGTTAAGCTTATTGCCGAGAAGTTTACTGCGATTAAGCAAGGCTTTGGCAGTAACGCTTTAGCGGGGTTCTCGTCGGCGAAAACCACCAATGAAGATAACTATGCCTTCCAAAAATTCATACGTCGTGAACTCGGTACCAATAACGTCGATCACTGTGCGCGCCTTTGTCACGCATCTACTGTTACTGGTTTAGAGGCTTCGCTAGGTAGCGGGGCGATGACCAATGATATTCCAAGCATCAAGCACTCAGATGTGATCTTTATTATTGGCTCCGACACCACGTCAGCACACCCAATTATTGGCTCGCATATCAAGCAAGCTGTGAGACATGGTGGAGCGAGATTGATCGTTGCCGATCCAAAACGAATCGATATTGCTGACCATGCTGAACTTTATTTAGCGCACCGACCGGGTACTGATGTAATGTTGATCAATGGTGTGATGCAGCAAATCATCAAACACGGTTGGTACGACCAAGAGTATATCGAAGACCGTGTGGATGGCTTTGATACCTTGCTTCAAGAGGTAATGTCACCAAGTTATTCACTAGACAAAGTGGAGCTGGTAACTGGCGTTAAAGCGGAAGACATCTTCGCAATGGCGCGATTGATTGGTACAGCAGAGCGTACAGCGGTGTACTACTCGATGGGCATTACGCAACATACCACTGGTCACGATAACGTTCGATCAATCGCTAACCTACAGCTCTTGTGTGGCAATATCGGAATTGAAGGCGGCGGTATCAACCCATTACGTGGTCAATCCAATGTTCAGGGTGCGTGTGACATGGGCGCATTGCCAAATAACCTTCCGGGTTATCAGAAAGTGTACAACCCAATGGTTCGTCAAAAATTCGCGATGGAGTGGGGTGTTTCTGACCTACCGGCTGAAACAGGCTTAACGTTGACCGAAATTATTGATGGAGCGTGTCATCGAGATGTTCGTGGTCTGTACGTAATGGGCGAGAACCCAGTGCTGAGTGATCCGAACCAAGCGCATGTGATTGAAGGTCTTGAAGCGTTAGATTTCCTCGTGGTTCAAGATATTTTCTTAACCGAAACCGCTCAATATGCCGATGTGGTGCTACCGTCTTGCTCGTTTGCTGAGAAGTCTGGTCATTTTACTAATACCGAGCGTCGTGTTCAGCGTATTAACCCGGCGGTATTGCCTCCAGGTGAAGCGAAAGAAGATTGGGTGATTATCCAAATGTTGGCTAATGCGATGGGCGGCAATTGGGAATATGACTCGGTTGCTGATATCACCAATGAGATAGCGCGTGTCACGCCACAGTATGGTGGTTTACGTTGGGAGAACATTACGGTGAACGGCGTGCAATGGCCAAGTAATAAGAACAACCCTGATGGCACACGTATCATGCACCAGACCCAATTTACGCGTGGGCGTGGTCAAATGGAGGCGATTCCGTTTAGATACGCTGCTGAGCTACCGGATGCGGAATACCCGTTAGTATTAACGACAGGCCGTATTCTAGAACAGTTCCACACCGGAACCATGACACGTAAAACAAAAGGGTTGGATAACTTAGCAGGGCCGCGTGCCATGGTGAGTGTTCATGATGCTGAAGCGCTAGGTATCTCGAATGGTCAGATGCTTAAGGTCTCAACACGTCGTGGTGAAATCGAAATCGCGGCCTTTGTGACTAAACGAATGCAAAAGGGTGTGGTATTTATTCCATTCCATTTTGTTGAATCACCAGTTAACCGTTTGACTACCACAGCGACTGATCCACACGCGAAGATCCCTGAATTTAAGGTGGCGGCTGTGCGTATTGATCCTATTCGTGAGCCTGAGTGTGAAGTAACAGAGGCTTAATCATATTAGCTCGGTGAAGACGGCTGGCATTAAAAAGCCGCGTAACTCTCAGAGTTATGCGGCCTTTTTATCGAGCTAGATTCAGTATCAATAACTGAGTCGTTTCGCTTTGATTTAGATGAGCTTAGTTTTGAACAATTTCGCTACCGTGAACACCAAATTGCTTAGCAGCGTAGGCAACGCGCTCTGCTGGTTTTGGGTATTCAGCCGGTGTGCCCAGGTTTTCAATATGATGCAAGCGAGGTAATAAACCTGCGCCGTTTGCAATCTGTATTGCTAATCCAGGGCGAGCGTTTAGCTCCAGTACCATCGGGCCTTCTTCTTGGTCTAAAACCATGTCCGTACCCATGTAACCAAGGCCTGTCATTTCCCAAGCACTTGATGCAAGTGTCAGCAGCTTTTCCCAATGGGGTACTTGTAGTAGCGCCAACTCTTTACCCGTATCTGGGTGGTGAGTCACTGGGTGGTCAAATTGAACCGCACGAACGGCTTTACCCGTAGCGATACAAATACCTACGCCCACAGCACCTTGGTGCAAGTTAGCTTTACCATCAGAAGCCGAAGTCGATAGACGCATCATCGCCATTACAGGGTAGCCCTTGAATACAATGATTCGTACATCTGGTACACCCTCGTAACTGAAGCCGTCAAAACACTCGTCAAACTTGATGAGGTTTTCAACTACAGCAACATCGTTCTTACCACCGAGTGAGAAAAGACCCGCGAGAGCGTTACTGATGTGGCGCTCTACGTCTTCTTCATTGATAGTCGAACCCGATGGCTTGGTGTAAACGCCGTCCTTGTGAGAAGTCACAACAAGGATACCTTTACCACCACTGCCTTGAGCTGGCTTGATTACGAAACCCGGCCACTCTTTTACCATCTTGTGGATTGTTTTTACTTCAGCTTGATGACCAATCACGCCAATCAGTTTTGGTACAGTAGCACCAGCCTGTTCAGCAATGATCTTCGTCTTAAGCTTGTCATCAACGAGTGGATACTTGGAACGATCATTGTAGCGACCAATATAACTATGGTTACGCTTGTTCATTCCCATTATGCCTTTGTCTTTCAACCTAAACGGTGAAGTAAACTGATCAAACATAACTTAGTCCTCCGCTAGCGGTTTAAAGCGACGAAGCTCGGTTAGACGGTATCCTGTGTAGTTACCTAGTAGCAAGATGGTCGCTAGAATAACAAGTTGTAAACCAATAAAGTTAAACGTTAAGTGCTGAATGAACGGGTTAGTCATGCCTAAGTAAACAAGAACCGCAGTGAATAGAGAACCACCACCTTGCAGCATTACTTCTTTCGCGCCTTCTTCTTCCCATAGGATAGACATACGTTCGATAGTCCAAGATAGGATAATCATAGGGAAGAACGTAATAGATAGACCTTCAGTCAGACCCACTTTAAACGCGACTACAGTAAACACAGAGATAATCATGATTACCGTGATGATTACGGCGGATATCCTGGCTACCAAGAGCAAGTTGAGTTTGGACAAGTAACTTCGAATAATCAGACCCGTACCTACAATAAGCAGGAAGCCAACAATACCCGTTACCAGTTGTGTTTGTACAAAGGCTACCGCAATCAGTACTGGCATGAACGTACCAGACGTTTTCAGGCCGATGATGACACGTAGGAACACAACAATCAGAGCACCGATAGGAATCAGCATGATGGTTTTAAACATCGCTTGCTCTTCTAACGGTAGGCTGTGAATTGAAAGGTTTAACAGTTGATCAGCAGAGACTTTACTATTGGTTGCTTCCGTTGGTGAAACCTCTTGAGCAATCATAGAGAAGTGAACTTTACTGTTCTGACCGCCAACAACATCCAGTAGAGAAACGTTTGATTCGTCCCAGATGAGTAGGTTTGGTTGGACTTGTTGTTCGCTTGATTCAGGAGAGAATAGAACCCACTCGTCGTTATCCCAGATCTGAATCATGTTTTGAATCGACTGACGACGACGACCATCTTCTAGCTCGATAACACCAACCACTTTGTTGTGTATTTTCGCCGCTGAAAGTAGCTTGTGTGTCGCTTCCACTTTGGTCATGTTGTTCAGAATCAGCGCTGAGTTTTGGCTGTCTGGATCATTAAGTGTTTTGATGAGCTCACGGGTAAAAGTGATATTGTCTGCAGAACGTTTTGTCGCTCTATCAATCAATGCAAGAGAAGCCGCTTCTTCAGGGCCGTCGAAGCTTGGTTGCGAGACTTCACCTTCTGGTGCGATAGCATCAACTTTTGCTTGGTTGTCGACTAGGAATTGTGTTTTGTAGTAGATGGTTTGAGGGCCATCTGCGTATCGAATAGACCACTCTGCGCGGCGACCTGATTCGGTATTCAAGTAAGAGATACCGTAACCCGGCGATGAAGCCGATTCGCCGATAAGTGTGTAGTTAGACTGAGTATGAGGAGCCGCTAAGGAAACTTTTGCTTCTTTGCCTACTGCGTTGAACTCGATGCGAGCTTCAACGTCCCAAACCTGTCTGGTTTCCCCTGGAGTCCAAGGTACACCGTAGGTCGTATGTCTGAACATACTCAGTGTTATACCTGCCACAATAAGCAGGAATATAGAGATATAAAATGGAATTCTTGACGTCATAGCTTACCCTACTATTGTTATTTAACTTCCGTTTGTACGTACTTTTTACTTACATCTACTAGCGCTATGTCTTTGATAAATTCGCGCCCTAGTAACACAGGGTGACTCATTTGAGAGCGATCCGCCAATGTAAATTGCGCTTTTTCATGGATTTTTCCAACTTTCACCCATAATTCGATCACAGCTCGACGTTCTGCTTGATCATTGGTTGATTGACGGATTTTTACATAACGTACAACAGGCGCTTCAATCCATTTCTGGTCTTCTTTAGCTTGGGCTTTGTCGTCTAGGTGAAATTTAACCCAGTTCTTGCCGTTACGTTCGAATTCTTTGATATCGACAGCGTTTAAAGAAGAGGTGGTTGCACCTGTATCAACACGAGCATCAAAGCTTTGCTTGATAGAGTCGATAAACACTTTTTCGATGCCGCCAAGGATAGTCGGTTGTGATATAGGAGCGATAGGAGCAACGGCAATAGCGACCGGTTCCTCTTCCTCTAGCTCTTCAATAACCTTGTGTTCCATGCTCGTTAGATGGGTATCTAATTGACTAGAAAGGGTAGTAATTTCTTCTTCTAAGCTTTCAATATAGTCACTTTGATTGCTTAGTTGCAGTTCAAGATTTTGAACCTTATTTGCGATGTTTGTCTCTGAGCGGGAAATAGCGTCGAGAGTTTCTTGGTGGTAGGTAGCACCATTTGTAAGAGTACAACCAGAGAGCAAACCAACCGCCACAATAGGCGATAATCGCTTAAACATAAAAAAACCTTTGAGAATTAGAGAATAGTTCAGACTATTTAGAAGTTTAGCCCACAAAAAAGGATGCGTGAAGCATCCTATTGTAAGAGTCTGGTCATATTGAATCGCAATGTGAGCGCTACGCCAATTATTGCTATTTGGAATAGCTCACTTATTAAACACAAGTCAATTTTTGTTCAATTCTTAAGCTAAGGAAGCAAGGTTCACCGCGAAATTAACAGTGGCTTTTTGACCATGCAAGCAATTGTTTTGCTGCCTTAATAGGCTTGTGCTTTATTTACTCAATATGCCACTGCTTTGTGGGCAGTAAATCTATGGCTTTGTTGCTACCAGAATCGCACGTCTCGGTGCAGGGTGACCTTC
Source organism: Vibrio sp. 10N.222.55.C7 (assembly GCF_041473335.1). NCBI lineage: Bacteria > Pseudomonadati > Pseudomonadota > Gammaproteobacteria > Vibrionales > Vibrionaceae > Vibrio > Vibrio sp. 10N.222.55.C7. The sequence continues at coordinate 182,988 of NZ_JBFRSC010000021.1, forward strand.
AACCGTTTTACTTGGATCGTTCGGATCGAGGTAATCTGGAAGAGAGTTGTGTGTCATCCATTCTGTGGTGCGTTGTTCACCAATTGTCGTGACATTTTCGTCAACGATTCGTACGTCTTCAAAACCAACTTGTTCTAGCCAGCGTTTCAGTGCGCGAGCTGAAGGGAAGAAGTAGACGTTTCTCATTTGCGCGTAACGGTCAACCGGAACTAATACTGCGTTCTCATCGCCTTCAATCACCAAGGTTTCAAGAACCAGTTCACCGCCAGACACCAATTGGTCTTTCAGTTGAATCAAGTGGTCCAGTGGTGAACGACGATGGTAAAGCACGCCCATGCTGAATACCGTGTCGTAGGCTTCTAGCTTTGGGAGCTGCTCAATACCTAGAGGTAATAGGTGAGCTCGTTGGTCATCGCCCATCAACTTACGAATTGCTTCAAACTGAACCAAGAATAGGTGGGAAGGATCGATACCAACCGTTAAGCGAGCACCTTCACCCAGCATGCGCCACATGTGGTAACCATTGCCACAACCTACATCGAGAACCGAACGGTTTTTTAATGGAGATATATGTGGAAGCACACGATCCCATTTCCAGTCACTGCGCCACTCTGTATCGATATGGATGTCGTGAACCGTATAAGGACCTTTTCTCCACGGGTGGAAAGTCTTCAATAAGCTTTCTAGCTTTTTCAGTTCGCCTGTGTGGTATGGCGTAGAACTACCAATCGTCACTGAATTTTTCAGGTCAACTTGATCTGGCACGTCTTGTGGAATCTTGTTTAGTGCACGTAGCCAGCGGTCAAAGTCACCGTGCTCTGCATTTTGCCAATCGGTCAGTTGCTGTGGCAGGACATTTAGCCACGGCTGAAGGCGAGTATCTTGGGCAATAAGTTGATAAAAATTGGCAAAATTAAACATAGGTTTTCACTGAGTTGGTGGTGTAGAAATTAAATTTGTCACTCCATTAAGAGTGTGGACAAACATGCTAGGGAATCTCGTTTATCGTGTTTGATAAGAGATCCCCAATTCGTTTGTTCCTCGCTCTTGAGGATGACATTTTAGTACGTGCTAACGGTGTCGCGACGGTTACGTAATCTAAAATGTTTACTTTATCGCGAACATTGAACCAAAGTTGAAACATTGGAACCAGACTTCGCTGCTTGAGAAGCCAATCTTATCAAATCGCTCTCTGTGAACAGGGATCGAATCCGGGCGCATCACGTTTTCAATTGCGCTACGTTTCTGACTTACTTCTAGCTCGCTGTACCCGTTAGCACGTTTGAAATCATGGTGCAGGTCGATAAGCAGTTCATTTGAGCTTTCATCTTCGAATACGTATTTTTCTGACAGGATTAAGATCCCGCCTGGGCGCAGGCCAGCATGAATTTTCTCAAGCAGAGCGTATCGATCGTCTGGAGAAAGAAATTGCAGCGTAAAGTTAAGCACCACAACAGAAGCGTCTTTGATTTCCACTTCACGGATGTCGGCTTCAATCACTTCTACCGGTGTGTCACTGCGGTAAGCATTAACGTGCAATTTGCAGCGCTCAACCATGGCTTCTGAATTATCGATCGCGAAAATCGTGCAGCCTTCTTGCTGAATGTGACGACGCATAGAAAGTGTCGCAGCACCAAGCGAGCAGCCAAGGTCGTAAATATTTGAGTGTGGCTTTACAAAGCGCTCAGCCAGCATGCCGATTGCAGAGATGATATTGCTATAGCCAGGCACCGAACGTTGAATCATATCCGGAAATACTTCAGCAACCCTTGCATCAAAGGTGAAGTCTCCAATTTTATCAATAGGAGCGGAAAAGATATTGTCTGTGTTGCTCATAGCATTTTCTCTCGACAGTCAGCGTAATTGGCACAAAATTCATACCAAATAAAAGGGGACGTATTTTACGTAAAAAAAGCGCCACTGTCACGAAAACTGAGATTTAGCTCAAGGTTCGAAGTTGCTGATAGGTGATGGGTTAAAACATCGAGATTTGATTATTGCCTTTCTGAGCCGGAAACTGAGCCAGATCAGGTAATAATAATGATGTACTTTCAGACACTTGCTTTTGTAGCCTCTTATAAATAGCAATCGCAAGTTCAGGTGCGTGGTTATTGTCTGGGGTGTGGATCATTAAATAGGGCTGCTTGCCTTCATTAAGCCAGTTTGGGATTTTGGCAAACCAAGGCTTAAAAAACTCAATATTAGGTTCTTGGTCTGGGTGGCCAATAAATCGAATCATTGGGTTATTGGCGGTCGCAATGGCATGAACAGGAACACGGGGTTTTTTCTGGTGTGCATCGATCACCGCTTCTGTGGTTGGTGGCGCAGAAAAAACGGGGCGGCTGTCCATAATGATGCGATTGATGCCTTCCTCTACCAGCCATTGATTGAAGCGCTTTTCCGCATCGCCTTTATCAAAGAACCCCAAGTGGCGAACTTCGACGCCAAGCTGCATATCTTTTGGGAACAAGGTACAAAACTTTTGTAGGGCAGGCAGCATGCTGGGTTCAAAACTGTGTGGTAGCTGAATCGTCCATTGACCAATGCGATCATGCAGTGGCGACATAGTCATTAAGAACTCTTTGAGTTCTGCTTGGCAGTGCCTGAGTTGTTGCTGGTGGGTGATGAATTTAGGTAGCTTGAAAGTGAACTTGAAATCATCATGACTGGCGGCTTTCCAGTTATGAACTGTCGACATACTTGGCGTCGCGTAAAAGGTCGTGTTGCCCTCAACGGTATGAAAAACTTGCGCGTACTTCTCTAAGCGTTCAGCAGGCTTTGTTCCTTTTCCGTAGAACTGACTTTGCCACTCAGAATGAGACCACATGGTTAATCCAAGTCTTAGAGGTAAAGTGTCCATCGTTTTTGCACCATTGGTCATCACATTACTGCTTTTAATCGAAATGAAAATCTACTGTACGAGAGTTTTGCTGATTAAGGTACTTTCGAGATATAATTATCGCAATTTTTTCGGTTTTGATGAATCTTTGCGCACTTGATGGGCTAAAAAGCAGCAAAGCCAGATAAAACACAATAAATTCGAATGTGGAAGGTCGATTTTAAGCGAGTTTCCGCGTATAAATGTTCCTTTGCTCTGTTGTGTGGAATGACCACTGACAGCCTGGAAATTAGTAAATTATTAAGAGATTGGGAAATTCATTATGCGTACCCATTACTGTGGTAACCTGAACAAGTCCCTGGCGGGACAAACTGTAGAATTGTGCGGCTGGGTAAACCGTCGCCGTGATTTAGGCGGTCTTATCTTTATTGATATGCGTGATCGTGAAGGCATCGTTCAGGTTGTTGTCGATCCAGATATGAAAGATATCTTCCCGATCGCTAACCAACTGCGTAATGAATTCTGTATCAAATTTACTGGTGAAGTACGTGTTCGTCCTGATAGCCAAGTAAATAAAGACATGGCTACTGGTGAAGTAGAGCTTTACGCGACTGGTCTAGAGATCATCAACCGTTCAGAAGCGCTTCCACTAGACTTCAACCAAACGAACTCTGAAGAACAGCGTCTTAAGTACCGTTACATCGATCTTCGTCGTCCAGAAATGAGCGACCGTATCAAGCTTCGTGCACGTGCTTCTAGCTTCGTTCGTCGTTTCCTTGATGAGAACCTATTCCTAGACATCGAAACACCAGTACTAACGAAAGCGACACCAGAAGGTGCTCGTGACTACCTAGTACCAAGCCGTGTTCACAAAGGCAGCTTCTACGCACTTCCTCAATCTCCTCAGTTGTTCAAGCAACTGCTGATGATGTCTGGTTTTGACCGTTACTACCAAATCGTTAAATGTTTCCGTGATGAAGATTTACGTGCTGACCGTCAGCCTGAATTTACTCAAATCGATATCGAAACATCTTTCATGACTTCTCAAGAAGTACGTAACGTGACTGAGAAGCTTGTTCACGATATGTGGAAAGAACTTCTAGATGTTGAACTAGGTCAATTCCCAGTAATGCCTTTCTCTGAAGCGATTCGTCGTTTCGGTTCTGATAAGCCAGATCTACGTAACCCACTAGAGCTAGTGGACGTTGCTGACTTGGTTAAAGATGTTGAATTCAAGGTATTCTCTGGCCCAGCTAACGACGAAAAAGGTCGCGTAGCAGTTATCCGTGTTCCAGGTGGTGCTAAGCTAACTCGTAAGCAAATCGACGGCTACGCTGAACACGTAAACATCTACGGCGCGAAAGGCCTAGCTTGGATGAAGGTTAACGACCGTGCTGCAGGCATGGAAGGTATTCAATCTCCAGTTGCTAAATTCCTAAGCGAAGACGTAATCAACGGTATTCTAGATCGTACTCAAGCTGAATCTGGCGATATCATTCTGTTCGGCGCAGACAAAGCGGGCATCGTTGCTGAAGCAATGGGCGCACTTCGTCTTAAACTAGGTACGGATCTAGAGCTAACAGACACATCTGCATGGGCTCCACTGTGGGTTGTTGACTTCCCAATGTTCGAAGAAGACGGCGAAGGTAACCTACACGCAATGCACCACCCATTCACATCACCACTAGGTGTGAACGCGGAAGAGCTAAAAGCGAACCCAGCAGCAGCAAATTCTGATGCATACGACATGGTAATCAACGGCTACGAAGTAGGCGGCGGTTCTGTACGTATCCACAACGCAGAAATGCAAACAGCGGTATTTGGTATCCTAGGTATCGAAGCACAAGAGCAACAAGAGAAGTTCGGCTTCCTACTTGAAGCGCTTAAGTACGGCACGCCACCGCACGCTGGTCTAGCATTCGGTCTTGACCGTCTAGCAATGCTGCTTTGTGGTACTGAGAACATCCGTGACGTTATCGCATTTCCGAAAACAACAGCTGCAGCATGTCTACTGACAGACGCGCCAAGCCTAGCGAACCCAGCATCACTGGAAGAGCTAGCAATCGCAGTTAAACTAGCGAAGAAAGAAGACTAATCAAGCGATTAGCCTAACTTTCTACTGAAGCTTTGAGTTTTCGATAGAGCTAAATTTTGTAGTAGAACAATAAAATGCCCGTTAATTTGACGGGCATTTTTTTTTGCGTTCGATATACTAAGCTCATAAAGCATGTATAAATAATCAGTATTTGAAGTTATGTCTATTATCTTAGGGATTGACCCTGGCTCACGCATTACCGGTTACGGTGTTATTCGTCAAAATGGCCGCCACCTATATTACTTAGGGAGTGGTTGCATTCGCACCTCAGAAAAAGAGTTGCCGGGTCGACTCAAGCAGATCTATGCAGGTGTGAGCGAAATTATTACTCAGTTCCAACCGGATGTGTTTGCGATAGAGCAGGTCTTCATGGCTAAGAATGCAGACTCAGCGCTTAAGCTTGGGCAAGCTAGGGGCAGCGCGATCGTAGCGGCTGTAAATGCGGATTTGCCTGTTCATGAATACGCGGCTCGTTTAATCAAACAAGCGGTGACAGGCAATGGTGGTGCAGATAAGTCGATGGTTCAGAACATGGTGATGAGCATGCTTAAGTTACCCGCTAAACCACAGGCCGATGCTGCCGATGCTCTAGGCGTAGCGATCACTCACGCCAACACCAATAAAACCTTGGTAGCTCTTGCTGGTAAAGCGACAGGCGCGAGAAAAGGGCGCTACCGTTAATCCCATCCCTCTATTTTCTAATAGCTTGCATTACATGAGCCTTACGCCTCGTTTGGCTCAGTTCAAAACAATACGCCCCTAAATCCTTGATGAAATGAGATCTTTCGAACACAAACCAAATAATAACATTGCGCATCATTTAACATGTTATTAACATTGGTCAGAGGTCTAACAAGTTAATCAAGGATGATCACTGATGAACCCTATCAAGCTGTGGCGCGCGTTGTTTTTACCCAAAAGTAATGGGTGGAGTAACAACCAAGTCAGACAAGCCGATATCTTATTACTCTTTACCTTTATCGCCTTCTTTGTGGGTGTCTACAGCTTAATTAAATGGACAAAGCACGAAGAGCAACTTCTGATCACCACATCTGTATTCCTTATCGTGTTTGAACTGATCTCCGCACTGCTGTTGCGTGTTACCAGTAAACCCAGCCTTGCACTTAACTTTGGTTTTGTCGGGATGGCAGTACACGCTTTGAACATCATCTACCAAAGCGGTGGTGTGGTGGCGTCAACACAGGCTTATTGGGTGCCGTTGTTAGTGGTCGCTTTTTTCTTGTCGGGAACTCGAATTGTCGCCCTTGTATGGAGTGGGTTAGTGATTGGCGTTTCTTTGGTGATGACTTCAGCTCATCTTGATGGCTTTGAATTTCCGCAGTTAGTACTTACTCCGGAAGCGGTAGTGGTTGAAACGTGGTCTGGTGTGATCATGCCGATGGTGGTGATTTGCATTGCTCAAGCGTTTACCGCTAAGCAAAAAGAGGTGGCGATTGAAATGGCAGAAGATGCGATCTCGGAAAGCCAACAGATTGCCAATCAAGCGACGCAAAGTGAAGGTCGACTTTCTATTGTCCTAGACCAAGCTAACTCAAACTCTGAAAGCTTACAGGGCGTATCTGTCCATTTAGATCAGCAGTCTCAAGACCTGCATGCTCAAGTTGAAGTGTTGAACATCAATTGCGAATCTCAGGCGAGTGCAGCAGAACAGATGAGCCAACAACTGCATCAAATGACTCAAGGCATCGAAGAATCTAATTCATTTGTGGGTGAGCTAAAAGAGCGCAGCGAAGCGGTCGGAATGAAAGCGCAAAAGAGCTCAGAATCACTAGAAGCCTCAACCAGTGCAATCAGCCAGATCATTCAAAGTAATCAAGAAATCATGAAAGTCGCTGATTTGATTACCTCGGTTGCCGAGCAAACCAACCTATTAGCACTCAATGCAGCTATAGAAGCGGCTCGTGCCGGTGAGCAAGGACGAGGTTTTGCGGTAGTTGCAGACCAAGTGAGAGAGCTATCGGCGAAAAGCAGCCATTCCGCGATAGAAATTCGAACCTTATTAGACCGAAGTAAAGAAGAAGTGGAGCATGGCAGAGCCATCATTGAAACTACGGCCAATGAAATGAACGGCATTATCTCTGAGGTGCAAACCATCTCGACCGATGTTAATCAGCTCACCAATATTATGGCGATGCAGATGAGCTCATTGAAAGAACTCGATCTCGCCAGTTCAGAAGTGGCGCAGAGCGTTGCAGAAACCAAATCCGTGTCAAGTTTAGTCGCTAATTATGGTTCTGAACTGACCGGGCATGTCACCTCAGTAAAAGAACTGGTCGAAAGCTTAAACAGCGTGGTTTCCCAAGCTAAGCAAGCTTAAATAAATCATCCTAATAAACACAAAGAACTGGATAAGCATCCAGTTCTTTTATATTCTGTCCCTCAAATTATATTCCATCAAGAGAGTGAATTGTGATCGGACGTCTACGCGGTACATTAATAGAAAAACAGCCACCAGAATTACTAATCGAAGTGAGTGGCGTTGGCTATGAAGTTCAAATGCCAATGAGCTGTTTTTACGAATTACCAAACGTGGGCGAAGAGGCAATCATCTACACGCACTTTGTTGTACGTGAAGATGCGCAGCTACTTTATGGTTTTAACACGGTTAAAGAGCGTGCGCTGTTCCGTGAAGTGATCAAAGCGAACGGTGTGGGCCCTAAGCTAGGCCTTGGCATTCTTTCAGGCATGACGGCTAGCCAGTTTGTTCAAAGTGTTGAACGTGAAGACATCTCGACGCTGGTTAAACTTCCGGGTGTGGGTAAGAAAACCGCTGAACGTCTGGTTGTTGAAATGAAAGACCGCCTGAAAGGGTGGGGCGCGGGTGACTTGTTTACTCCAGCGACAGATGCAGCTCCGATTGATTCTATGCCAACCGTTCACGACGCGGAAGAAGAAGCGGTAAGTGCGCTACTTGCATTAGGCTACAAGCCGACTCAAGCTTCCAAGGTGGTTTCTCAAGTGGCTAAAGATGGCATGACCAGCGAACAGTTGATTCGCGAAGCTCTGAAATCGATGGTTTAATACCCAATATACTTGTTCGACAAAATAGACTCATTCACTTTGCCTTTACACAGAGTCAAGAAGCGCAGAGTCAACAAGAGCATAGTTAGGAATAGCAGAATTTATGATTGAAGCCGATCGCCTTATTGCACCGGATAACCCAGTATTCAAAGATGAAGATGTCATTGATCGTGCAATACGCCCTAAAGCACTGGCTGACTATCAAGGTCAGGATCACGTTCGTGGCCAGATGGAGATTTTCATCAAAGCGGCACAACTGCGTAACGAGGCGCTCGACCATCTGTTGATATTTGGCCCTCCAGGCTTGGGTAAAACCACGTTGGCGAACATTGTTGCCAATGAGATGGATGTCAACATTCGTACGACTTCAGGCCCTGTTCTAGAAAAAGCAGGCGACCTAGCGGCGTTACTGACCAATCTCGAAGAAAATGATGTCCTGTTCATTGATGAGATTCACCGTTTAAGCCCTGTGGTTGAAGAGGTGTTGTACCCTGCAATGGAAGACTACCAATTAGATATCATGATTGGTGAAGGCCCAGCGGCACGCTCTATCAAGATTGACCTTCCTCCTTTTACTTTGATTGGCGCAACCACTCGTGCTGGCTCACTGACATCGCCGTTACGTGACCGTTTTGGTATTACTCAGCGTCTTGAGTACTACAAGGTTGAAGATCTACAAAACATCGTTCAGCGCAGTGCAGATTGCCTTGGTCTTTCTATGGAGTCCGAAGGGGCGCTAGAAGTTGCTCGCCGAGCTCGTGGTACGCCACGTATTGCTAACCGTCTACTGCGCCGTGTTCGTGATTATGCGGAAGTAAAAGGCGACGGGCATATTTGTCCGGAGGTTGCTGACAAAGCGCTAAACATGTTGGATGTCGATGCTAAAGGTTTCGACTACATGGATAGAAAGCTTCTGCTGGCGATTATGGAGAAGTTTGGTGGTGGTCCGGTAGGTATCGACAACATGGCTGCCGCGATTGGTGAAGAGAGAGACACTATTGAAGATGTGTTAGAACCTTACTTGATTCAACAAGGTTACCTACAAAGGACGCCAAGAGGTCGAATCGCGACCGACAGAGCGTATTTACACTTTGGAATAGATAAACCCTCCAATCGTTAAATTATTCATTTTTAAAGATCCCAGTTGCATAAGCGCTGGTTTTTTTTGCTTTTTACTGAATAACAACTCTTTGAGCGAGTCGATAAAAAGATCGAAAAGGGAGCTTCAAAAATGGAAACTTTGATTTCAGGTTTGATTTAGATAACAGGAAATGAAATAAGTTGTCATATTTTTTGTTAATACTTTATAGATAGTTGTAATTCGGATGTTGAGGCGGTGTTGAGCATTTGTCACAGATATCATGCGCTGTTATTAAGACAAGCATAATTGGTGTGATTTTAATCATAATTGTACAAAAATAACTCTAATTTGCTCAAATAAATTTGATACAAATCAACGCAGGGTTCTCCCATAAACCTTTTGAAACATACTGATTTTACCAGTAATATTAGCGCCAGCTATATTAGCTCATGCTTAACAATAATCTAACTATAACGGTACGTTTTTGCTACAAATTTCAATTTGTAATAACAATTACATAAATTGTTTTAACATGGATTTTTGCGGTGAATAATCACACAAGTGTCATTCAGCCGACACAAAGGAGTTACCATGATTGATGTTGTTGATCTGTCGCGATTGCAGTTTGCATTTACAGCGATGTATCACTTCCTATTTGTTCCACTGACTTTAGGTATGGCATTTCTACTTGCCATTATGGAGTCAGTTTATGTAATGACTGGCAAGCAAATTTACAAGGACATGACCAAGTTCTGGGGTAAATTGTTTGGTATTAACTTTGCTCTTGGTGTAGCGACAGGCTTAACCATGGAGTTCCAGTTTGGTACTAACTGGTCTTACTATTCTCACTATGTTGGCGACATTTTTGGTGCTCCGCTAGCTATCGAAGCGCTTGTTGCATTCTTCCTAGAGTCTACTTTTGTTGGCCTATTCTTCTTCGGTTGGGACAGACTGTCAAAGCGTCAGCACTTAGCGGTAACTTGGTTAGTAGCACTTGGCTCTAACTTCTCTGCGCTTTGGATCTTGGTAGCAAACGGCTGGATGCAAAACCCAGTGGGTGCGGAATTTAACTTTGAAACTATGCGTATGGAAATGGTGAGCTTCGCTGAAGTTGTACTAAACCCAGTAGCACAAGTTAAATTCGTACACACAGTAGCTTCTGGTTACACAACGGGTGCAATGTTCATCCTTGGTATCAGCTCATACTACATTCTTAAAGGTCGTGACCTTGCCTTTGCTCGTCGCTCTTTCGCGATTGCAGCGTCTTTCGGTATGGCGGCGATCTTGTCAGTAATCGTACTAGGTGATGAATCTGGTTACGAGCTTGGTGAAGTTCAAAAAGTGAAGCTCGCTGCTGTAGAAGCGGAATGGCACACTGAAGAAGCACCAGCCGCATTTACTGTTTTTGGTATTCCAAACCAAGAGACAATGAATACTGACTACGCAATTAAAATTCCTTACGTAATGGGTATCATCGCAACGCGTTCGCTTGATACTGAAGTAACGGGCCTACGTGACCTACGTGATGACCACGTTGATCGTATCCGTACTGGTATGTACGCGTACGAGCTGCTTGAAAAGCTACGTGCAGGCGATAAGTCTGAAGAAAACATGGCTGCGTTCGACGAAGTGAAAGGTGACCTAGGTTACGGCTTGCTTCTTAAGCGCTACACAGACGACGTTGTTGATGCAACTGAAGACCAAATCCAAATGGCTGCGGATGATTCTATCCCAACAGTTTGGCCTCTATTCTGGTCATTCCGTCTGATGGTTGCTTGTGGCTTCATCATGCTGTTTGTATTCGGTGCTGCGTTTGTTCAAACGTGTCGTCAGAAAATCGAACAGAAACCATGGGTACTTAAAGCTGCGCTATTCTCAATCCCACTTCCTTGGATTGCGATTGAAGCAGGTTGGTTCGTTGCTGAGTTTGGTCGTCAACCATGGGCGGTTGGTGAAATCCTACCGGTTAACGTTGCTGCATCAGCACTGACTATTGAACAGCTTTGGACTTCTCTATTCGCTATCCTGGCACTTTACACAGTGTTCTTGATTGCTGAAGTTTACCTAATGCTGAAATTCGCACGTAAAGGTCCAAGTAGCTTGAAGACAGGCCGTTACCACTTCGAACAAAACGATAACTCTGTTGAAGACAAAGTTAGCCGTTCAGTTGAAGTATAAGTGAGGGAATATTATGTTTGATTACGAAAGCTTACGACTTATTTGGTGGGTATTGATCGGTGTTCTACTGGTTGGTTTCGCCGTAACTGATGGCTTTGATATGGGTGTTGCCGCTCTGTCACCTGTTATCGGTAAGAGCGACACTGAACGTCGTATTATGCTAAACACGATTGCCCCTCACTGGGATGGTAACCAAGTTTGGCTTATCACTGCGGGTGGTGCATTGTTTGCTGCATGGCCACTGGTTTACGCAACGTCGTTTTCTGGCTTCTACTTCGCAATGTACGCGACGTTAGCAGCGCTTTGGTTACGTCCACTTGCACTTGACTACCGCTCTAAGATCGAAGATCCAAAATGGCGCAAAACTTGGGACTATGCACTTTGCTTTAGTGGCGCAGTACCACCAATCATTTTCGGTGTGGCATTTGGTAACCTACTACAAGGTGTTCCATTTGAACTGAACGAATTTATGATGTCTAAGTACCATGGTACGTTCTTCGCTCTGCTTAACCCATTTGCATTGCTTTGTGGTGTGTTGGCTCTGATGTTGTTCGTGATGCAAGGTGCAACATGGCTTCAAATGAAGACAACAGAAGCGCTGCACGCTCGTGCTCGTAACGTTGCTCAGATCACTGGCCTAATTGCTATTGCTCTATTCGTTATTGGTGGTTTCTGGGTTCAATCTATCGAAGGCTATGTAATTACGAGCACTATCGATACGTTTGCTGACTCAAACCCACTAAACAAAGAAGTATCACTTCAAGTGGGTGCTTGGATGACAAACTTCGAAACTTATCCAGCAATGTGGGCTGCGCCGATCCTTGGTGTAGCAATGCCACTGCTTGCTGTGATTGCATCTCGCTTTGAGCGTGGTGGTTTCGCATTCTTGTTCTCAAGCCTATCGAACGCTGGTGTTATTCTAACGGCTGGTTTTGCAATGTTCCCATTCGTAATGCCATCAAGCCTGAACCCTAACCAAAGCTTGACTATGTGGGATTCAACAGCGAGTGAGCTAACGCTTGGTCTTATGACTGTCGTTGCGGCGGTAATGGTTCCTGTGATTCTTGGCTACACAACTTGGACATACTACAAAATGTTCGGTCGTCTAGATAAGAAACACATCGAAGATAACGACGTTTCAGCTTACTAAGCTAGAAGTGAAATAACTTAGGAGAAATTTTATGTGGTACTTCGCATGGATTTTGGGTGTACTTCTAGCATGTGCATTCGGCATCATCAATGCTCTATGGCTAGAGCATTCAGAAATGATGGACAAAGACAGTGAGTAATCTCGCAGAGCAAATCGCTAAGCTGCATCAACCAATGGATAAGACTCTGCTTAGAGCCTTATCCCTAGTATTGGGTTTCATGCATGTGGGTTTAGTGATGTGGGATCCTGAAGCGTATGCGACAAGCATCGGTGGCTTTAACGCGATCATCGGGCCAATGTTCATTTGGGCAGTATGCTCAAGCATGGTTTACGGTATCGGATTTAAGCCAAGAGCTTGGATGTGGCAGCTACTGTTTAGCCCATATGTTTCACTCACAATTTTGCTCTACCTAACGACGCTGCGCCTTCTATAAAAGGCAAAGGATTTAGGTTCATAACAACGTGAACCTTTATACTTGTTGGGTTTTTAGCCAAAAAGAGGTCATCTTATACAGATGGCCTTTTTTTTCGTCTCTCAAATCAAAAAATTCACAGCGATATACTATTAATGATAAGGAGTTAGGTTATAGTGAAATCTTTATCGTTTTGGATTGTGGTATCAAATTGCAGGGATTATCTAAGCCATTTACGTGGCCAGTGACAGTGTATTACGAAGACACCGATGCGGGTGGCGTTGTATACCATTCAAACTATCTTAAGTTTTTCGAACGCGCTCGAACTGAGATGTTGCGCTCAATTGGCGTTTCTCAGCAAGTATTGTTAGAACAAAACATCGGTTTTGTAGTCCGACATATGGACATTGATTTTATTCAAGGCGCGCGTCTTGATGATTCTTTACAAGTCATTACAAATATTTACGAGTTGAAGCGAGCTACCTTGGTCTTCTGTCAAGAGATCGTAAATCCTGATGGCAAGGCATTGTGTAAAGCAATGGTTAAGGTAGCATGTATCGATAATCAAAAAATGAAACCCAAAGCAATGCCAACATTTATTCTCACGGAGCTAACGAATAGTGACTGCTGAAATCTCAATCTTAGGCCTAATTTTAGAAGCTAGTTTACTAGTTAAGATGGTCATGCTGACTCTTATGGGCATGTCTGTTGTTTCTTGGGCGATGATCATAAAAAGAAGTAAAGTGTTATCTCAAGCTTCTAAACAAACAGAAGTGTTTGAAGACAAATTTTGGTCAGGCGTTGATCTTGCAAAACTGTACCAAGAGAGCAACAAACGCAAAGACGAGCTTTCTGGTACTGAAGAAATTTTCTACGCAGGCTTTACTGAGTTCGCTCGCCTTCGTAAATCGAATGCAACATCACCTGACTTCATCATGGAAGGCACTGGCCGTGCGATGCGCGTTGCCGTTGCTCGTGAAGTCGATGAACTAGAAACTAACTTACCTTTCTTGGCGACCGTTGGCTCTATCAGCCCATACATCGGCCTATTTGGTACGGTTTGGGGCATCATGCACTCATTCATCGCACTAGGTGAAGTGAAGCAAGCGACGCTCGCAATGGTTGCCCCTGGTATTGCAGAAGCACTGATCGCAACAGCAATGGGCCTATTCGCTGCGATTCCAGCAGTAATGGCGTACAACCGCTTCAGCAGCCGAGTAGGCAAGCTAGAGCACAACTACGCGACTTTCTCTGAAGAGTTTCACAGTATTCTTCACCGTCAAGCGATGGCTGGCAGGGAATAATAGATGGCTGGATACCAACCTAAAAAACGCAAAATGACAGCAGAGATTAACGTTGTACCTTACATCGACGTTATGCTTGTTTTGCTGATCATTTTTATGGTGACTTCGCCGTTTGTTACTCAAGGCGTTGACGTTGAATTGCCTCAGGCTTCAACGGCTAAATCGGCACAAGACCTACTGGGTGACGACAATGCAAGTTTCATCATCGTTGAAGTGAACAAAGACGGTGAACTTGGCTTGAGCGTTAATGACGAAGAAGTACAGCGTGGCTTATCAATGGAAGATATTATCGTCCGTGTGAAAGCCGAGTTGTCTCTGAAGCCAAACTCTCCAGTGGCGGTTGGTGGTGATGCCGCAACGCCATACGCTGAAGTGGTTTTATTACTTGATGAATTAAGCCGTGCAGGTGTGCCAAAGGTTGGCCTTTTAACGGATATAAGGGAATAGCTCCGTAGCATTCATGAAAGCGAATAATAAAAAATCCAATAATTTCAGATCACCGCTTCTTATTTCTCTTGGGCTGCACGTCATTTTATTCGTTGCGCTCATTTGGGGGGCGGATTTCACGATGTCAGAGCCAAAGCCTACAGGGCAGATGGTTCAAGCAGTGGTGATTGATCCTCAGTTGGTTCGCCAGCAAGCTCAACAGATTCGTCAACAAAGAGAAGCGGCAAGCAAGAAAGAGCAAGAGCGTCTTGACAAACTAAGACGTGAAAGCGAACGACTTGAAAAGAATCGTAAAGCTGAAGAAGAAAATATTCGCAAGCTAAAAGAACAGCAAGCGAAAGAAGCTAAAGCAACTCGTGAAGCTGAAAAGCGTCGAGTTGAGAAAGAGAAACAACGCAAAGCTGAAGAAGCGCGTTTACAGCAAGAGCAAAAGAAAGCCGCTAAAGCCGAAGCTGACCGTAAGCTAAAAGAAGCTGCGTTAGTGAAAGCCGAGAACGAGCGTAAAGCCAAAGAAGCGGCAATCGCAAAAGCTGAACAAGAACGCGTGGCAAAAGAAAAAGCAGCGAAAGAGGCAGCAGACAAAGCTCGTAAAGAGAAAGAAGCCGCTGAACTCGCGGAAAAGCAACGCATAGCGAAAGAGAAAGAAGCGGCAGCCGCAGCAGAGAAAGCCCGTAAGGCAAAAGAAGCTGCAGCAAAAGCAGAAAAAGAGCGTAAACAACAAGAAGCCGCATTGAACGATATCTTTGCTGGGCTTGAAACGGAAGCGACTCAAAACTCTTCAGCAAGACAACAATTTATCACTGATGAAGCGCAACGTTACGGGGCTATCTATACCCAACTGATTCAACAGAACCTGTTGTTAGAAGACAGCTATCGAAGACGCTCATGTCGAGTGAACCTTAAGCTGATTCCAACGGGCTCTAACGCGATATTGGGTAGTTTGAGTATCTTAGATGGCGATAGCCGTTTATGTGCAGCAACCAAGCGTGCGGTGGCACAAGTACAATCTTACCCGTTGCCTAAAGACCCAGACATTGTGAACTCACTGAAAGACATTAACTTAACTGTATCACCAGAGTAAAAGGACGAACTTGTGTTAAAGAAACTATTACTGAGTTTTGTTTTCTTAATAGCTACAAGCAGCCAGTTTGCACATGCAGCGCTGGAGCTGGTTATTACAGACGGTATTAACTCTGCAAGACCTATCGCTATTGTACCTTTCCGTTGGGAAGGCTCAGAGCCATTGCCACACGATGTATCAGCGGTTATCGCTTCTGACTTACAGCGCAGTGGTAAATTCAGCCCAGTTGCGACAAGCAAAATGCCTCAAACGCCTTACAGCGAAACTGAGGTTAACTTTGATGCTTGGACTAACCTAGGTGTTGACTCATTGCTTACCGGTAGTATCACTAAAAATGCCGAAGGGCAGTATGTGGTGAATTACCAATTGATCGACATTGTTCGTGGTCAACTGACCAAAGGACAAAGCCGTGCACTAAGCGATGAAGGTCAATTGGTTCTTTCTAAAGATCACGTGCTGTTCAACAAGAAGGCTACGGTTCCTGGCAAGCGCTTGAGAGAGTACGCACACCGTATCTCAGACCTAGTGTATGAAGAGCTAACTGGTGAGAAAGGCGCGTTCTTAACTCGTATCTCTTACGTGGTAGTGAACGATAAAGACAAGTACCCGTATCAACTTCGTGTTGCTGACTACGATGGCTTTAACGAGCGTTTAGTACTTCGTTCTAAGCAGCCTCTCATGTCTCCAGCATGGTCACCAGACGGCAAAAAGCTAGCTTATGTGAGCTTCCAGAATGGCCAAGCTGAAATATTCATCATGAATATTTACACGGGTGAACGTGAGAAAGTGACGTCATACCCTCGTCACAATGGTGCGCCAAGATTCTCGCCAGATGGTAAAACATTGGCATTGGTATTGTCGAAAACGGGCAGCCTTCAGGTGTACACACTTGACCTTGCTAGCCGTAAGCTGACTCAAATTACCCGCGGCCGTTCGAATAATACTGAACCATTCTGGCACCCAGATGGCAAGTCTCTTATTTTCACATCGGATCGTGGTGGTAAACCACAGATTTATAATGTAAATTTGTCCAATAATTCGACTTCTCGTATTACTTGGCAAGGTAGCCAAAACTTAGGTGGCCAGATCACTCCTGATGGTCGATTCATGATCATGGTGAATCGCAGCAACTCAGGTTTTAACTTGGCTAAGCAAGATTTGGAAACCGGTGCGGTTCAGGTACTAACAAAAACATTGTTAGATGAGTCTCCAAGTATTGCACCGAATGGAGGTATGGTTATCTATAGCTCTATTTACAACAAAACAAATGTACTATCGATGGTTTCTATCGATGGACGTTTTAAAGCTAGATTACCGGCAACTAACGGACGCGTAAGAGCGCCTGCATGGTCACCGTTCCTCTAGGGAAAATTACATATTCTTTTAGCTATTGATAGTGTTAACTATTGTGGCATTTAACTATCTATAGCACTCTTAGTCGCTGTAGAAACTAAGTTTGATAACGTAAGGAAAAAAAGATGCAACTTAACAAAGTTCTTAAAGGCTTGATGATTGCACTACCAGTGATGGCAGTAACGGCATGTAGCTCAACTGATGAAGCAACATCTGCAACATCTGGTACTGAAAGCAACCAAACAACTTCAGGTTCAGAAGGCAATGTAGACACAACTGTTGTAACGCCAATTGACGCTAACGGTCAACTGTCTGAGCAAGAGCTTAAAGAGCAAGCGCTACGTGAAACTCAAACAATCTACTTCGCATTCGATAACTCTACTATCGCTGGCGATTACGAAGAAATGCTAGCAGCTCACGCAGCATACCTAGTTAAGAACGTTGACATGAACGTTACTATCGAAGGTCACGCTGATGAGCGCGGTACTCCTGAGTACAACATCGCACTTGGCGAGCGTCGTGCACAAGCTGTAGCGAAATACCTACAAGCTCTAGGTGTTCAAGCTGACCAAATCTCTATCGTAAGCTACGGTGAAGAGAAGCCACTTCTTCTAGGTCAATCTGAAGATGTGTACGCTAAAAACCGTCGCGCAGTACTAGTTTACTAATTTTAGTAGACTATATAATTGAGGAATTGCCTCATGTTCAGTAACACAAAGCGAGTCATTTTGCTTTCGTTACTGGCAAGTGCAGCGAACACCGCGTTCGCTGCACCAGCTCCAGTATCCGATCTCAATAGCACCGCAACCAATTCATCATCTTCCTCTCGATCAGCATCTAACGAATCAGATATTGAGCGTTTAGAGCGCCTGCTTCAAAATCGCAATCTCGTTCAGCTTCAAATGCAACAGCAAATCGACGACATGGCACTGGAGATCAGTGAACTTCGTGGTGAGCTGGAACGAAACAGCTACGATATGAAGCAAATGCTAGAGCGTCAGCGTGAACTGTTCATTGAACTGGATCGCGTAAGAGGCGAGGTGAAAGCAGCAGGAACAGCAACGGTAGCAGTGGCGGCGAGCGAAGGCTCTAAAGACGCTTCTGGTACGTTCAGTACTGATGTGGATGAGCAAACTGCTTATCAAAATGCTGTAGATATGATTCTAAAGCAACGAGACTACACGGGTGCTATCGCTGCATTCCAAAAGTTTCAAAAAGACTTCCCAGATTCTACCTTCACACCTAACTCACATTACTGGTTAGGTCAGCTTTATTTCGCTAAGAAGCAAGATAAAGAAGCCGTGAAGAGCTTCGCTGCTGTTGTGTCGTACAAAGACTCAAACAAGCGAGCAGATGCACTGGTTAAGCTTGGTGACATAGCAGCGCGCAACAACAACGCGACGCAAGCTAAGAAATATTACCAACAAGTCGTAACCGAGCACCCAAACAGTGCTTCGGCTAAAGTGGCCAAAACCCACTTATAACCAAAATAGGGGTGCTTAGGCGCCTCTTTTTTATACCTGTTCACTTCCGTTTAGTGTTTACTTCTCTTGCTAGTGATGACAACACATCGCCTTGTTTATGCGTTTTAAGCATTAGCTAGTCACCGCTTGCAACCAATCCTTTTTGATCCCAATCGCTGTCCTGTGTAGAATACTCGGATTCTCGGAAGAAGTTGCGTAGAGCAAGAGCAATGAGTCATATACTAGATAAAATCGATACAGTTTACCCGTTTCCGCCTAAGCCAGTTCCATTGAGCGACGCTCAGAAACAGGCCCACATCGCAAACATCAAAAAACTACTTCAAGAAAAAGATGCAGTTCTAATTGCACACTACTACACCGATCCTGAAATTCAGGCTCTGGCAGAAGAAACTGGTGGTTTCGTTGGCGATTCATTAGAGATGGCTAAGTTCGGTAACCGTCACTCAGCAAGCACTTTGATCATCGCTGGTGTTCGTTTCATGGGTGAGTCTGCAAAGATTCTTACTCCTGAAAAACGCATTTTAATGCCAACACTTGAAGCTGAATGTTCGCTTGATCTTGGCTGCCCAGCTGACAAATTTACAGAATTTTGTGATGCTCACCCTGACCACACTGTGGTTGTATACGCGAACACCTCTGCAGCTGTTAAAGCTCGTGCAGACTGGGTAGTTACGTCGAGCATCGCTTTAGAAATCGTTGAAAGCCTAGACGCTGAAGGCAAACCCATTATTTGGGGGCCAGACCGTCACCTAGGTTCTTACATCGCAAATCAAACTGGCGCTGACATGTTGCTTTGGCAAGGTGAGTGTATCGTTCATGATGAGTTCTCAGCTGATGCTTTGAAGAAAATGAAATCGGTATACCCAGAAGCGGCTATCTTGGTTCACCCAGAATCACCAGCAAGCGTGGTTGAACTGGCTGATGCTGTAGGCTCAACAAGCCAACTGATCAAGAAAGCAAAAGAGCTGCCTCATCCACAGATGATTGTTGCGACAGACAAAGGCATCTTCTTCAAGATGCAGCAATTGGTTCCTGAAAAAGAGCTGATTGAAGCGCCGACAGCGGGTGCTGGTGCAACGTGTCGTAGCTGCGCACACTGTCCTTGGATGGCAATGAACGGCCTTGAAGCGATTGAAAACGCGCTTGAGAATGGTGGTGAGCAACACGAAATCTTCGTTTCTGACGAATTACGCGTGAAGTCTCTTATTCCATTGAACCGCATGCTAGATTTTGCAGAGCAGTTAAATGTGCAGGTAAAAGGTAACGCGTAAGTCGTTCTTTTATCTAACCAATAAAAAAACCAGCCACTAGTGCTGGTTTTTTTGTATCTGCGTATAGGCCGCCAATATCAATCTTGTGGTCATGTATCTTTTTCTGATGATACATCTTGTTGATATCGCGTATTTTTTCTAGCATGTAAGTAAGAGGAAAAGATTAGAGGCTCGAATGATAATCTGGTTACAACTCAAACGCTGGATCAAAGCAAACATCTTTGTTTTGAATGGCAAAAACTTACTGTTCACTTTTCTTGGCTACATCGCTTTATCGTGGTCGATGCTGTATTTGGCGGGTGAAACAGATTTAACCAGTTCGGTTACCGTATTCGCTTACTACTTGGTGGTGACGGCTTCTACGGTTGGTTATGGTGATTTATCACCGACCACGGTAGCGGGGCAGTGGATCGTTATTCTATTTGTGATTCCAGGCGGGTTGAGCCTTTTTGCCGCGTTGCTCGGTAAAGTGGCGACAGAAGGTGTTGAATATTGGCGAGCGGGCTTGCTAGGAAAAAGGAGAGTTAGAGTGGACAACCACATTTTGATGTTGGGGTGGAATGAGCAAAGAACCATTCATCTCATCCGCATGCTACAACACGAAGAAACGGGTAAACGACCAATCGTGCTATGTACGCGTTCAGATATCGAGAACCCGTTACCCGGTGAAATCAATTTCGTCAAAGTAAACAGCTACACCGATGGCAAAGAGATGGAGAAAACGGGCATTGAGTCTGCAAGTTGCATCCTGATTGATAACCCAGAAGACGACATTACGTTATCTGCGGCGCTTTACTGTGCCAACCGAAACCCTAAAGCGCACCTTCTTGTTTACTTTAAAGATGAAGCGCTGAGCGACCTGCTACACAAACATTGTCCAAACTCTGAATGTATTCCGGCTGTGGGTGCTGAGATGCTAGCAAAGGCTGCGGTAGACCCAGGTTCCAGTGCGCTTCACCAAGAATTATTGAGCTCAACAAGAGGTATGACACAGTATTCAACGTATTTCCCTGAAGACGCTGAGTCTGTCACCGTCGCGCCTATTTTCTCAGTGTTTAAAGAGAAGTATCAAGCAACTCTGATCGCCATTGATACGGGGAGCGGTATTGAACTCAACCCAGAGTTAGATCAAGTGGTCAGCAGTGGTACTAAGCTGTTTTATATTGCTGATGAGCGAATTGATGACTTCGATTGGAAAGGCTTCTAAAGCGACTATTTTATTTCGTCTGAAAACTAAAAAAGGCCTCATAATGAGGCCTTTTAGCTTGTATAAAGCTAACTGTTATTGAGCTTCAGCCAGTGCAATGCCACGCTGCGTTAGTCCGCAAAGCATCACAGGAACAGCGTTAAAGATCTCTTCGAACTGCTCTAGGCCTTCGATGCCTTGCTCTGCAAGCGTAGCAATTGACGTTTCTGGATCGTAAAGCATGCTCAGTGACAGCAGGACACCGCCAACGAGTGCGTTATCTTCGCTCTCTTCAGGCATTAGTGTTTCCCAATCGTCGCGAGCAATCTGCCAGCCTTGAAGCAAGCCTTCACAAAAATCACGAGCGGCAGTGTTCACCACTTCTTCGTCGTCTAATTGACAAGCTTCAGGCCAAACCCAAGTCCCTTCAATCAGTTCTGGGCGGGTTTTATTCCAAAGCTCGATGATAACTTCAATGTAGCTTTCTAGCTGTTCACCATCCGTAAAAGGTGCGACTTCTTCGCCACCCCATAAGAACGGTAGCCACTCATGCGGGGTTAACACATTCGGTGCCGCTGCCATTGCAGTGACAAAGCCCATTGTTTTGTGTTCTGTGATTAGCTTTCCTTCCAACTCTGGAAGCGCAAGAATATCTTGTAAAGTCAAAGTGAGGTACCGTAAAAGGGAACATATTTGCGCTTATAGTACCAATGAACTTGTGCCAATCAAGCTTCAATCTAAAAAGGCTTGATGTCATGGATGATAAACACTAGGTTTAACAGAAAAGAAAACAATAAAAGAATTATGCAGATACGGTCGTCTTTAAAGAAAAAAAGCATGGTAGCGCTTGGATTATACCTTGCGATGTTTATTGCCATTGTCGGTAGTGTGACGTATTACGTCGTAGAATCCCCTGTGCGCGCCAAATTACAACAAAACCTCGACTTGCGTACGCAACTGTTATCCGCATTGATTACAGAGCCACTCAGTAGTTCTCGAGGCTTCGTAGACAGTCTCGTTGGGTTTGCTCAAGCGCATCGTAACGGTGATGATGTTATTCCGCTCTTTAAGTCCATGTTGGCGGCGAGCGACGATACGATTGTCAGTGCCGGTATTTGGCCCGAACCTTATGCGCTTGATTCTAAAAAGCTTCTCAACAGTTACTTTTTTAATAAAGCCGACGATGGAATAATCGACCAGATATATTCTTACAACAACCCCCAAAATGCCCCTTATCAAGAAGAGTATTGGTACACCTCTGTCGTCAACCAAAAACAAGGCACGATCTCTTGGAGCGATGTGTATATCGATCCATACACACACGTTCGAATGATTACGGCGTCTTCCCCTTATTATTACGACGGTACTTTTGCCGGTGTTGCCACGGTGGATCTCTCGCTCGAAGAGCTGCTTGGTTTTATCAAGAACCACGCCGAAGAATACAACCTTGGCATTACGCTCAGAGATAAGCTTAACCAAGTGTTGGTTTCGCATAACTTTAATCTCGTTGAAGGCATTTACATCAGTAGCAATCAATTTGGTGATTTCGGCTGGCAAGTGGATGTGGTGAACTCCAAATCACGAGTAGAAGACGAAGTGTTTCGTCAGGTGATGAGCATTGAAGGCGGTATTGTTCCGCTATTGCTACTTTGTGTCATGGCGGGGTATTACTTATTGAACCGTTATTTGATTAGTCCAATCACAAGGATTGCAGCACAGGTTGATAGTTCGAAAGCCGGCGAAATCATTGATGTGGATTACTCGAGTGATGACGAAATCGGCCATTTGATTAAAACCTTCAACGAAAAGACCATTTATCTCGAAGCGGAAAAGGTTAAAGCTCAGGCATCCACCAATGCAAAAACCGCTTTCCTTGCGACCTTGTCACATGAAATTCGCACTCCGATGAATGGGGTATTGGGTACCGCTCAAATCCTATTAAAAACGCCTCTAAATTCTGAACAAGAGAAGCATCTTAAGAGCTTGTATGAGTCCGGCGATCATATGATGACTCTACTCAACGAGATCTTAGACTTCTCGAAGATCGAGCAGGGCAGGTTGGATCTTGATGAAACGCGTTTCCCGCTTGATTCGATCATCGGCAGTATTAACAGTGTTTACTACACATTGTCTTCCGAGAAAGGGCTTCAATTCAAAGTGTACTCTGAGGTGACTTCGGGTCGTTGGTACTTCTCAGATAAAGCTCGCCTTCGCCAAATTTTGTTTAATCTATTGAACAACGCGGTGAAGTTCACCTCCAGAGGCTTTGTTGAGGTGTACCTGAAAGAAGTTGTAGAGGGGAGTGACACCTATCTGAGCATTCGAGTTCGTGATACCGGAATTGGTATTTCTAAAGAAGCTCAGAAGCGTATTTTTAAACCGTTTGAACAAGCGGAGTCTTCGACCACAAGGCGTTTTGGCGGTACTGGCCTTGGCCTCGCGATTGTGAAGAAAATTGCCCAGTTGATGGATGGCAGTATTACCGTCACCAGTGAAGAAGGGATAGGCACGAGTTTTGATGTTCGCTTGAAGATTCAGCCATGTCAGCCAGGAGAAATCGAGAGTTTGCCACATAAGAAGTTGGACTACTCTGGCTTAAAGGTACTGATCGTCGAGGACAACCGAACTAACACGGTGATCATTGAAGCCTTCATGAGCAGTAAAGGCTTTACCTGTAAGAGCGTCGAAAACGGTGAACTTGCGATACAAGCCGTGGTTGCTGAGCGCTTTGATTTGGTGCTCATGGATAACCATATGCCTGTGATGGATGGCGTTGAATCAACCACTGCTATTCGTGCTTTGATAGGCGATGTGTCATCGGTATTGGTGTTTGGTTGTACGGCTGATGTCTTTAAAGAGACTCGTGAGCGTATGTTGGGGGCAGGTGTGGATTATATTATTGCTAAGCCGATTGACGAGCGTGAACTGGATGATGCCTTGTTCCGCTATTCAAATAAGCTTTATCAATACCATGAAGTAAAAGCGGATGAGCTCGAAAGCCAAGACGTAAAACCACACGATTCGAAAAGTAAAAGCGAGTCACTGCCTAAACCTGATCTTCGCAACAAAGATAACACTGAAGAGCTGTTAGTGACGTTGTATGTGGCGCTAGAAGACAACAACCTAGAACTGATTCAATTTGCACTAGAGAGCCTACGTGTCCACGTTGAAGCTATGAACAACGCGGAACTTACTGAACAAGTCGATAAAGCGTTAGAGCAGGTTGCTTTAGGATCACCACCTACACAAGATGTCATTAATATCATTACTGTAAATCTACCTATGGCTTAAATGTTGTTTAATTACGGTAAGTAAATGACGAACTGTCCAATATTTGACCTTGGTTGGATTTTTTGGTGAAAGTGACTGCTTTTAAAGTGGTTTTTGGTTGTTAATTTACAACTTGATTTTTAATTTGGAGTGTATGACTACTAATCTTGTGATTTAATAGCGACATTATCTGGTGAGGTGCATATGTGCCTTGTTTATATGTTACTAAATCACTAATTAAGCAGTGATATATTTTAGGTTTGTCGTCAATGAAGTCTCGTGGTCCATTTTGTATTCGAAACGCAGCTGCGGATACATTTGCTATGGTCGTTTTCTGTTTTATTTCTGGCATGATCGTAGAAGTGTTTATTTCTGGTATGACGTTTGAGCAATCTCTTGCTTCTCGAACGTTATCTATTCCTGTAAACATTGCTATCGCTTGGCCTTATGGCGTTTTTCGTGATTGGTTCTTACGCAATGGTGCAAAACTTTCAGAAAGCTCATTGATGAAAAACTTGTCTGATTTGATGGCATACGTGTTATTCCAGTCTCCAGTGTATGCGGGTATTTTGTTGGCAGTGGGTGCTTCAGGCGACCAGATCGTTACGGCTGTCACCAGTAATGCAGTTATCTCGTGCGGTATGGGCGTACTTTACGGCTACTTCCTCGATATGTGTCGTAAATGGTTTCGAGTTCCTGGCTACTATCAACAAGCTTAAGAAAAGCAACAAGCGTAAGTGCAGCGAAAGAATGAAATTTGGTTTGTTTTTGATCTAATGAGTTAATTTGTAATCGAACAAACCGAAAAAGGCACTTTTTTTGAGAATGCCCCTTGACCAAAGCAAGCAGAATCAATAAAGTAGCGCCTCGTTGAGTGACATGCTCAACACACAATTTGTGGAAGGATGGCTGAGTGGCTTAAGGCGCTCGCCTGGAAAGCGAGTATACGTTTATAGCGTATCTGGGGTTCAAATCCCCATCCTTCCACCACTATTCAAAACCCTAGCAGAAATGCTGGGGTTTTCTCGTTTTAGAGCCTCTATATCCCACCTCATCTGTATACCTCCCTAATATCCGTTCCTTTAATCATTGCTTTATAGTTATAATCTCTATTAATACCGTCGCAGAATTAACCATATTAGGTGTTTTTATCATAGATAATCGCTTGATTTTTTGGCGTGAACCTAGATTATTAATAGTACGCAATATTATGAATAATCTAACTATTAGGAATCCATAACCTCATGACAGAAACCCTAGTTTCTCCAATGCTCTCTTTTACGATCGCGATTTCATTACTGTTTATCGGTAAAGGTTTGATCGAGCGATCTGAAGTATTAAGAAAGTATTCACTGCCAGAGCCTGTGATTGGTGGCTTTGTCTGCGCAGCGACCGTAGCGGCGCTTTACTATATTTTTGAAATCCAAATCACTTTTAGCCTAGATGTCAGAGACTTTTTGCTTCTCTACTTTTTTGCTGGCATCGGGCTCCAAGCGGATATTAAAACACTGATTAAAGGCGGGCGACCGTTGTTCATCCTACTGTGTCTTGCTGCCATTTTTATCGTGTTGCAAAACGTAGTCGGAATGGCAGTCGCTTCTGGCTTTGGAATGGATGCGAAAGCAGGCTTGCTATCTGGGTCTGTTAGCTTGATAGGCGGCGTAGGCACAACGTTAGCTTGGGCGCCAATGTTTGTGGAAGAGTTTGGTATTGCTAACGCGCTCGAACTTGGTGTCGCTTCAAACACGGTTGGTTTAATTGCAGCGTGTGTGATTGGTGGTCCGATTGCGAACTACCTGCTCAATAAACACAAAGTAAGCCCTTCTAATGAAGAAGAGGTTACGGTTGGTGCATTCCAAGAGAGTGAAACAAAAACAGAGCTTAGCCACTACGGCGTTCTGTGGGCGTGGTTGATTCTTAACTTAACACTAATGCTGGGTTACAGCTTGAGTGAAGTTATCGACTCGATGGGCCTAAAACTGCCGTTATTCGTTAGCTGTTTGATCGCAGGTATCCTAATCGGAAACGTTGGTCGCGCACTGTTTAAGAAACGTCGTACACAAGAGAAAATCGCTCAAGGCCGCAAAGGCTTAGCGATGATCTCTGATATTTGTTTAGGCATGTTCTTGACCATGGCATTGATGGGGTTGCGTATCTGGGATCTCGATGGACTGTTTGGCTATATCTCTGTTGTCATGAGTATCCAGATCTTGCTTTCCCTGTTGTTTACTGTGTTTGTCGTTTATTACTTGATGGGAAGAAACTACGATTCTGTGGTGATATGTTCAGGCTTCGGTGGTATCACTCTAGGCTCGACCGCAACAGCAATTGTGAACATGACCGCAGTAACTCATCGATATGGCGCAAGCCCACAAGCATTCATTGTGGTGCCATTAGTATGTGGTTTCTTTGTTGATTTGATCAACGCATTGGTGATCAGTTTCTTTGTTGGTCTGTAGTGAAGTGACCGGTTATTGACTGCTTGAGGTTTACATCGGGATAATGACCACAAAGGCGATGACGAAAGTTGTCGCCTTTGTGTTATCTACAGCAAAAAATACACGTATATCAACCTTTGATGTAATGCCTTGAAGTGACTCGGTGCACAAGTTAGTAAGAGCAATTACGATCTTGATAAATTGGGATATATGTTCGCAGCAAATTTGTGAGACGCTTGATTAAGTGTCAGTTGAATTACAAGGAAGTTGAATGCACCACTTTAATATCCGTGCTCTCGAGTACTTAAACGCGTTATCAAAATACAGGTCGTTACGTAAGGCATCTAAGATGATGAACGTTGACCCTGCCGCGATGAGTCGAATGCTGACACAGTTAGAAGCGCAAGCGGAAATGAAAGTATGGGAGCGCAACAACCGCCAATCTCTGCTGACTGAGGCGGGGAACGAACTGTTGAACTACTATCGCTCCATTGTTCGTGGAGAGGCGGCAGTGCTTGCTCGACTAACCAAGCTTAAAAACCTCAAGGGCGGTAATGTTAGCATCGCGATTGGAGAAGGATTTATTACTAACTTGGTCTCTAAACCGATGCAAACCTTCATGACTCGTTATCCTGATATCAATCTTTCTATTGAGATCGCAGGGGCATTGGATGCAGTCAAGATGTTGGAAGATCAACAGATAGACTTTGCGATAACCTATGCGTCTGCACCACATCCTAAACTGCACTCTCACGTTGAACGCAGCCATCCGCTCGAATTGATTGCTCCGAAGGGGCACTTCCTTACGATGAAAGAAGCACCAGTGGTAATGCAAGATATTCAAGACGCTTCTCTCGCCTTGATCGATAACTCGACCGGCATGGGGAGGCTGGTAAAGCAGGCTGAACAAATTTCCCATCTTACCTTGCAGCCAAAGCTACAAACCAATTCGGTCACTGCACTGACAAACTTTGTTTCAGCAGGGTTGGGCGTCACCTTTATGCCCAAGCTCACCGTGATCGATGAGATAAAATCAGGGCAGATTGAAGTGGTTGCGACCGAGTTGGAGATGTTATCGAAGGCGACGGTTAAGGTTCAATCTTTGAAAGGCCGTGCACTAACGCTACAAGCGGAAACCTTGTTAGATTTCTTACTCGAGAACGCCACTTTCTTGAGTCATGACGCTTACAATATCTAGGCTTAATCAGTTTACTTAGCGACTCCTACCTAAGCTTTCAAATACCGCCAATATCACACTTCCAAACTGCTGGATTTGTTTTCGAGTCGAATTGATGTTTTGTCAATGCCACCTCTATTGTTAAGTCAACACATGCGGAATAAGTTACAAATTATTAACGAAACGAGTTTTAGACTGACAGCTGTGTTCGACAGATTTGGCTTTGTCAGGCATTAGGGGAAGATAATGGAAGTTATTGTAATTGGCAGTGGTGTTATTGGATTGACCAGCGCATGGTACTTGGCAAAAGAAGGTCACTCGGTCACGGTTATTGATCGTCAAGATAGCAGTGGCAAAGAAACCAGTTTTGCGAATGCCGGGCAAATTTCTTACGGTTATTCATCACCATGGGCGGCACCGGGCATCCCTTTGAAAGCGATGAAATGGCTTACCCAAGAACATGCGCCACTTAAAGTGAAGCCTTCTCTTTCTCCAGAGTTAATGTCTTGGGCGACTAAGATGCTCGCCAACTGTAATGAAGCCAAGTACGCACAGAATAAATCGCGGATGTTACGAGTCGCTAACTACAGCCGAGATTGCCTGACTCATCTAAGAATCAGTGAAGATTTGGCTTATGAGGGCAGGCAGAAAGGCACCTTGCAAGTATTCCGAAGCGAGAAGCAACTCGATGCTATTCAGCAGGATATGAAGCTATTAACAGAGAGTGGAATCGAACACTCGCTGTTTGATGTTGAACAGTGTCTGTCAGTGGAGTCTGGTTTAGCAGACGTTAAAGACAAGCTGGTGGGCGGCCTGTATTTACCACACGATGAAACCGGTGATTGTCATCAGTTCTGTTTAGCGCTGACTGAGAAGGCCAAGCAACTTGGTGTTAGGTTCGTGTTTGATACTGAAGTGGTAAGTTTGAATCATCAGAACCAAACCATAAAGAGCATTACGACAACTCAAGGTGAATTCAAAGCGGACGCTTATGTGGTAGCTTCGGGAAGCTACTCTCGTGAGCTGCTCAAGCAAGTGGATTTATCAATCCCGGTTTATCCAGTCAAAGGGTATTCGTTAACACTTCCGATCGTGAGTGCAGATAAGTCGCCGACCTCTACAGTAATGGATGAAACCTACAAGGTAGCGATGACTCGTTTCGATGACCGAATTCGTATTGCAGGGACGGCAGAGCTTGCTGGCTTCAATTATCTTATTCCTGAAAAACGTAAAGCCACGATTGATATGGTGATAAAAGATCTTTTCCCACAGGCGGGGGATTTCTCTAAGGCAGAATACTGGACAGGGTTAAGACCGATGACTCCGGATGGTACGCCTATAATCGGCGCGACGCCTATCAAGAATCTATTTACCAATACAGGCCATGGAACTCTAGGTTGGACAATGGCATGTGGCTCAGGAAAGATCTTGGCAAGCGTGGTCAGTGGCTCTGCTAGTGATATAAAAACTGATGACTTGAGTATCCACCGCTATATGTAAAAGCAAGCCGTTAGTTATCTTGCCTATGGTTTGATGATATCGACATTAGGAGCATGAAGCGGATGCACCTAATGTTGTAAATCTAGGTGCATGGTTTTAAGTCTCCTCTATTTATAATCACGAGATGACTTGAGACTTAAATGATCTTAGCTCTGGCGGTAGCTCCTTATTTACGAGGTTAATAGCTTTGCGATGTTCTAATCCAATGGATCTCACTACGTCCCCGAAATGTTGGTTAAACAATAGCTCGAAATCACCACTGAGTTTGTAGTCTTGCAGTTTGTCCTCAAGTAATTGAGCCAGTTGAGCCTTGTCTGGGTGGACATAGAAGACCAGAGGAAGAGGGTAATAAAGCATAATACTTTTTTCTATGACTAACCCATCCAGGGAATAGGTATGTTCTTGGTATATGCTTTCAACTTCATTGGCTCCGAGTGACACATAATCACATTTTTTATCTGAGAGAAGTTTCAGAATCTCTGGTAACGTTCCTTGCTCTAGTACTCGATATCCATTTGCTCTAAACAGCTCAGCATCAGCCCATGTCGCAGGAATTCCAGCGATAAGTGATTTCAGTTTATTGCTGTTGATATTATGGAATGTGGGTTGATCTTGTTCCCTAATTATCAGGATACGGTGTCCTAATAAGCCTTTACAAATTGGAGAGTTGAGTTTGATTGCAGGCTTATCAGCAAATTTACGGTTTCCCGCCACCGTGACGAGTACATCATAATTCTTGCGGAATATATTTCCTTCATCCTCAGCTCTTGGAAAGTCTGTATTATCGCTGTGAACGACAATAGGTTCGTTCGGATCCCAATTCAACAAGCTATGAATTAGCTCCAACTCATAGTGCTGTCTTTTACCTGATTTATTGCCATTCCAAAAGTTAAACATAGTTGTCCTAAGGGGGAACTTACATTTTATGACTGGTATGCTGACATAGGTTTAGCGTCTAAGAAAGCGCTTTCTTTTGTTTTTGAGAGAATCATACATAGATACAGTCTATGTATGTTGAGAATCGCCACGGAAAGGCTATTTTAAAGAAAGCACATAAGTTCATTGATGGGTTAGAGGTTCGACGATTAGGAAAGACCATGGGGGTACCATTAGTGAATTTTAACTTATTGTTTTTAAATTGTTTTTCGTGTTAGTGAACAATTAATGTGACGAATGGCACTGTTGTGTATTTCTATTCTCAATCTATTCTAAATTTGTGATCTATGGTTCGTTTCACCGAAATGTAAGTTGAAGAATCATTCTATCGGCTTATTATCCACCTAAAGAAAGCGGTTTCTTGATGCGAGTTGCCGATAGTGAATACGAAAACACCCCCCTTTTTTAAAGTTAAAAGAAAGCGCTTTCTTTCTGGTTATTATCATTAAAAGGACAACGTGATGCACAAAAAGACATTGATTGCTTCGCTCGCCATTGGAGCTTTATTCGGAGCCTCTGTACAAGCAGATGAAGTTAAGCAGGGTGGCACACTAACGGTGCCAATTATCAATACTGGCTTTGTTGAAAACTTTAACCCTTATACAACTAAAGACTTGCTGCATGGGGTAATGTTTGAGCCATTGGTCGTATTCAACAACATGACAGGTGATGTTGATTATCGCCTGGCTGAGTCGGTTGAGTATTCAACTGACCTGAAAACATTGACGCTTAAGTTACGAGAGAATTTGAAGTGGTCTGATGGTTCAAAGTTAACTGCAGACGACGTTGTTTTTAGCTTTATGTTGACTAAAGAGGCACCAGCTTTTGACCAGAAAGGTATTTGGTCTTCAGGTAATTTAAAAGAAATCAAATCTATTGACGCGCGAACCGTCGTGTTTGAGCTGACGGAAGCGGATTCTACATTTGCTTGGAACTTAGAGCGTTACCATATTGTACCAAAGCATATTTGGTCGAAAGTTGAAGAGCTGACAACGTTTACCAACCTTAACCCGGTAGGTAGTGGCCCAATGACGACGGTTAAATACATTAAACCGCAACAGATGGAGCTGTGCCGAAACCCAAATTACTATTTAGAAAATAGACCTTATTTAGATTGCATCAACTTCCGTTCTTACAATGACAACTCTCAGATCCAACCTGCCTTAATCAAAGGTGAGATTGATTGGGGTTCAAATTTTATTGCTGACGTTGAGTCAACATTTGTCGATATGGATAAAGAAAATAACCATTTTTGGTATCCAGCGAATGATGCTATCCACCTTTACGTAAATACCAAAGAAGCGCCATTTGATGACCTAAGAGTACGACAAGCACTTTCTATGGCTCTTGATCGTGAAACCATCGTTGATATTGCTGCTTACGGTTATCCGACCGCAAACTTCAATGCTGGTGGCATCGGTGAGCTATACGAAACGCACATTGATAAAAATGTATCTAAGAAATATGGTTATCTAACTAAGTACGATGTTGAAAGAGCAAACGCTTTACTTGATGAAGCGGGCTTAGTTGACAAAAACGGTGATGGATTCCGCGACAAAGCAAACGGGGAAACGGTTGAGTTTGATATCGAGGTTGTAAACGGTTGGACCGACTGGATCCAAGTGGTTCAGATGGTATCTGAATACTTTGAAGAAGTGGGTGTGAAAGCAAACGTTAAGACTGTGGATTGGGCGGTATATGACAGCAATTTGAAAGAAAGCAAATATACCATGTCAATTAACTGGTCAATGGTCGCGACAAATCCAATCTTGGCGTACCAAGAGTACTTCTCAACGTCTCGAATCGGAAAAACTTGGCATGCTGGTCACGGTGTTAATTCACCAGAAATCGACGCATTGATCGACAGCTTCGGCAAAATTGGTGATGCAGAGCAGCAAGAGAAAGTGTTGAGTGAACTTCAGGAATTTACGGCTGAAAACCTTCCCTTTATCCCTCTATTTTCTAACCCAACTTGGTTCCAATACAGTACTAAACATATTGTTGGTTGGCCAAGTGAAAAAGACCCATACGTACAGCCAGTATGGTACGACGGTGGTAAGAGAGTAATAATTCTCAACAATCTACACCTTAAGTAAGTTATTTTTGAGAGGGCTACAGCTTAGGTTGTAGCCCCTAGGTTAAAAGATTTTTATGTCGTTTTTAATTCGCCGATTTGGCTTCTATTTTACCGCTTTCTTAATCGCTATCTCGTTTAATTTCATGTTGCCTCGCCTAATGCCAGGAGATCCTGTTGATGCTCTTTTCGCTGCAGCTCAAGGTCGAATGGATCCTGCTCAAATGGATGCTGTTCGTGAAATGTACGGTTTTGTTGATGGCAATGTTTTCGAACAATACTTCGCGTATATGAAAAGCGTATTCACTCTTGATCTGGGACCTTCAGTGCTTATGTTTCCTGTAAGTGTTTCAGATGTCCTTGCTATGGCACTGCCGTGGACTATGTTCCTAGCGCTTGGTTCGCTGATTGTTGCTCTTATCATTGGTGTCAGTATTGGTACGTATGCATCGTATCGACGTGAAGGGCTATTTGGACAAATTGTTCCGCCAGTTTTGGCATTTATTAGTAACTTCCCGTACATCGTGACCGCGTTACTGTTGTTCTATTTCTTCGGTTTAAAACTCGAACTATTACCTTTGGCATACACTTATGACCCATCGCTAGAGCCAGGTTTTACATGGGAGTTTATTTCTAGTGTGGCTAAACACGCTGTGTTGCCTATGGGCTCTATGGTCCTGGTTGGGATCGCAACATGGGTCTTCAATATGCGTAATGCGATGATCAATGTGTTGGGTGAAGATTACGTAACGATGGCTGAGGCCAAAGGCTTGAGTAGTTATCGTGTTATGTCTCGCTATGCTGGTCGAAATGCCATCCTTCCTGTTGCGACCGCTATTGCAATGGCAATCGGATTCTCATTCGCAGGCTCAATCATGACCGAAGTGGTTTTTAACTACCAAGGCTTGGGGAACATCCTTCTTAAAGGCATAGTTGCTCGTGATTACCCACTTATCCAAGCCATTCTTCTTATCTTGGTGACAGCGGTACTGACCGCTAACTTTATTGCCGACCTTCTATATGTCTGGCTTGACCCTAGAATCTCGAACTGAGGCGCATGATGGATAATTTAATGGATACTCAAAAAACCGCTAACCAGCCGAATATGCCAGTACGTGAGCCAAAATGGTCGTGGAAAAACGTAAAGAAAACTCTCGGTAAAGCTTACGCATTTTTCTACGGTAACCCTCCAGCCATTGTAGGTACTTTTTTACTTACGATTGTCTTAGCTGGGGCGTTATTTGCGCCTGTATTATCGACTCATAATCCAGAAAAGCGCGTAGCACGTCCACATATTGCACCAAGTTCTGAGCATATTATGGGCACTACTCGTAGCGGGCGTGATGTATATAGCCAGGTTCTATTTGGAGCAAGAAAGTCGCTTACTGTTGCGATCTCTGCGGGCGTAATCGCGATGACAATAGCAGTGCTCGTCGGGGTTTCATCTGGTTACTTTGGTGGAAAAGTCGATGAACGCTTGAACTTCGTTACTAACGTATTTCTTGTGTTTCCACAGTTGCCCTTGCTGATTGTTCTCGCCGCATTCTTAGGGCAGGTCGGTTCGCTGGTTATTACCGTGTTGTTAGGAATAACCTCCTGGCCTTGGGGAGCTAGGGTGATTCGTGCACAGACCATGGCAATTAGAAGCAAAGAATTCATCATTTCTGCAGAAGTTATGGGTGAATCAAAAATCCGCATTATTTTAGTAGAGATCTTACCAAACTTAGTTTCGATTGTTTTTGGCGGGTTCCTAGGCACGGTTATCTACGCAATGGGCTCTGAAGCTGGTCTAGGTATTTTAGGTTTAGGTGATGCAACAGAAGTGAGTTGGGGCTCTATGCTGTATTGGGCACAGACCTCTTCATCGTTATATACCGGAGCGTGGTGGGAAATGCTGGTTCCTGCATTGGCGTTAGCGATTACTGGTGGTGGACTCGCATTGATTAACATGTCAATTGACCAAGTGAGCAACCCTAAATTACGTACGGGCCCACACATCAAACTGTGGCACAAACTTAAAAAAGAAGCAGATAAACGCCGAGGCCTATAATGAGCAATCTATTAGAAATTAATAACCTGTGTGTTGATTACGTTTCTCCTAATGGCGTAGCAAGAGCCGTTAATGACGTTAGTATTTCCATTGCGCCCGGTGAAACGCTCGGTATTGCCGGTGAGTCTGGTTGCGGTAAAAGTACATTGGCTTTTGCTATATCACGCCTACACAAAGCACCAGCGCTTATCTCTGAGGGTGAAATACTCTACAAAGGGCAGGATGTTTTAAAGATGAATAACAAGCAGTTACGTGACTTCCGTTGGAATGACGTTTCTATTGTTTTTCAAAGCGCAATGAACTCACTTAACCCTGTCATTACCATCGGTGAGCAGCTAACGGACGTTATTCTAGCGCACAGAAAAATACCTTATAAACAGGCTCACGATCGTGCGGTCGAGCTGTTAGGAACGGTTGGGATTCATGGCGACAGAATGTCGAGCTTTCCCCATCAACTGAGTGGAGGTATGCGTCAGCGAGTTGTTATTGCGATTGCTTTGGCGCTGGAACCTAAACTGATCATCATGGACGAGCCAACAACGGCACTTGATGTAGTGGTTGAACGTGAAATCTTGAATGAACTGTATGAGCTTAAGAGTAAGTTTGGCTTCTCTATTCTGTTTATTAGTCACGACTTAAGCCTCATGGGCGAAATTGCTGATCGAATTGGCGTGATGTATGCGGGTAACCTTATTGAATTAGGTGATGCGAAAACGGTATTTAGTGAACCTAATCATCCTTATACAAAAGGGCTTATCTCTTCATTCCCGACTATTCATGGGCCAAAAGAACGTCTCTACGGGATCCCTGGGAATCCTGTCAACCTTTTGGATACACCTCAAGGATGTAACTTCCAAGAGCGATGTGGCGAATGCATTTCAATGTGCATTAAAAGTGAGCCTCGTTTGGGCGCTATTGCGACTGGGCATCACGTATCTTGTCACCTAGTTTGAGCGAAAGATTATGAATACTTTAAAGAACGTTGATAAAAGCGAAGTTATCTTATCAGTTAAGAATTTGGTAAAAGATTTCCCACTTGGCCAGTCAGTCAAAAGCAATATGATGCGAGCCGTAAATGATGTTTCATTTGATCTTCGTAAAGGAGAAGCATTAGCGATTGTTGGCGAATCTGGCTCAGGGAAAAGCACAGGAGCTCGAATTCTTACCCGAATTTACGATAAGACGGCTGGAGATATCGAATTCAAAGGTGAGCCTCTGTCTGACTATATTGAAAAATATGGTGAGCTTGAATATGCACGCCAAGTGCAAATGATTTTTCAAGACCCGTTTGGCTCGTTGAATCCTGTACATACGATTTACCACCATATTGCGCGACCATTACTTATCCATAAACGAGCAGAAAAAGAAGCGATTCCGAACCTCGTTTATGAATTGCTTGAAATGGTTGGGCTTACACCAGTTAAAGAGACCGCAGAGAAGTACCCCCATGAACTAAGTGGTGGACAACGACAGCGTGTCGCAATTGCACGCGCAATTGCTGTTAGCCCTGAAGTTATCCTAGCTGATGAACCTATCTCTATGCTTGATGTGTCTGTGCGGTTAGGAATCTTAAACCTAATGGCTGACTTGAAGGATAAGCATGGTATTTCGTTCATGTACATCACTCATGACATTGCGACAGCGCGTTATTTTGCTGAGAAAACGGCGGTGATGTATGTAGGACATATGGTCGAATGGGGCAATAGCGACAACGTCACTCAGAACCCACAACATCCGTATTCTCAGTTGTTGTTGTCAGCAGTGCCAGAAGTCGGTAAATCGGGCAAGCGTGACATGAACGTGAAAAAAGGCGATATCCCTTCTTGGAAGCCAAGTAGCGTAGGTTGCCCGTTCGCAAGCCGTTGTATGAAAGCCGATAAACTTTGCACGCAATCAATACCAGAACCGACTCAAATTGCAGAAGAGCATTTTGCTCGTTGTCATCATTTGTAAACTTTAAATCCTTTTTGAAACGCAAAAGAAAGCGCTTTCAAAGTTTAAGTGTAAGAATTTTTTGGAATTTTGATATGAAACAAGACTACAACTCAACACCAGAGGTCGATGGCAAGTTCGTTGATTTAGATGGTGAGCGTTACTACCAAATCTCTAATGTTGACCAAATGACGCCATTCTTTATTAGCGTTGTATCGTCGAGCGATCACTGGTTATTTATTTCATCAACAGGCAGCCTTTCAGCTGGACGCATTCGTCCGGAAAATGCGCTTTTTCCTTACAAGTCTGTTGACCATATTCATGAAAATGCGGAAAACACCGGCTCAAAATCCATCTTCCGTATTGAACATGGCGACAAGGTTGTACTTTGGGAACCGTTTAATACATTCCATGATGGTATTTTTGATGTTGAACGCAATCTTTATAAAAATACGATTGGAGACAAGATTGTATTTGAAGAGATAAACCATACTTTGCAACTACAGTTCCAATACAGCTGGAATACGAGTGAAAAATACGGCTTTATTCGTCGTTCAAAACTGACCAACCTCGCGAGCTTTGAGCGTAAAGTCGAAGCACTAGATGGCTTACAAAATATACTTCCTTCAGGCGCTCCGTTATCAGCTCTTCAAACAAGAAGTGCATTAGTTGATGCGTACAAGTGGAATGAACAAGTTGATGGTAGTTCATTAGCTCTGTTCAGCATGTACGCGAAATTGAGCGATAGAGCCGACCCTGCTGAATCTTTGCTAGCGACGACAGTCTTCAGCTTAGAAACGGAAAGCAGCCAAATTTTATTGACGAGTGCTCAAGTTAATGCGTTCAGAAAAGGTCGAGCGGTTAAAAGTGAACCTTTAACGAAAGGGGTTAGAGGGAGCTATTTAGTTCATAAGTCTCTGACGCTGCGAGCACATCAAACCAAAGTTTGGTCGATTGTCGCTGATATAGACAAGACTCATTCCGATATCTGTCAGCTTCAATCTGAGCTCTCTGTTCCTGCTAACCTAGCACTAGCTTTAGAAAAGAGCGTTGCAGATAATCAAGATGAATTGATCACATTAATGTCTGGCGCGGATGCGTGGCAAATAACAGCTGAAGAAAATACCAGCGTTCACCATTATGCCAATGTGTTGTTCAATAACATGCGTGGTGGCGTGTTTGAAAACGGCTATATGTTAGAAAAGGTTGACGTAGTTAAAACTATGGAAAAGGCCAACTCTCAGGTAGCTGGCCGCCATCAAGACTTTTTTGATCAGTTAGGGGATGTTTTCAGCCATTCTGAATTAGTTTCGCGCGCTAAAGCGACAGGGGATTCTCAATTAGTTCGATTGAGCTACGAGTATCTACCGCTTACTTTTGGACGTCGTCATGGTGACCCTAGTCGCCCTTGGAACCACTATGAGATTAAGCTTAAAGATGAAAATGGCGAACGCTTACTTTCTTATCAAGGCAACTGGCGTGATATTTTCCAAAACTGGGAAGCGATGGCTCTTAGTTATCCAGGGTTCATCAAATCATTCATCTCTAAGTTTGTTAATGCTTCAACGGTGGATGGTTACAATCCGTATCGAATTACTAAAGATGGTGTAGATTGGGAGCTGTTAGAGGCGGATGATCCTTGGAGTAACATTGGTTACTGGGGCGATCATCAAATCATTTATCTATTAAAATTCCTTGAGTTAGCAGACAAATTTGAGCAAAGCGATCTTATCGAATTACTAGAGAGTGACATTTTTAGTTATGCCAACGTGCCTTACGAGCTTTGTGGAGTTCAAGGCCTCTTTGATAACCCTAAAGATACCGTAGAGTTCAACCAAGACTTGCAGGAATTGACAGAGCAACGTGTAAAGAGCTTAGGCAGTGACGGTCGCTTGTTGATGACGGGTGACCAAGAAGTTTATATGGTCAACTTAATGGAGAAGATACTCGTCCCTTTATTGGCGAAATTGAGTAACTTAGTGCTTGATGGTGGTATTTGGCTCAATACACAACGTCCAGAATGGAATGATGCAAACAACGCTATCGTTGGCAACGGCCTCTCAATGGTAACCTTGTACTACATGCGTCGCTATGTTGCCTTTATGCAGCGCCTGTTAGAGAAGTCACCATCGTCATACAGTATTTCCAAAGAAGTGTTTGAGTGGATGTCTTCTGTTACACAGATCGTTTCAGAGGCAAATACAGAGATTCGTCAAGATACGGTCACTCGTCAAACGCGTAAAGCAATGCTGACTAAGCTGGCTAAATCCGCTGCTAATTATCGTGAGCGCGTGTACCGAGTAAATGGATTCTCAGGGAAAACGAAAGTTGAGAAAGAAGCGATTGTTCAATTGATGGGCGCGAGCTTAAAAGTCCTAGATTCTACGATTGCAAACAACTTGCGTGAAGACGGTTTGTACAATGCGTATAACATCTTGAGTTGTTCTGGTGAGAGCTTAATGGTTGAAGAGCTTTACCCTATGCTAGAAGGGCAAGTTGCAGTATTGAGCTCGGGTCTATTATCATCTAAACAAGCGGTTGAGTTGTTGGATAAATTGTTTGCCAGTGACATGTATCGTGCTGATCAAAATAGCTTCATGCTTTACCCTGACCGTGAGCTGGCTTCTTTTATGGACAAAAACTGTTTAGACGCTAAAGACATTGACCAGAGCAAATTGTTAAGCATGATGGTTGTTGCCAAAGATAACCGATTAGTAAACCAAGACAGCAAAGGTTCTTACCACTTCAATTCAAGCTTTGAAAACAAAGGTTTCCTTCAGGCTGCGATTGATGAAATTAAAGCCGATTACCCGTCAATTAGTGATGATGAATTTTGTCATGTATCTAGTTTGTATGAGCGTGTATTCAACCATAAAGCCTTTACTGGGCGTTCGGGAACCATGTTTGGTTATGAAGGTTTAGGTTGTATCTATTGGCATATGGTTTCTAAGTTGCTGCTAGCTGTGCAAGAAAACTATCAGCATGCTTGGAGTATGGACTCTAATAGCCAGGAAACTCTTAAATTAGCGGATTACTATTACAAAGTGAGAGCTGGTATTGGTTTCAACAAAACGCCGGAAAACTACGGTGCGTTTCCGACGGATCCGTATTCTCATACGCCAAAGCACTCTGGAGCACAGCAGCCAGGGATGACAGGGCAAGTTAAGGAAGAAGTGATTACTCGTTTTGGAGAGCTAGGTCTAGAGGTCGTTGATGGCACAATTGTAATTAACCCTTCACTTCTTAGTCCTAAAGAGTTCTTACAAAAAGCGGCGACTTTTGACTGCCAAAATATTGAAGGACAAATGCAGAGCTTTATTGTTCAGGCTGGGCAACTGGCTTTTACTTACTGTCAGGTACCGTTTATTTACCAACTCAATGATGAGCCAACACAGGGTATTGAAGTTCAGTTTAAAGACGGAACAAGTGAGGCATTTGCATCGTTAACGCTAAACCATGAAATGGCTTCACAGCTCTTTTCTCGTAGTGGTCTTATTGAGAAAGTCGTTGTCGTGTTGTCAAAGCACCAGTTACTCTAATTCTAATTTAAAGTGAAATAAAAAGGCTCTAAGTGAATACTTAGAGCCTTTCTTTTAAGTGTAAAAAATGGGGTGCTTGATATACAAAAATCAAAGCTTAGCCACGGACTCTCTTACAATCAATGTCGGGGTTAGTTTGTGCTTCAATGGGTATTCGCGTTTATTAATTAACGATAAAACACCTTTTGCAGCTTCTTCTCCCATCTCATGAACTGGAAAGTCGACCGTCGATAAGCGAGGACGAATATGCTGGCTATGAGTATCGTTATCGAAGCCTACGACTGAAAGGTCTCGCCCAATAATGAGGTTTCGCTCTGCTGCTACGTCATATACAGCAAGCGCGATGTTGTCATTTTGACAGAAAATCGCGGTGATCTCAGGGTCTCGGTCTAACAAGCGTCGCGCAGCTTCGTGGTTGCCTTGATGATCAAAGCGTCCCTCTACAAACAGCCCTGCGTCGTATTCGATACCGAACTCTAACAAGGCATTTCGATACCCTTGAAAGCGATCTCTACTATCAACTTTACTCAACTGGCCTGTGATACAAGCGACTTTTTTATGCCCGTTCTCAAGTAAGTGCTTCGTTGCAAGGTAGCCACCAAGCTCATTATCAATGTAAATACAGCGATCAGAAATCTCAGGAATAAAACGGTTGAGAACAATCATTGTTTCACTGTCTTTCGCTATTTTGATCAGTTCGTCATCACTGAGCTTGTCTGAGTGAACAATGAGGCCATCCACAAGTTTAGATTGCAAAAACTGGATAGAATCGAGCTCTTTGGTTCGTGATTCCTGGCCACTTGTAACGATTAAGTGAATATTATTTTGGCGAACGGTATCTTCGGCTGTATGCATTAATGGTCCATAGAAAGGCCCATCAAGCGAACCAACTAGCATGCCAATGCTATTTGAACGACTGGAGGCTAGAGCTTGTGCAAACGCATTAGGCTTGTAGCCCAGTTGATCAATAGCTTTGAATACTTTTTCGCGATTGGCTTCCTTTACCGTAGGGTGACCATTTAATGCTCGTGAGACGGTTGATTGAGAAACTTGAGCAAGTTCAGATACTTCTTTAATGGTGATCAATGGTAGTGGCCTTATCTCTACAAGGAGTGAACTAAGCTATATTACCTTCGTGATCAATAAGAGCCTAGTAATCCAATGATTAATATTTAAAAACTCAGAACTGCTTAACGCTAAATTTGAAGGTTAAGCATACAAAGTAAGGTCACGAATATTTCCATATACTCGTTCAAATATCAAGCAAGCGCTTTCTTTGTGTTGTAATAAAAGTGAATCTGTTTTTCTGAACTTCGTTGTAAGCTAGAAAAAACAGAAGCCTTAGAATAAAGGGATTCTAGGGTGTTATGCAGATAATCAGGTCAAAAAAATCTTGAGAATCTACACAAACCACAACGAATTTTAGCAAAATGTGAAACCCAACAAGAAAGCGCTTTCTTAAGGTGAGCGTTGTCTCTTTTTTGAACTATGCACTTTTATATACTCATTTTGAAACAGTCGTGCATGGCATATTGGGTCCATGCTCGCGGACTTATTCATTTATCGACTTTCTGTTATGGGCTCCGATATTACGTGTCGCCTGCTTAGAAAGTCGTGATACAAGGAGTTGTAATGCAAGATCTAACCAATCAGGTAAAGATATTAACGTCTTTTATTTCTGCCGCTTTGATGTCTGGCTGCACGGCGATAGAGCTGCCGGTATCCGAAAGTGCTGACTTAGCTCAAACTGAAAAAGCGATTG
This sequence comes from Vibrio sp. 10N.222.55.C7, assembly GCF_041473335.1. Classification (NCBI taxonomy): domain Bacteria; kingdom Pseudomonadati; phylum Pseudomonadota; class Gammaproteobacteria; order Vibrionales; family Vibrionaceae; genus Vibrio; species Vibrio sp. 10N.222.55.C7. The sequence continues at coordinate 224,590 of NZ_JBFRSC010000021.1, forward strand.
TGCTATCCCATGCTCCAGTTACTTTAAGTTCAGACTGGCAATTGGTGTGGGAAGACCAGTTTGAAGGCGAGCAAATAAATAAACGTAATTGGTCATTAGAAGTGAACTGTTGGGGGGGCGGGAACAATGAACAACAGTGCTACACGGATGATCCCAATAACGCATTTGTTAAAGATGGCTTTTTACACATTGTCGCGCTGAAGCAAAGTCATACTGGGCCTGACAATGCTGAAGGTACGATTGGCGGAGCAACTAAGACACTCCCTTATACTTCTGCGAGGCTTAGCACAAAAGACAAGCGTGACACCAAATATGGCCGTTATGAAATCAGAGCAAAGTTACCTGGTGGACAAGGTTCATGGCCCGCAATTTGGATGCTGCCAACCGACAATAAATATGGCACATGGGCAGCTTCTGGCGAAATCGATATTATGGAAGCGGTTAACCTAAACACACTTTCAGATGCGGCGGGAGTGAAAAATGATGATCTAGAGAGCCGAGTCTACGGGACGTTACATTACGGACGAAATTGGCCAGACAATGTTTATAAAGGGCAGGCCGCGACATTGCCAAATGGTGTGAACCCTACTGAGGGCTTCCATACATACGCGATTGAGTGGGAAGAAGGTGAAATTCGTTGGTATGTAGACAATATTCATTACGCGACTCAAACTCAAGAGGGCTGGTACAGCCAATATGAAGCGGAAGAAGGGGAACTCATTAATGCGAGTGGAGCAGCTCCGTTTGATGAAAAGTTTCATTTGTTATTGAACTTGGCTGTCGGTGGAGCGTGGTCAGCAAACGCAAATGATAAAGGCATCGACGAAGGTTTGTTTCCGAAAACAATGCTAGTTGATTCAGTAAAGGTATACCGTTGTAAGGTTGATCGTTGGAAAGGAAAAGGGTGTGCAAGTCGCTCTGAACATGCAATACAAGTAATAGGGCACGAAGCTCCAGAGATCTTAGCAACCGATGATAGTTATGCTGATGGACCAACGTTGGAGATTTTTACCGAAACTCTTAACGCAAGCTTGGCTTATGCAAGTTATGACCCATTGGATATTGTTGACTATCAAGAAGTGAGCGAACCAGATCGTGGAACAGTGCTACAAGTGAATAAGAATGAAGGATCAGGAAATATCTATTTTCGTTCTCCTGTAACGGATGTGACACATTGGCAAGAAACGGGTGAACTGGTCTTTGATTTGAAAGTTGAGAGTATGGCCGACGGGGTTGAACTACTGGTTAAGATGGACAGTGGCTGGCCGAAAACAAGTGACTATACCGTGCCGCTATCAGCAATGAATGAATGGAAGACGGTACGTATTCCAATAGCTGACATTTTAAAGAGAGACAACCGTTTTGCTGGTGGGAATCAGGCTGATCCAACAATGATCACTAACCTTTTAGTGTTTGAGCCTCAAGGAAAAATGAGTTTTAAATTAGACAATATGCGATTTGAAAAGTAAGCCTTTTAACTAAGGGGTTTGAATAAAAGTCTGAATATAAAGGGAACATACAATGTATGTTCCCTTTTTTATTTTGACGATTATTTGAGGAAGGCAATCGACGATGTATTCCGAAACAGGTTCTGAGTGATTGAACGGAGCAATTCGTCCTTAATATGTAAACAGTGACATTTTTCTTGGTTCCATGATTGTTCAAACAAAATACTTAACATCTTTATTTTTGTGACTCACGCATAAGAAAGCGCTTTCTTTGGTGGGGTTGATCACGGTTTATATTCACGAGATCGATTTATACTCTTTCCATACCAACTGAGCGGTTAGAGCCAATAAGATTAAGAGTGCATAGTGAATGTGGGCTTAGATTTGATCTTCTTTAAATCTGTTCGATTGGTTTTTTTAAGAAAAACAAAGAAAGCGCTTTCTTTTTGAAAGTATAATTTGGAACATGGAGTTATTATGAAACTTTCTAAGCTTACCCTTGCTTGTTTAGTCGCTACTGCTGGCTTGTCTACTGTACCTGCTGTACATGCCGAAAAATCGGATGGATTTGAATTTCACGGTTATTTCCGTGCTGGTGTTCTATTCAGTGAAAATGATGATTTTAAACGAGCAAAGTTCCCAGCATCTAAAGAGCGTTTAGGTCGATTGGGTGTTGAGTCGGATAGCCACTTTGAAGTTGCACTGCAGAAAAATTTTGAGAATGACGGTGGTCAGAAAATTCGAATCAAAACACGAGCAGCAGCCAACAATGCGGAATATGCAACCAACCAACTTGGTGCCAATGCCGATGCAACCAACAGCGAAATTGGTATGGCAGAAACTTTTGTCGAGTTTGAAGGTGTATCTGAAACCGGTGTTGTATGGGGTGGTAAGCGCTTTTATGGTAAAGATAATTACATCTTTATGACCGACTTTTTCTACACGGATATGTCAGGTACTGGTGTTGGTATTGAAGGTGTTGAGCTAGGTGGTAATAAGTGGGACTTTGCTTATATTGCAAGCGATGACTCTGGCGATACAAGTTTCTGGGGTGACAGCAACAACATCATGCATGCACTTCATGCTGGCGTGAACTTTGGCAGTGTTGAGCTTCACGCTATGGCTAAGTATATGCCAGACAATATGGTCGATTTAGGTTTTGGTAATGGCCCAGAAGCATTCGCTGAGAATGGCTATGAAATGACGGCAATTGTTCACACTGAGTCTGTCTTTGGGTTGTCAGATAAAGGTTTTACAAAATACATCGCGCAGGCTGGTAAAGGCTTAGGTTCAGGTAACCTTTTAGGCGGTACTCTTACGACTTACAACACGTACAAGCCTGGTAGCGACTATCAAAGTTGGTTAACGACAGGCACGGGCTGTGGTACGTCTTGTTTGAAGGCTGTTGATGAAAACGATGTATCGCTACGTGCTTTAGCATGGGGTGGGTACTTTTTTGAAAATGGTGTGAATATTTTCCACTCTCTTCAAACCCAGTACAACGATTTTGACAATGGTGACACAGACGGCTGGGTATCAGCAATGGTGCGACCAACGTTCCCAATTTCAGAAAACTTCTTTATCGCTACCGAAGCTGGTTACATGTACAACTACGAAGACCGTAATGGTGAGTCAAAGAATTCTTATGATTACAAGCTAACAGTAGCACCGACTCTAGTTGTGCACTCTGGCTTCGGTCCATCTCCAGAAATTCGCTTCATGGCATCTTACCTTGATGGTGAAATGCAAGATGGTACGGGTAAAGAGGGCGACTTTGTTGTAGGTATTCAAGCTGACATGTGGTGGTAGAATTTTTTACCTTCGGGTCTTAAGTGATATCGAGCATACCGGGGGAGTGGTATGACGGCCTTGCCTTTAGGGCGGGCAAGGTTCTCGATATCCTATTTATTGCAATAGTTGAGCTCTTTCCTAGCAGCACAAAGAGTTTCATTTTTATTGCTATGAGTCTTCCATATTTGAGTTTCGTTTCAAATGTGTTCTTGCCAAAGATACTCATCGACCGCTTCGAAAGGAGCGGTTTTTTTATGTGTGACATATCTAATCTTTTAAGGCTTAAGGTTTAAGGTTTAAGGTTTAAGGTTTAAGGGGGAAAGGGGGAAAGGGTTATGAGTTATGGGAAGAATGTTGCTTTCTAAATTCGCGAGGGCTGCATCCATTTTGGGCCTTAAAACATTTGGAGAAATAGTTGCTGTCAGAAAAGCCGCAAGACTCAGCAATGTGTTGGATGCTTTTGTTGTCGTTTAATAATAAGGATGCCGAGTGTCGAATTTGAAGGTCTTTGACGTATTGGTTTGGGGATGTATTTAAAAACTGCCTGAATAACCTTTCTAGTTGCCGCTTGCTGATATAGGCCGCTTGCGCAATGGTTTCTGTATCTAATCCTACTTCTTTGTAATGACGGTCAATATGTGCGAGAGCACGGCTCAATGCCAGGGTTGTTCTTGGTAAGCTATGGGTCTGTTCTTGATATCGCCGAGCAAGTTCTATCGCAAGTTGCTGCATTGTGCTCGTCAATATGATTTCAAACCCCTGTTCTGCGTTGTCGTATTCCGATTTGATTTGTTGTAGAAGTCCATTGATTCGTTTCAACTGAGAAAGTGATAACGTAAGCTTTGCTTGATATTCAGATGCTTGTCGAGCAATTGGTTCTACCTTGAAAAGCGCTTGATAACCTGGCATTTGACGCATTGAAGGGACCTCAAAAAAAGGCAATGCCGTATCAAACATCAAGTTTACAATCTTCAGTTTATTTACTTCACAAAATCCATGTTCAATATCCCCATTAATAACAAATACATCTCCTGTACTTAAAGGGTAAGTGTGGCTAGCTACCGTATGCTTTCCACTACCACTCACAACTAAGAAAAGTTCAGAAAAGTCATGGCTATGTACGTCAAAGTCGAAATCGTGATGACCATCGACATAGGCAAATTTTATCTGAGGATATCTCTGATGACTTTGGAGTCTAAACTTGGTTTTCATGTCGCTATTTTACCTATTTCTGTCGCTTATTTGGTAGTTAAACGCCGTGGTTAAGATTACTATTTTTTGAACAAAGACAATATTAACTTTTAGAGCGAGAGGTCAAATTTTTGCTCTAAGTAAAAAAATAGTAGGACTTTAAATGAATACTGTGGAAATTCTCGAAGCACAGAAGCAGCTTGCACCCATAAGTCGACAAGCGGCTACTGAGGGCATTGTGCTACTAAAAAATAGTGATTCAATATTGCCATTGCAGGCTAGTGATACGGTGTCTCTTTTTGGTCGCTGTCAGATTGATACCTACCGAAGTGGCACTGGATCTGGTGGAGCTGTGAATGTCCCTTATTCCGTTAATGCATTACAGGGCTTGTATGAGAATCCAAACATCAATCTTAATCTCAGTTTGGTGGAGGTATACAAACGTTGGGTCAAGGACAACCCGTTCAATGACGGAGGAGGTGGTTGGGCAGCAGAACCTTGGTTTCAAGATGAAATGCCTCTTTCAAATTCAGTTGTGATGGATGCCGTTGCCAAATCTAACAAAGCCGTTATTTTTATCGGTCGAACGGCGGGTGAAGATCAAGATAATGCACAGCAGCAAGGCAGTTACAATTTAACCGCGCTAGAAATACAAATGTTGGAGAAAGTGACAGAATATTTTGATGATGTCATTGTGATACTGAACGTGACCAACATAATCGATATGTCATGGACAAGTTCACTTAAAGGTTCTGCTGCGATTAAGGCTGTTCTGTATAGTTGGGCCGCAGGTATGGAAGGTGGGCATGCTTTAGCTGATGTTTTATCAGGTGATGTTAGCCCGAGTGGACGTTTGACCGACACTATTGCGCACTCTTTATCTGATTATCCTTCCAGCGCTAGCTTCGGAAATAAAGAGCGTAATCTGTACCAAGAGGATATCTATGTCGGGTATCGGTATTTTGAAACTTTCAATCCTAAAGCTGTTCAATTTGAGTTTGGTTTTGGGCTGTCCTACACCCGCTTTTCCAATAAATTAAATGCATTGACGACTCTTGGTTCCGGCTCTGAACAAGAGTTGGTCTTCGATATTGAAGTTAAAAACATAGGCGAGAAATACAGTGGTAAGGATGTGGTTCAACTGTATGTTGAATCGCCTCAAGGTCACCTTGGTAAGCCTTCACGAGCACTGATCGGTTTTGTGAAAACACCGACCTTGGACCCGCAAGATACGGTGTGTTTGACTATTTCATGTCCTCTATCTTCCTTCGCATCATTTGATGACTCCGGTAAAACGGGACACCCAAATAGTTACGTACTTGAAGCTGGAGAATATCACTTTTATCTAGGAGGAAGTGTTCGCCAGGCAAAGCTTGTTAGTGAGAGCGTTAAAATAGAAGAGCTGTTAGTTGTTGAGCAATTAACGGAAGCACTTGCTCCTGTCACCGGATTTAGTAGGTTGATCCCAAAAGGCAACGAGGAAAATGGTGTTTACAGTTGCGATTACGAATCTGTGCCGCTGCGAACTATTGATTTGAGTAAACGTATTCTGAGTGAGCTTCCAAGCTCTATTCCTCTTGGTGAAGATACGGGCATTCGTTTACTGGATGTTAAGCAGGGGCGAGCGAACATTGACGAATTTATCTCGCAAATGACCGTAAAGCAGTTAGCGACAATTGTTCGTGGGGAAGGTATGTGCAGCCCTAAGGTGACGCCAGGTACTGCTGCTGCTTTTGGGGGTGTTTCGCCGAGCTTATTTGATTTAGGTATCCCTGTCGTTGCAGCTGCTGATGGTCCGTCTGGTATCCGAATGGACAGCGGACATAAAGCATCTCAAGTCCCAATTGGTACATTATTAGGCTGTACATGGAACCCAGAACTGAATGAGAAACTATTTCATTTAGTGGGGAAAGAGATGCAAGCCAATCATATTGATACGTTGCTTGGTCCTGGGATTAACATCCACCGCCACCCTTTGAATGGTCGAAATTTTGAGTATTTCTCAGAAGATCCATTTCTCTCAGGGGTAATAGCTGCATCTCAAACTCTTGGTCTTAAAGCTGCAGGAGTATCTGGCACAATCAAGCATTTGGTGGCGAATGATCAAGAAACGTCACGGTTTGATGTTGATAGTGTTATATCTCAAAGAGCACTTCGTGAGATTCATCTGAAGCCTTTTGAAATAGCGGTAAAACAAGGAGGAGCTTCGAGTGTTATGACCTCCTACAACCCTATTAATGGTCACTGGGCTGCATCCAATTACGACCTCAATACTACGATTCTTCGTGGGGAGTGGGGTTATAAAGGGATAGTGATGACGGATTGGTGGGCAAAAATGAATGACCCAATCAAAGGTGGCTCTGAAAGTCGAAGTTACACATCCTTTATGCTTCGCTCTCAAAATGATCTTTATATGGTTGTTGAGCATGATGGTGCGGAAAATAACGTGTCGAATGACGATACGTTACAGGCGCTTGAAAACGGAACGTTGAGCTTAGGGGAGTTGCAACGAAGCGCGATGAATATTTGTCGTTTTATTATGGACTCTCCAGCAATGGGTCGCCCATTAGTCGCTTTTGATCCAGTTAAGAGCTTTGAGGCGACCCAAAATCTTAATAAACAACAGAGTAAAACTGATGGAGACTTTTGCTCTCTGACGGCAGAGCAACATGCAATAGTATTACCACTTAATATCAGAGAAAACCGTAGCATTGTTTTGGAAGTTAAACAGGCTGGTGTGTATCGATGTGCAGGTATTGTTAACTACGATAGTGGCACTTTGGCTCAATCTGCGTGTAGTTTAAGTCTCAATAACGTGTACGCGATGTCTCTATCAGTGAATGGTACTAATGGCGAGACAGTTTCAGTTGAGGGGCTCTCCGTTAAGCTTGATAAAGGCTTTTATTCTTTGGATATTGAATTCATCAAATTAGGCTTAGAATTGGAGCAATTAGTATTTTCGTTTATGCCTGAATAGGGCTAAGGGATAACAGTCGTTTATTTAACTCTCGTTGCTCAAAAAAGAGGTAAAGTGAGAGAAAATAAACGACTACTTTGAGGTTGAGTTATTGTGCTTTTTGATATTGCTTCATCGCGTCAACAAAGGAGTTTCGCATCCCTTCGATTCCTAATCGCTCAGATTCTTCAACGTAAGTCAGTGCTGCACTAAAATCTCCAGATGAAACCGAGTTTTCTATAAGAGTTTGATAAACCTCTTTCTTATTCAGTGTATTTTCCGTTAATAAATCTGATTGGGCTACGGTTGATTCTGGAATAATTTGTTGAACTCGCTTTTGACGGTTTTGTTCTTCAACAACGGTGGTTACCGCTGTGAATTTAAAATCAAAGGAGACTTTCCCGATTGCAGAATGAGGGATGGCGTAGTCCGTGTTATGAGCGATGTTTGCCTGGATATCACCAGAACGTATCGCCATATCACTTGGTTTTTCGACAGGAGTTGTTTCCGCGAGTGCTTCGCTGGTTGTGAATACGACCAAGTAAGCAGGAGCCTCGCCGTTTAAGTAACGTTCTTGCAGTTCGATTTGCGCGCCATATTGTGCACCATCAAGCAGGCTAAGTGGTTGGTACTTAATACTTTCATTGCCAATGACATCTAGCGGCTGGTAATTTTTGTCTAAGACTAAAAGTGACGGAACGAATGCTGAATAACTAGCATTTGAAGTCACTGAAAAACGAATAGCATCTAGTGTTGCAGGAAGCTTTAGCCCTCCAGCAAAGGATCGGCCCGATTTGAACTCGATCTTAGGGCTTGCTGTGGTGATCGAAACAGATGTTTCTTCTGGGTTCGTAACGCTTTGATATTGAATTGTACTCAGGTTTTCACAGCAGTTTTCGTTGTTCTGTAGTGACTCTAGCCCCGGAGAAGTTTTGTGGTAGCTAACCGGTGACTCTGTCACTGTTGAACAGGCGCTTAGTGCGAATACCGCTGGTAGAATTGCTAAATATTTCATAATTTCTCACAGTTAAAAAAGCATATCTGATTCAGAGTGCCTGATTGATAATAGAGACACACTACAAGAAAGCGCTTTCTTTTTGAGTGACGAACACCAAATTTAAAGAAATACTCGCTAATAATTAGTACGAATTAGGTAACAGGCTGCCGTTGGGCTGTTACCTAGATTGAAAGTTAACGAGATACCGAACTTAACAACTGAGTAAAGCGTTGCCATGATTTTTGGTCAGCTTCATGTTGATAGTTATTCGATCCGAATACTGTGAAGGCGTGTGGCGCACCACTATAAGTGATCATCTCATGCGGAACTTTGGTTGATTCAAGTTGAGCGGCGAGGCTTCCAAAGTCGTGCATTGAAATCATGGCATCAGCCGTGCCGTGGAACACGACTACGGGAGCTTTAGTCTGCGAGTAGTCTTGACCTTTTGGTGTTGATAAACCGCCATGGAAGGTGACATAAGCCTTCGAAGGAATGCCCGCACGAGCGGCTTCCAATACAGCGGCTCCGCCGAAACAGTATCCCATCATTACGTTGTTATCTAAGTTGCCGCCAAGTCTTTTCGCTTCCATGGCACCAGCGTTGAGCAACGTACGCATTTTTTCTCTGTCTTTATACAGCTCGCCTGTATGTTGCTTTTTATCTTTCACTTCCGTAGGGCGAATGCCTTTACCAAATAGGTCGATGGCGAACACGTTGTAACCGAGTTCGTTGAGCATCTCAGAACGTTTCTTTTCGTAATCGGTTAAGCCATCCCAATCGTGTATTAGCAGTACCAAAGGCGCTTGGTCACTGGCTTCACTCCAATAACCTTCGTAATCCATCCCATCGACTTGGTAAGTGACGTTTTCTCCTGATATCGCAGAGAAGGGCAGTAAAACTGAAAACAGGCCGAGCGTAGTGAGTTTTCGCATGCGTAATTCCTTTCGATGACAATTGACGTTCCAATCGAAAGTATAGATAACGCGATGATTCTCGCCAGATTTCTGTCTCTAACTTGAAATGTCTGGCAGGGATAGCAGGTGGCTATTACTGATAAACAGCCATCGAAAGGGAGTGCGATGGCTGTTCATGATGCGCTGAGAAATTCTCAGTTCGCAGAAACGCGGGGCATTAGAGTAGAAAAGAACGGATTACTACCAAGTAGCGTTATCAGCGGTGTGGCTACTTCGAAGTTCTGGGTACTTACGTTGATAGCGCGGCAACATCGACTCATTACCTAAGATGCCACCTTGATGGATATAGATGACGGTTTTGGTTGGGTTCTCTTCTTGCCATTGCTCTAAGCATTGCCACATTAATGGGTCGTAGAGCAGGTCGAATTCAATATCAGTTTGTTCTTGTAGATCCAACCAAGTTTGATAGTCCTGCTGGTACAACTTACCAAAGTGGTGTTTGGCTTTAAGCGGTAATATCTGCGGGTGATCGGTTTCGCCAAGCTCGTTGAACTGTTGCGTTAGGTAATCACTGCCGCCAACACATGCACAGGTTAATACCGGGATGTTGTGTAGTTTTAAATGCTTATGTAGATACAGAGCCGTGCTGCCTGTGCCTGCTGGCAGTGCCACAACAAAATCGTATTGGTTTTCAAAGCGAGTCCAGCTCAGTATTTCCATCGCCAGTTGTTTTACGCCATATTCAGAAAGCTGAGAGCGTCCACCTTCTGGTAACACAATGCATTGTGAGTCAGGTTGTCTTACTTGCTCAATATACTCTTGTGGATGAAGCTCAGAGCCTGTTTCTTTGACTGAAATAACCTCAGCCCCGAGATCGATAGCGCCACGGTAGTTGCCGAGTGGGCGTTCTTGTAGCCATCGAGGTAGGTGATCAACGTAAAACTCAAGCGTCCAACCTTTGATTTTTGCAAGTGCGGCTAGCGAGAACAATGAGTTGGCTTGAGCGGAACCATAGCTTATTAGGGTGGTAGTGCTTGGGTGCTCGTCTTCCAGTAGCTTCATGAACTTTCTGGCTTTGTTGCCGCAAAAGTGGGAATGAAGCTGATCGTCACGCTTTAAGAAAAAGGTGTGGTCGTTGTATTGATGTTGAGTTACAGGGCTATTATTTAGTTTCATCGCACTTAGACAAAATGCTGACTCAAGAGCCAGCATTTTTAAATCAAATAGGACGGACGAGTATCTAGTAGCCAGAGGCGGCTGTAAACCAACTAAATCAAGTTTTCGTTCGATATTGACGCGGATGAATCGGCTTGAAAGGTGATCTTGGCTGTGCATCCACCACAGCTGCGATTAAACAATTCAAAGTCCCAATGAAAACGCTGACACAAGTCATCGACAATCAACAAACCTAGCCCGTGTCCATTCGGGTTGTATTGCTCCTGCAGGCCTTCGCCTTGGTCTTCAATAATAAGACTGTCTTGAGAAAGGGTAATAGTTACTGTACCGCTATTAGTGGCTGCAATCGCGTTTCTTAACAAGTTACCGACCAACATATTCATTATCGCGCTGGTGGCCTGAATTGTGGGTTCTGATTGAACTTGTAAGGTTATCGCGACTTCCTTCTCGTCAGCCTGCAACGAATTTTTAGAAACGATAGTCTCTAGCTCTTGCTGGCTGAATAAGCGTAGCGGTGCATCGTCACTGTTTCTTTCATAGCGAACGAGACCAAGCAGTGCATCGACCATTTCAGACATTTGAACAATGGCTTCATCAATACGTTCAACCTGACGAGATTGAAATTCGGTTGTTTCGCTTCTCAGTAACAGTTTGTTGGCACCACGAGCAACAGTCAACGGAGTTCTTAGTTCATGACTTGAGTAGCGTGCGAAAGCTTGCTCGCGTTTTACTAGAGAATTGATTTCTCTTCTGTATTGATTGAGTTGATCCGTCAACTGACGAAACTCCACCGCCGCATCGTCATTCACTCCAAATTCTTCGTTTAGATTGAGCTTATTGGATTCAAGCTGTTCAGACAGGGAGTTGAAGGGCTCAATCAGCCGTTTAGACAACCGATAGAGCAGAGCTCCGAAGCTGAATATTAGAATAGAGAGAAGGGCTAATACAAATGTGGTGGCATAAACGAGCTCAAAGACACTAAGCTCGACACGGTCTATTTCAGAAAGCAGAACAATAGGGTGAGTTCTACCTTCATGAGTATACTCGCCTACATAGACCATGCGAGATTCTGGATCTTCACCGACCTCACCAATGAAATTTTCTTTGCCTTCAATATACTTTAAATACTTTTTCGGTAGATAGGAAAGATCGTTGTAAGCGATAGTCAGGTCATCAATACGAAGCTCTCCACTTTCACCTGACTGGAATAACCCGACTGCATAGTTGCGGTCAATTAGGATGCGTCTTTCACCCACGCGGTCTTCCGACAAGTACAGGGCTGTGATAAATACCACATAGACAAATGCCGACACAATTACGGCCATTAACCCAAAGAAAACCGCTAAGCGGCCCGTTAGGGTTTTTGTGCTTGTAAGAACATTTGAAATCAATTCGATGGCTCCAATCGGAAGCCAACTTTAGGCACCGTAATTAACATCTGAGTGTCGAAAGGCTTGTCGAGTTGATTACGTAACTGATAAATGTGACTGCGCAACACATCATTGTTGGGTTCGTTTTCTTCCCATAACTTGTAGGAAATAGCTTCACGAGTGACTACTTCAGGTGCGCTTTGGCACAGCATCTCAAGTATGGTGTAAGTGGTTGGGTTGAGCGCTAGTAGTTTATCTTGGCGGTAAGCTTTACGGGTTTTTTGGTCGATGGTGAGTTCATCGAACTGAAGTTTTGAAGAGGCGACTTTTCCGCGGTAACGACGGACTAACGCGTTCATTCTTGCTTCTAGAATATCCAAATCAAATGGCTTGGTGAGGTAATCATCGGCACCGTGTTCAAAGCCTTTCAGCATATCTTCTCGGCTATCTAAGGCGGTCAGCATCAAAATAGGTGTCGCGTTACCTTGGTCTCGCAGTTTATTACAAACCGTTAGGCCGTCCATTCTCGGTAACATTAGATCCAATATGATGATATCAAATGAGTTTTCCAACGCGAGTTGTAGGCCAAGTTCACCGTTGTCTGCGTAATCGAGTTCCATGCCAATACACTCAAAATAATCAAACAAGACACCTGCAATTTCACGGTTATCTTCGACTAATAGAACTCGTTTCATTTTGATTCTCATACAGAAATAGACAGTAACATTATCCTGAGTGAGCGTGAAAAATATGTCAATAACATAACTTTCACTTATGGGAGGGTAGATTGGCTTCAGATTAAAAAATAGAAGAACGTATTATGTCTGAACTTCATATTAGCCGCCCTAAGATATCTACATCGCAGATCAATCCTGCGGTCTCTTTGTCTATCATTGTGCCTTTTTACGATGAACAAGAGGTATTGGAAGAGTTCCACTCTCGCCTTACCAAGGTGCTTGATAGCTTACCGATCACGAGTGAGATTGTTTATGTCGACGATGGCAGCAAAGACAACAGCTTGGACTTGGTGAGTTCATTCACTTCAATCAACAGCTCAATCTCGGTGATTGGTTTAAGCCGTAACTTTGGTAAAGAGTCAGCCATGAGTGCTGGCCTTGAGCATTGCCGAGGACAAGCGGTGATCTTGTTAGACGCAGACCTGCAAGATCCGCCGGAGCTGATCCCACAAATGGTTGCCAAGTGGCGCGAAGGCTATGACGTTGTGAATATGCAGCGCAGCCAGCGTGATGGTGAAACGTGGTTTAAGAAGTTTTCAGCGGCGAGCTTTTACAAAGTCATGAATGTGGCTGCGAAAATCGATGTTCCTGAAAATGTCGGTGATTTCAGACTGTTGAGCCGTGAAGTCGTCGACCATATCAATCAACTTCCTGAACGTAATCGCTACATGAAAGGTATTTTCTCATGGCCGGGTTTTAGGCAAGCAACGATTCAGTTTAAGCGCGACGCGCGCTTTTGTGGCGAGACCAAGTGGAACTACTTGAAGCTGGTTGGCTTGGCGATGGATGGCATCACTTCATTCTCTATCCGCCCACTGCGTATTGCGACGGCCGTTGGTGGCTTAGTGGCACTTACCGCTTTTGTGTATGGCGTCTTCATCGTGTTCAAAACCATGATGTTTGGTGAGCCTATTACTGGCTATCCGTCAATGATGGTGGTACAGCTTGCCCTTGGCGGTATCCAACTGTTGTGTATTGGTTTAATGGGAGAGTACATAGGTCGTATTTTCATTGAAACCAAGAATCGTCCTTTGTATCTGATCCAATCGGTGGTCGATACACCGGCATTAAAAACACATTCTAAATTAGAGGAGTCAGCATGAGCCTGAACCTGAACCGAACGCACCTATGGTACTTGTTGGCTTTTGCATTGGTTTTAAGGCTTTTATCTTTGGCAACCTATCCATTAATGGATACCACAGAAGCGCGCTATGGCGAAATGGCACGTCTGATGGTGGAAACTGGGAATTGGTTAACGCCTCAGTTTGATTACGGTATTCCTTTCTGGGGTAAGCCACCGTTGTTTACATGGATGAGTGCGGCTGGGATTGAGCTGTTTGGTTTGAGTGAGTTTGCTGTGCGTGCACCACACTGGCTAGCAGGTTTTGCGACGATTCTGTTGGTTGCATACATGGCTAAGCGTACCGGACAAAGTGCCTTGGTGGCGGCTGTGGTATTGGCGACATGTGGTATTTTCTCTATTGCGGCGGGTGCTGTGATGACCGACATGGCGTTAACGTTAGCGATGACCATTGCCATGCTGGGTTTCTACCTATGTTGGCTAGGAGGAGAAGCGGGGAAGGGTGAAGGGAGTGCGAAGACTAATCGGTCTTGGGGTTATGTTGGTTTCATTGGTTTAGCATTAGGCTTGCTGGCAAAAGGGCCGGTAGCGATTGTCATCATGGGTATCGCAGTTTTCCCTTGGTTGGTATTACAACACGGCTTCTTTGGTGCTTTCAAAGCGCTTTGGCAACGTTTCCCATTGTTGTCTGGTTTAGGTGTGATGTTAGCGATTGCTCTACCTTGGTACATCATGGCTGAAATGGCAACGCCGGGCTTCATCGACTACTTTATTGTTGGCGAACACTTTAAGCGTTTTGTTGTGAGTGGTTGGGAAGGGGATCTTTATGGTTCAGCCCATGATGAAACAAGAGGAATGATTTGGGTTTTCTGGATTCAAGCAGCTGCGCCGTGGTCGATTGTGTTGCCTATTTTGACTTTTGCTCGTCGTAAGAAAATCGCAGAAGTTAACGCTGAACATAATGGGTTATTTTCATTCCTTGTGTGTTGGTTGGTCTCTCCTCTAATTCTTTTCACTATGGCGGGTAATATTCTTCCAGCTTACGTCCTACCGGGTATTCCGGCCCTTGGTTTGCTGGTGGCAATGCTTGTGGTAGAAAAAGATAAGAAGTGGTTCTCGAGTGTGGCTTTAGTGTTACCTGTGTTGTTAATGATTGCGATGGTCTACCTCAACCTAGGCAAAGCGAACGAGAAAAGTGACCGTATTATCTTCGAGCAGATCACGGATGAAGCGCCGAGCTTTTACATCGGTAAACGACCGTTCTCTGGGCAATTTTACAGTCATGGACAAGCGAAAAAGCTACTTGATGTTAAGCAGTTAGATGGTATCGACAAGTTCTATCTGATTGGTAAAAGAGCGGAAGTAGAAACCAAGATTAAAGACAACGCGTTAACCTGTATTTTAGAACCGACGGTGAAGATCAAGCGCGCTCTATTTAGTTGTCATAGCCAAAATATCAAACCAAATCTATCGTTGAGCCATATTCGAAGTGATGGCGATGTTCAATTTTAACTCGTCATCGAGACTGTTTAGCCACAAGTTCGACGCGCTAAACAAAAAACTACAACCTCACCATAAGATGATTAAATTCGCTATGGTGGGGGCGGGTGGCTTTGTTGTCGATTGTGCCGTGTTTGCATTGCTGCATTACGTTATTGGGCTGCCGTTAATGAGTGCTCGAATTGGCTCTTTCATCGTTGCAGCAACGACAACCTGGTTTGGAAATCGAGTGTTGACCTTTGAATTCAAAGGGCAGGGGAATTGGTCCGAAAAGCTGATTCAATGGCAAAAGTTCATGTTCTCTGCATCAATATCGGCGATACCTAATTTGCTGTGCTTTAAGTTGATGACTGAATTGCTGCCTGCATTTACTGGGGCAGTGTTTATCGCAATGGCGGTTGGCATCTTGGTGGGCATGGTCAGTAACTATTTGCTTAGTCAGTATTGGGTGTTTGCTCGTTAGGCTATCTTGTAACAGACACAAAAAAGCGCAGCTAAATAGCTGCGCTTTGTGTTTTTACGATAGCGAAGTCAATCGGTTCGCGATATTAGCGTTGTGCTGCGCGCTGGCGGTTCTTGCCGTTACTTGCAGGTTTGCCACCTTGACCATTGCCCGCTTTGTTACGGTTTGGTTTGCCATTTCCGCCGCCATTACCTTGTGATTGCTGACCACCAGGACCTTTCTTAATGAAGCCAGTCGCTGGTTTACGAGCATTGCCATTACCGCCACCTTGGTTAGCATTACCTTGGCTACCGTTGCCGTTACCATTCGGCTTCTTGCCACCCGGTTTCTTACCAGAGTGGTTACGTGGGCTTTCGCCACCAAGACCTGGCTGAGATTTACTGTGCTTAGTCGCAAAGCGTTGTGAACCGTGACGACCAGACTTACGACGTTGTGCCGGTGTTTGTGCATCAAAGTCTTCTGCTGGTACTAGGCAGTTTGCTTTGTCACCAATTAGGTGCTGTTTACCCATGCTGATCAGTGCTTCACGGATGATTTTCCAGTTTTCAGGATCGTGGTAACGAAGCAGTGCTTTATGCAGACGACGTTGACGATCACCTTTCGGCACAGGAACATCTTCACGCTTCTTATATTTCACGCGTTTCAGAGGGTTAGTCTCTGAGTAGTACATCGACGTTGCATTACACATTGGCGATGGGTAGAAGTTCTGTACTTGGTCACACTCGTAGTTGTGCTTTTTCAGCCACATTGCAAGGTTAAGCATGTCTTCATCTTCTGTGCCCGGGTGAGCAGAGATAAAGTAAGGAATTAAGTACTGTTTCTTACCGGCTTCAGCGCTGTACTTCTCGAACATCTCTTTGAAACGATCGTAAGTGCCCATGCCCGGCTTCATCATCAGATCCAGTGGGCCTTTTTCAGTATGCTCTGGAGCAATCTTCAAGTAACCACCAACGTGGTGAGTCACAAGCTCACGAACGTATTCTGGAGATTCAATCGCTAAGTCGTAACGTACACCAGAAGCGATCATGATCTTCTTAACACCCGGTACTTTTCTCGCAGAGCGGTACAGGTCGATAGTGTGTTGATGGTCTGTGTTTAGCTTTTCACAGATTTTCGGGAACACACATGATGGACGACGACAGTTAATTTCAGCTTTTGGATCTGAACAACCTAAACGGTACATGTTCGCCGTTGGGCCGCCCAAGTCAGAAATAGTACCTGTGAAGCCCGGTACTTTATCTTTAATGTCTTCGATCTCATCCAAGATAGATTCTTTCGAACGGTTCTGAATGATGCGACCTTCGTGCTCTGTGATTGAACAGAAAGAACAACCACCAAAACAACCACGCATGATGTTAACCGAGGTTTTGATCATGTCGTATGCTGGGATTTTCGCTTTGCCGTACATCGGGTGCGGAACACGCTTGTACGCAAGGCCAAACACGTAGTCCATCTCTTCTGTGGTCAATGGAATAGGCGCTTGGTTAATCCAAAGCTCGCGATCACCGTGACGTTGAATCAGAGCACGACCTGAGTACGGGTTTGTCTCAAGGTGCAGAATACGACTAGCGTGAGCGTAAAGAATACGGTCATTGTTTAGCTTTTCGTAACCTGGGATACGAACCGCTGTAGTTTTTGCATCGTGACGAGAAGGGCGAATAGTAATAGGTTGCGCTTTTACTTCTTCTTTTTCGTCTTTCTTGGTATCACACTGAGTTTCAACTTCGTACGGGTTAACCGGAACATACGCTTTGTTCGGCTTTTCGATACGAGAAGAGTCAATGATCTTGAAGCCTTCAGGGGCCGCAGGAAGATTGATAGCAGTACCGCGGATATTGGTCAGCGTAGACATGTCTTCACCATCGGCAATGCGGTGTGCTACTTCAACCAGTGCACGCTCAGCGTTACCAAAAAGAAGAATGTCTGCTTTTGCATCAAACAATACAGAGCGACGAACTTTATCCGACCAGTAGTCGTAGTGAGCCACACGACGCAAGCTCGCTTCAATACCACCAAGCACGATTGGCGTGCCTTTGTAAGCTTCACGACAACGTTGAGAATAAACCAGAGTTGCACGGTCAGGACGCTTGCCACCTTCATTGTTCGGTGTGTAAGCATCATCGTGACGTAATTTGCGATCAGAGGTGTAGCGGTTGATCATGGAATCCATGTTACCCGCTGTGATGCCGAAGAATAGGTTAGGTTTACCTAGCTTCATGAAGGCATCTTTATTGTCCCACTTTGGTTGAGCAATAATGCCCACGCGGAAACCTTGAGCTTCAAGCAGACGGCCGATGATAGCCATACCAAAGCTCGGGTGATCGACATAAGCGTCACCAGTTACAATAATAATGTCACAGCTATCCCATCCAAGAGCATCCATCTCCTTTCTACTGGTAGGCAAAAAGGGTGCAGTTCCGTAGCACTCGGCCCAGTATTTTTTGTGTTCGTGAATAGGAGTGATATCGCTGTACATATTTCAACCTCTGATTTTTGAGGCGGGAATTATAGCGGCATGAGCCTAGACTAGCCAGTAGAACATGCCCCTGTTAGTTCTGGTGTCTTTCGTCTTTTTACGGTAAATGGCGACAAAAGAGCCATACAACAGCATAGTAGAAGCCTTGAATAACGTCGCTAATTTGTGATTTTGATTAGTGTTCGCAGCAGTTTTTGATATTATTCGCGAAAATAAGTCTGAAGAAGTAGATCCACAATGGTCGAAACGTTACTAGTACAATTTGCTCCGATGCTTTTAGGAGCCCAACTGATCTTAACCCTTATCTTGGTGAAAGGGGATATATGTCCAGGGCAGCGTGGCCGTATCCACAAGATGTTACCTGCGATTGGCGTGCTGTGGCTTGCCGTCGCTTCAGTAAAAATTGAAGCCTTTCTGGTCGTGTTTGCGATCTTTTATTTCTATTCTCAAGTCCAAACCAAGAAGACACGTGATTCCGGCCCTATTTGGGTGATGTACTTAGCTTGTGGTTTAGCGCTGTCTTACGTGGCTATTCAAGCGACGGAACAAGCAACTACTGTTGGCATTATCACTACTGTATTGCTAGTGGCACTGTTAGGCTCAGCGTTTGGCCATTTACTACTGACAATTGCAAGAACACGCTTACAGGCATTTCACCGAGTTCTGCCCGTTGTTGGTGTGTTGACGGGTATGTTAGTGGTTTTGGCGACAGTCGTGAGTGTCTATTCTTTGTCTGAAGCTCAATTAGAGCCTGTGATTTCAACGTTACTGTTCAGCTTTGTTTTGTTAATCTCCGCTATCGTGGTTTGGTGTTGGCATTTACTGTTCGTTAAAACCCCGGAAAAACTGCAACTGACAATTTCGTTACTGATGTTATTGGCTGCGGCTGTGGGTTTAACGCCAGTTTGGGCACTTTAATCGCGCACTTTCATTAATTACGTAAGCTCAATAATCACGTATTCTCTTTAAGAAGTGTGATCAGTTTTTTAGCATGGCGTTGGTAAGCGTTCTAAACTTATTTCTAGTCGGTGTGTTCGTAAGGAGTACGAGATGGATTTAAGCAACGTCAAAGGTTTCGATAGCATTATCTTGCTGGGAATCGTGAATGAGAAACTTCGCCTAGAGTGCGATAGCTTTGAAGAGCTGATCAGTATGTATGAAATGGATATAGAAAGTGTCGTGGGCAAGCTCGATATGCTTGGCTATCAATACGACCCATTGACTAACCAGTTTAAGTCTTATCCAAGATAGTCTATTTTCGCGAATCAACAGATATCGAAAATCATCGATACTGAAACTAAAAAGTCACAGATTATCTGTGACTTTTTTTGTTTCTGGCGTTTGCCTTTCCGATTTAATACAGGCTTAAGCTAGCTCAATAATGAACCTCTTAAACGACCTCAATACCATCTAAGTGACTCTTACTCTGCTGTCTTGCTGTGCTAAAGAAAGCCTGTAGGTAACGTTTGTCTTTTTCTGAGTTTCTTACTGCGGCAAACAGTCTTCTTGAAAGCCCTTTACCTAACGGTTTGCTGGCTATCAAACCTTGTCTTGAGAACTCACTGATCGCCCAATTTGGTAATGCCGCGACACCTAATCCTGCCGATACCATTTGCACCAACATTAAGGTGTTGTCTGCTTGTTTCCACTTCTTAGGTTCTACACCTGCTGGTTGCAAAAAGTGCTTCACTACGTCTAAACGCTGCTTTTGAACTGGGTAGGAGAGCATAGTGAGATCGCTAAGATCTTGCGGTTCAATGCTCGCCTTTTCTGCCAAAGGTGAGTTGATTGCCGTGATCAAGCGCATCTCAAAATCAAAGAGTGGTTCGTAGTGAACCTCAGAGCGAGGCTGTATATCAGAGGTGATCACCAAATCTAGCTCGCCTGCCATTAGCGCGGGTAGCGGCTCAAACCCAAAGCCTGACGAGAAATCTAGCGTTACGCTTGGCCAAGCCACTTGATATTCCTTCAAAGCAGGCATTAACCATTGGAAGCATGAGTGACATTCAATCGCCATGTGCAAACGACCATTCACATCCTCTTTCAGGCTCGCGAGTTCGTTCTCCGCTTTAGCTATTCTTGGCTGTATCTCATCGGCAAGCCTAAGCAAAATCTCACCTTCAGAGGTGAACTTAACTGGTCTAGTTTTACGTAGGAAAAGCTGACCACCGATACGCGCCTCAAGGTCTTTCAGTTGGTGAGAAAGCGCCGACTGAGTCAAGTGAAGAGAAGTTGCCGTCGCTGTTAGCGAGCCGCTGTCTCTTAAGGTAGTCAATGTTCGAAGGTGTTTAAGCTCTATCATGAGTTTTCCTCATATTCCCTAAGCCAATTCAATATTTCTTAATAATCACCCTACGGGGTTTTCTTTCATTTGTAAACGTCTAGATGTCCAGATGGATTTAATTTTTCAGCTTTAGATTATTCAAGATGAATATTTTTAATAAACAAGATGAATATTTGGACGTTGTTCATCGTTCAGATTAGGGAGATAGTTTAGCCATCTAGACGCCTTGTAAAGAACTTAAACCATAAGCTAGGC
The DNA here is from genome assembly GCF_041473335.1 of Vibrio sp. 10N.222.55.C7. Classification (NCBI taxonomy): domain Bacteria; kingdom Pseudomonadati; phylum Pseudomonadota; class Gammaproteobacteria; order Vibrionales; family Vibrionaceae; genus Vibrio; species Vibrio sp. 10N.222.55.C7. The sequence goes on from NZ_JBFRSC010000021.1 coordinate 245,229, forward strand.
AGTTTGATCGAACACTAAAAATTATTGAATAAGGAACAGGTTCATGACTACGACAACGCATATTTTAGGCTACCCACGTATCGGCGAAAAACGCGAACTCAAATTCACTTTAGAAAAATACTGGCGCGGTGAGATTAACCAATCAGATTTAAAGCAACTCGGTAGCGAACTAAGAAATCGTAACTGGAATGTACAAGCTAAGGCGAATCTAAGCTTTGCAACTGCGGGTGACTTCGCATGGTACGACCATGTTCTAACAACGACGTTACTTCTAGGTCATGTACCTGAGCGTCACGCTGGTGGATCAGAAGGTGAAAAAGCCTTCCCAGATTTAGATACCTTGTTCCGCGTTGGTCGCGGTCAATCTCAAATACAATCTCAAAGGCAGCCAACTTGTTGTGGCGCTAAGCACGGCTCTGAAAGCGCTAAAGACGGTGCAGCAGCATCAGATATGACGAAGTGGTTCAACACTAACTATCACTACATTGTTCCTGAGTTCAGTAAAGACGACACCTTTGAAGTGAGTTGGCCACAACTGTTTGACGAAGTGAGTGAAGCGATTAAAGCGGGGCATAAGGTGAAGCCAGTTCTTCTAGGCCCATTATCTTATTTATATCTCGGCAAGGAAGTAGAAGAGGGCTTTGACCGTTTAACTTTGCTTCCACGCTTGCTTACCGCTTACCAAGCGATTCTGGCAAAACTGGCCAAGTTGGGCGTTGAGTGGGTACAAATCGATGAGCCCATTCTATCTCTGGAACTTGAGACTAAGTGGGCAGATTCATTCAAATTGGCTTATCAGGTGATTCAAGGTGATGTGAAGCTACTCCTTACCACGTACTTTGATTCTGTGACTGACACGTTAGATAAAATCATGGAACTGCCCGTCAACGGCTTACACATCGATTTGGCTGCCGCACCCCAGCAACTCGATGAAGTGGTGAACAAGCTACCTGAAGATTGGGTGCTTTCTGCAGGAGCAATCAACGGACGCAATGTTTGGCGAGCAGACTTAGCCGCGCAGCTTGAGTTGCTGCAACCAGTGAAAGAAAAGCTAGGCGATAAACTATGGGTCGCAAGTTCATGTTCATTGCTGCATAGCCCAGTCGACCTTGAGTTAGAAGAGACGCTTAGCGAAGAAGTGAAGAGTTGGTTTGCCTTTGCAAAACAGAAAGTCACTGAGGTGAGCTTATTGGGTGCGGCGTTAGACGGCGACCAAAATGCCATTTTAGCGTGTGAGACGTATAGCCACCCGATTGTTGCACGCAAGAGTGCAACTCATGTGAATAAGCCGCAAGTTCAAGCTCGTATTAACACGATAACTAAAGCGCTAGCAGAGCGCACTGCTCCATACGCAGAACGTGCCGCGCACCAGTCTGAGGTGTTAGGCTTACCGCTATTGCCAACCACAACCATTGGTTCGTTCCCACAAACAGGGGAGATCCGAATTCAGCGTAGTGCTTACCGAACCGGCAAACTGAGTGAAGCGGAATACACAACCGCATTGAAAGGCCATATTGCGGATGCGGTGAAACGCCAAGAAGCGCTAGATTTGGATGTGTTGGTTCATGGTGAAGCGGAACGTAATGATATGGTGGAGTACTTTGCAGAAAATCTAGCAGGCTTTCAAACCACTAAATTTGGTTGGGTGCAAAGCTACGGTTCTCGCTGCGTGAAACCAGCTATTGTAGTCGCGGATATCGAGCGTGAGAAACCGATGACGGTGGAGTGGTCTACCTATGCCCAATCTCTAACTTCTAAACAAATGAAAGGGATGTTAACTGGCCCTGTCACTATCTTGTGCTGGACGTTCCCACGTGAAGACATCTCACGCAAAGAGATCACTAATCAATTGGCATTTGCGCTGCGTGATGAAGTGTCTGACCTACAAGATGCAGGAATCAATATTATTCAGATTGATGAACCAGCGATTCGTGAAGGTTTACCATTGAAAAAACGTGACCACGCAGAATATTTAGAATGGGCCGTCGATGCCTTTAAGATCTCGGCCGCGAGTGCTAAACCAGAGACGCAAATTCATACTCACATGTGCTACAGCGAGTTCAACGAAATCATTGATTCAGTAGCCGCGCTAGATGCCGATGTGATTACCATTGAGACTTCTCGCTCGAACATGGAACTGCTGAAAGCATTTGAAGAGTTCAACTACCCGAATGCGATTGGACCTGGCGTTTATGACATTCACTCACCAAACATCCCGTCAGAAGAGTGGATTGTTGATTTACTTAAGAAAGCGGCAGAGAAAATTCCAGCGGAACGTTTGTGGGCAAACCCTGATTGTGGGCTGAAGACACGGAACTGGGCAGAGACGGAAGCGGCGCTGACTAACTTAGTTTCGGCAACTAAAGCACTGCGTAAAGAGTGGGAATCAACCGAGGCATAATTCAGCTTAGGATTTTGATTGCTTCATAAAACAAAGGCCTCGCATTTGCGAGGCCTTCTGGTTTTATACTTGTTCGAATCTCGAGCTAGAATCTAGCTGCTGCTCTGACACGTCTCTTTGCTGATCAACTTCTCAACCATCAGTTGTCCGCGAGTGTTGCGAATCTTGATGTTGTAAGCCAAGCCCATATCAAGGTTTGCTCTCACTTCAGAGTTGGTGCAGTAGCTATTCACACTCATGTCTACAACTTGGTTTAAAGGCTTAGCACCTTTTGCATCTTGGTTGTAGATCATCATGATTTCGATAACCGTGTTTTTTGCTAGCACGCGCATGACCGACAGTGGGCCATACTCAATCGGCAGGCCTGCAGATAAAACGCCAGCTCGGTGCTGCGCCATCATCTCTAGCTGTCTTTGTTCGTCTTGCTCACTTGAAGCACAGCCTGCAAGCAGAGCTAAAGCCAGTGAGCCAATAATCCATTTTTTCACGTTAAAATACTTTCTTGAATGGTTTTACAATCACATTTTGGTAAACGCCAGCATCAATGTACGGGTCAGCGTCTGCCCATGCTTGTGCATCTTCCAAAGAGTTAAATTCAGCAATCACAGTTGAACCTGTAAAGCCTGCTTCGCCAGGGTTATCTGAATCAATCGCTGGCATTGGACCTGCTGTTAACAGTCGGCCTTCATCGTGAAGTGTTTGTAGGCGTTCTAGATGTTGTGGGCGAACACTTAGGCGTTTTTCTAATGAATTTTCGACGTCTTGAGAAAAAATCACGTACCACATATTGAGATATCCTTATTTTACTTCACTAAATTTGGGGCGTTTAAATTCGCTATCTTGCTAATTTACGCGAACTAATTGGTATTGGAAGGGCTAATGATAAGAAATTGTGAATTGGTGCGAGAGAGTTGTATGGTCGTTAGGGCGTGTTGACCTTTCGTGGTTAAATTTTGTTCGGGTGGGGACGCCTAGTCAAAAGCGTTTTAATCGCGGCGAGGGGGAAGTAGCCTAGTCATTCTAAGCAAATCTCCCTCAACAAAGAGTAAAACGCTTTTAGCTGAACCCTTCGGGCAGCGTTTGCTGGTCATTTCTACTACGTTATCGGCTTCTTATGGAGGCTAGCTACACATCAAAGCCTCTGCCTTGTATAAATACCCAGCAATTCGCTGCAAAAGTCAGCTCGAAAGGTCAATGCGCCCTAGTAATTTCATTTATAAAAACTAAAGACCATCGGTGCCACACGCTTAATAAAAGGTGTTATTTGTTGATTGGGCGAGGCTTACCACTTTCATCAACCGCAACGTAGTTGAATGTCGCGCCACAAACCTTGTAGCGGTCGCCGATACCGTGATCAAGTACAGGCTTAACCCAGACTTCTAGGTCGATATTCATCGAGCTGCGACCAATCTTAGTGCAGTCACCATAAACACACACAACATCACCCACTGAAACCGGCTGTTTGAACTCGATACTCGATACTGAAACCGTGACTATCTTGCCGTTAGATATCTCTTTTGCCAGTATGCCGCCAGCAAGGTCAAGCTGTGACATTATCCAACCACCGAAAATCTGGCCTGCTGCATTTGTATCAGAAGGCATCGCTAATGTGCGAAGAAGTAAAGAACCAATCGGGTTCAAAGTTGATTGAATAGTCATTGTCGTACTCTTAATGGTATTGATTGTTTTAAATTTAAATAGATGTGTTTGCGGGGCTCGCGGTGGTCGTATTTTTAACGTATTCACCGAACACAAACAATCAGTGGCCAATGATCACGAGTATCATTGGCCACTGTTAAATAGCATATTGATAATAATTGTATCAAAAAGGGGATGAGGACTCATCCCTTAGGGTTACTTCTCGTCGGTATTTTTATCCGTTAACTCTTTCTGCTGGTCTTTTTGTAAATGCTGATCTTTTGGTAGATGCTGGTCTTTTGGCAAATGCTTATAAATATAGACACCCGTTAGTAAGGTAAATGCAAAAGTAGCGATCAGTAAGCCAAACACTTTGAAGTTTACCCAAACATCCAAGGGTAGGCTGAAAGCAACGTAAACGTTGAGAATGGCACATAGAGTAAAGAACAAAGTCCAAGCCCAGTTGATCTTGCTCCATACCGCTTCAGGAAGTGTGATCTCTTTACCCAGCATGCCTTTAATCGCTGACTTGCCCATTAGGTGACTGACGGTCAGGCCGATAGCGAACAATGCATAAACGATGGTTACTTTCCATTTAATGAAGTTGTCATCGTGCAAGAAAATGGTCATGCCACCAAATACGGCAACCATCAGAAATGTGATGATCTGCATTTTCTCTACTTTCTTGTAGATGACGTATGTCAAAACGATTTGTACTGCGGAAGCAACAATCAATGCACCTGTAGCCGTGTAGATGTCATACATCTTATACAGCGCAAAGAAAATAATGAGAGGAATGAAATCAAGGATTTGCTTCATGTGGCACTGACTGTCCAGTTAGTTGAGTTGCAGACAGTCTAACGAAAACTGTCTCGATGCTAAATAGCCCGAGACAATTGGGTGCTAATTAATTCCATCAAGTTGGTTTATTGAGTCGGATATTTTCATCATCGAGTCGGATAACGTTATCGCATTGATGTGGTTTGGTAGCGAGGTATTAGCTTCTTGATATCTTCAAGGTAACCTTCGCTCTTTAAGCTGTCTAAGGTGTTTTCGAGCTCTTGTTCACTCATGGCAAAACACGTCGATTTGCCTGTCGTTAGGTCGAGATACTCGTGATATTCACGCTCTGTGAAGTGGCCAATTCTGTCCATTAATAAGGTTTTAATTCCATGGTGAATCAAGCCGTAATACGTATGTCTTTGTAAGGTCATAGCCTATCCTCCGTGACAAGCTGCAGTGAAACTGTTGCAACCTGCTGTATATTGGTTGGGTTATCTATGACAAAGCAATTCGAATGCCATTTTCTCTAATTGAACGGAACATTTTCCCTACCAGATAGAATTGAACTTCTTTTCAAATAGTTAAAGCAAGGTACGTTCTATTCTCTGACAACCAATACGTAACAGACATAAAATAGTTTCATTTTGAGAACGATGAAATTCTCATTATGACGCTCTACTGCTATTTATAGTGTGCTTCTATCTACGGTGATTGCCGCTAATCGACAAGCCAATCAACCAGCGTAGATAAAGATGTATTTTGTCGATTCTTAGGCTGCAGCAAGAAGTAACCATTTCCAGAAAAGACACTGCCTTCACTCACTTTCACCAACCTGCCCAAATCGATATCTTGCTTGGCCAGCGTGATATCGCCTATGGCAATGCCAAACCCTTGAATGGCTGCATTCATCGCTTGATCAAGTGTCGCGAATTGTTGGTTGTTCTTACTTGAAAGGTCATGACTTCCTATGTGCTCTAACCAAAGTCGCCAATCACTTTGCTCATTGTTGGCGTGTAACCAAGTGTATTGAGCGAGCTTGTGTGGCTTGATGATAGTAGAAGCCTTACTTACAAGATGGCCCTGAGTAATGCTTTGCGCCTGGCAGACCGGAGCCAGCTGCTCGTTGAACAATAACTGGCTCACAATCGATTGTTGGTTTGGCTTCTTACCATAGGTGATTACGGCGTCAAACGGGTCAAAGCTTGGTTCAAAAACGTGCTTGATGGTCGACGTGAGCTCGACATCAATTTCAGGGTAGGCTTGCTGAAAAGACATCAATTTGGGTAGCAGCCAAGAGGTAATACAGCTGGGGGCGTTGAGTTTGATCTTAGAGGGAGAACTTGCCACTTGATTGAGAGCCGATTGCAGTTTGTGAATCGTTCCTTGTATCAGAGGAACCAGTTCTTTGCCTTTCGGAGTTAAAGACAACCCTCGAGCGTGTCGATAGAAGAGATCACAGCCAAGGCTTTCTTCAAACGACAATATCTGACGACTTACTGCACCTTGCGTAACATTGAGCTCATGTGCCGCGCGCGTAAAGTTGAGATGCCTTGCCGTCGACAAGAACGCGAGCAAAGTTTTGGTTGAAGGAAGTGTGCGATTCATATCTTCACCTATGATTTTTTATCATGGCTATTATGTGATTATTTCGATTCATTTATCAATAGTGTTCTGTTTGAATGTAAATACTTAATCATCATTTGTGATTCAATATGTGTATAAGTCACATTTTTTGAATATGAAGGCAGTGGTGAAGACATTGTGATTTTGTGAAAGGGATAGCTTCTTGACATCTTTTATCGATAGTTTAGTACCTCAGGCTGTAAAAAAATTAATACCTTATCAATCAGCAAGAAGAATTGGTGGTGATGGACGAGTCTGGCTAAACGCCAATGAATTGGAAAGTTCGTTGTTTCCAGGAGAAGCAAGCCACAATAGATACCCAGATTTTTTACCGCAAGATATTGCCAAAGCTTATCAAGCGTATTGCGGAACTGATGTTGCAACGGTTGCCGTTCGTGGCGCCGATGAAGCGATAGATTTACTGATCAGAACATTCTGTAAGCCAGCGAGTGACAATATACTTATTTGTTCACCAACGTATGCAATGTATGAGTTTTGCGCCGATGCATTGGCGATAAATACCTTGGATTCTCCATTGCAGGAAGACTTCAGCCTTAACGTCACTGATATTGTGAACAAAGCGAAGTTGGCTAATATCGTGTTTCTTTGCTCACCAAATAACCCAACGGGCAATGTGATTCCTAAATCGGATTTGATTCAGGTACTGGAAGGCACGATTGGAAAGTCTCTAGTGGTAGTCGATGAAGCGTATATCGAGTTTGAACCACAAACGTCAGCGGTGAGCCTTATTGAGCGTTATCCGCATTTGGTAGTGATTCGCACCTTGTCTAAGGCTTTTGGACTGGCTGCGGTTCGTTGTGGTTTTATCTTAGCGAGTCAAAATGTGATGCAGTATGTCGCGAAGCTGATTCCACCTTATCCGATGCCGGATTGCTCATCGCAAATCGTGTTAGACGCTTTGTCTGATGAACGAGTCTCAGTGATGCAAGACGCCACACAAAAGCTGGTCGAACTACGTAACTGGTTTGCTTGTGAGTTAACTCAGTTTGATTTCATCGAGTCAGTTTACCCTTCATCGACAAACTTTATTTTGCTGCGTCAAAAACCAGGGCATCAAGTGTTCAGTGTATTGGCGAAGGATGGCATTGTGACAAGGAATCAAAACCACGAACCTGCTTTGCGTAACTGTGTACGAATCAGTATTGGTAGCCAAGAGAGCATGCTAGAAGTGATAACGTCACTAACACGCTACCAAACCGAATTAGAAAAGAATCAACAAGGCAAACAAATTCAAAAATCTCAACATAAAGAAACTCAATCTCAACTCGATAAAGATCATATCTAGGATGGCAATGATGAAAAAGATAATACTAGGACTCGCTTGTGCGGCCGCTTTACTTGGTACAACGGTACAGGCGAAAGAAATCCGTTTGGCGTCAGACTTTACGTATCCGCCATTTAACTATAAAAACAGTGATGGTGTGCCTGTCGGGTTTGATATTGAGATAGCTGATGCCTTGTGTGAGCAAGCCAAACTCGATTGTACTTGGGTTTCACAAAGTTGGGACTCGCTAATTCCAAGTTTGTTGGCAAGAAAGTCAGATGTGATTATGGCTTCAATGCGTATTACCGAAGAGCGTAAGCGTAAGATCTTGTTTACTGATAAGTACTACCAAACGCCAGCCGTGTTTGTTGCTGCTAAGAGCGCCGAGTTCAGCATTGATGAGGCCGGCTTAACGGGTAAAACCATCGGTGTTCAGCAAGGTACGATTCACGATCGCTACGTAACAGACAAGTTTGGTGATGTGGCAAACATTAAACGCTATACCGGCCAAGATGAAGTTTATCTGGATCTGCAAAATGGTCGTTTAGATCTAACCTTCGGCAACTCAGATCAACTGTCATTGGCTTTCTTAGATAAAAAAGAAGGTGAGGGCTTTGAATTTAAAGGTAAAGCAGTAACCGACAAAGCCTACATTGGCGAAGGTACGGCTTTAGCACTAAGAAAGCAGGATTCAAAACTGGCGAAACAATTCAATGCCGCGATTGAAGAGATCAGAGCAAACGGTACTTACGACCAAATTGCTGCTAAGTACTTCACGTTTGATATTTATGGTGCTGATTTGTAATTCGTCTAACGCCTAAAAACTAGACCACCAAAAAAATCCGAGGGCTGTGAGGCTCTCGGATTTTTGTTACAAATAATTCGTCCTAGTAAGACTCCCACCGTTGTCTTTATCCCTGCTTATCCACTCTTGTTCCATACGCTCAGTCTAAAACCTTACCTCGACCACCTCAGAAACCGCATTTCACGACTCGCTTTTTCAATCGATGAGACCTTCTTTGTCCGTGCTTAATTACTGATTTTAAGATCTTAAAATAACACAAACTTGCGCGTAATTTTTGCTAATAGACTGTTCTAAAAGCAGTTGAAAGCGATCGAAATTCCCCAAAAATCCGAAGTTAGACTGCTTAATGGTCTAATTGGTGCCAAATATGATTGGTATCACAATCAATTCAGCTCTCTGGCAAATAGATGAACCTTAGCTCACAAAACATACATATAGTATTGTAATACAAAATCTATAGGGTAAGAATATTGTAATGAAACGTTACTGCTATGAGCGATGTGCAATTGAACGTTAGATTTCAAACTTAGCTATAGCGTTGCATATAGAAACTGTACCTCTTACAAAATGGATTCTGGAGAAGAACATGAAAAAACACCTACTGACGATTGCAGCGGCTTCAATTCTGATGGCATTTGGCGCTCAAGCAAAAACTTTGACGTTAGGGCATGCAATGTCATTAGAAAGCGCAGCTCACCAAGGCATGGTGATCATGGCTGATAAAGTGAAAGAAAAATCGAATGGTGAACTTACGATTAAGATCTTTCCAAACGGTCAATTAGGCTCTGAACGTGACCAAGCGGAGCAAGTTGTTACTGGCGCGATTGATATGGCCAAAATCAATGGTGGGTTAGCCGAATCTTTTGAACCAACGTTTAAGGTTAATGCACTGCCTTTCTTATTCCGTGACGTTCCACATATGAGAACGTTCATGCGAAGTGAAGCTGCACAAGAGATGTTGCTTTCAAGTGAAGGTAAAGGCTTCATCGGTCTTACATTCTATGACTCAGGCACACGTAGCTTCTACGCTAAAAAAGCCATTAACTCACCGGCTGATCTAGCTGGTATGAAAGTTCGAGTTCCGGGTTCTCCAACCATGATGGAAATGGTTAACCTATTAGGTGGTAAAGCAACGCCTGTACCTTTCAATGAGGTATACACGGCGCTGCAACAAGGCGTAATTGACGGTGCTGAAAATAATATTTCTAGCTTAGTTGAAATGAAACACAGCGAAGTTGCCAAATTTTACTCTATGGACCAGCACATGATGACACCTGACGTGATCATCATTTCAGAATACAAATGGGGTTCATTAACGGCAGAAGAGCAAAAAATCTTAAAAGAAGCTGCTGCTGAGTCTCTTGAAGAGCAGATCAAAATCTGGGACGCAACAGATGACATGAACAAAGAGAAAGGAATGAAAGAAGGCGTAACGTTTGTTGAAGTTGATAAAGCCCCTTTCCGTGCAGCTGTTAAACCTATGATTGATGAGGCGAAAAAAGATCCAAAACTAGCTCCATTCATTGAAAAAATTGAAGCTCTTTAATCAGTCTTAGTGAAAATATAATTTTGCCTTGGCTTTGCTAAGGCAAAATTTTTTGAGGTATCACACCATGTTAGCAACTTTCAGAAACCTACTTGATAGGCTGATTCTTTTTGTCTCTTCTTTTGCACTCATGTTACTTGTCGTTACTGTCACTTGGCAGGTCTTTAGTCGTTATGTTTTGAATGATCCAAGTAACTGGACTGATGAACTTGCTCGTTATGCGATGGTATGGCTTGGCTTATTAGGAGCAAGCTACTTATTCGGTATCAAAGGGCATTTAGCTATAACGTTATTGGATGGTTATCTTAAGGGTAAAGCACATATCGCATTACATGTACTCATCAATATCATTTCTGGCGCATTTGTATTTCTAGCAATGCTTCAAGGTGGCATCGCCCTAATGGGAAGAACCACACAACAACTTTCTCCAGCACTGCAATTACCGATGTCGACGGTGTATTCAATATTGCCGATTTCAGCCGTTATTATCCTCATTTATTTGGTCATGAATACGTTTGATCTTTTTTGTGAACCCAACAAAAAATAAGTTTTAAAAGGACTCTATATTATGGATTTGTCCATTGGTGTTTGGCTGCTAGGCCTATTCTTATTCATGATCGCGATAAGCATGCCGATTGCGATTGCAATTGCCATGTCATCTTTAACGATCATGTATTTCATATTACCGTTTGAAGTCGCGAGTATTACTGCGGGTCAAAAAATCATTACCGGTATCGATAGTTTCAGTTTATTAGCTATCCCTTTCTTTATCCTCGCTGGGAATATAATGAATGTTGGTGGCATCGCGAGTCGACTTATCAACCTTGCAAAGCTCTTGGTTGGTTGGATTCCGGGCTCACTTTTTCACGTGAACATCTTCGCCAATATGATGTTTGGCGCTGTTTCAGGATCAGCCGTTGCAGCAGCTGCTGCGGTTGGTAAAACCTTAGGTCCTGAATTAGAAAAAGATGGCTATGATAAAAACTTAGCAACAGCAGTAAACGTTGCATCTTGCCCGGCAGGCTTACTAATACCGCCGAGTAATTCACTGATCGTATTTTCAGTGGTATCGGGTGGAACATCCGTTGCGGCGTTGTTTATCGCAGGGTATGTCCCAGGTATTCTAATGGGCTTAAGTTGTATGGTCGTCGCCTATTTCATCGCTAAAAAGAAGGGCTACAAAACAAGTGCGAATGACGGCTTCACAACGAAAGATGTGCTGAATATTGTTTGGCAAGCAACACCAAGCTTAGGGCTTATTGTTGTTGTTATTGGCGGTATTATTGGTGGTATATTCACTGCAACAGAAGGGGCATGTATAGCGGTTCTATACTCTTTTATACTGTCACTCTGTTACCGAACCCTCAAATGGGCACACTTTCCGATAATTTGTAGAGAAACGGTTCAGGTTACTGGCATTATGCTGTTCTTGATTGGTGCTTCTACCATTATGTCATGGGCAATGGCGTTTACCGGTCTACCAACCATGATCAGTGATTGGATGCTCTCTATTTCAGACAATCCAATTATCATCTTTATTCTGATGAACCTGATTCTACTGATTGTGGGTATGTTTATGGACCTTACGCCAGCCGTATTGATCTTTACCCCTATCTTTATGCCGATTGCTGAGCATTTAGGCATGCATCCAATTCACTTCGCGATGATGATTATCTTCAACTTATGTATTGGCATTGCAACGCCACCCGTTGGTACGGCGCTATTTGTGGGTTGTAGTGTCAGTGGCTCTAAGATTGAAAACGTTATAAGAAGTATCATGCCGTTTTGTGCCGTATTGATCGTCACACTGTTGGCCATTACTTTTATTCCTGAAATTAGTTTGGCTCTGCCTCGTGCGTTTGGACTCATCAATTAGCCTGACAAGGGTAAGATTTACCGAATCAATATCGATCATTACCTAATAAAAAAACCGCCTCATGAAGGCGGTTTTATTTATCAATCAAAACTGAAGCTTAATATTACGCTTGCTGTTTTTGTAGCTCAGTTTCTTTCGCTTCGTCTTCGATTAGAGAATCAACGATGACTGCACATGCTGCATCACCAGTGATGTTCAGAGCAGTACGGATCATGTCGAAGATACGGTCTAGAGCGAACAACAGAGGTAGACCTTCGATAGGGATACCAGCCGCTAGAAGAACTGCAACCACTAGGAAAGAAGGACCAGGAACACCTGCTTGACCAACTGCACCTAGGGTAGACGTTACGATGATAGCAACGTAAGCACCCATAGAAAGGTCGATGTTGAACAGCTGTGCGAAGAAGATAGCAACTAGGCCGTAGTAAATTGCGTTACCAGACATGTTGATCGTCGCACCAAGAGGCAGAACGAATGAAGCCGTAGAGTTACGAACGCCAAGTTCTTTCTCTACCGTTTCCATTGTTACTGGCAGTGTCGCCATTGAAGATGCTGTTGATAGTGCAACCGCTTGAGGCTTCTTCATCGCCACTAGGAACTTCTTCGCAGAAGTCTTAGTGAAGATTTGAATCATTAGCGGGTAAGCAACAAAGCCGAAGATTAGAATCGCAGCGATGTAAACAACGAACAGTTTGAACACAACCATAAGTGCGCCAAAACCGAATGTACCCACAGCTTCTGCCATTAGGCCGAATACGCCAAGTGGTGCAATGATCATAACCTTGTTGATCATCCAAACCATAGCGTCAACAATCGCGTTTACGCCATTGATGATAGGGTCACGTTTCTCTTTCGCTTGTTTAGAAATCGCAATACCGAAGAATAAGCAGAAGACTAGAATTTGCAGAATGTTTGCTTCATTCAGTGATTGGAAAACGTTGGTCGGGATCATACCCGTGATGGTTGCCCAGAACGTTGGAAGTTCGCCTTTCGCAGCGTATTCAGAAGAGAACATGCCTTCAACGCCAGAAACATCGATACCACGACCCGGTTCGAATATTTCACCCATTACTAGCGCTAGTGCTACAGCAAGTGCAGACGTTAGTGCAAAGTAACCTAGAGTGGTCACGCCCACTTTACCTGCTGATGAGCTGTTGCCTAGACCAGCAGCACCTGAAATTAGGGCAACCGCGACTAGAGGGATAACCAGCATCTTGATCAAATTGATGAAGATAGCACCCAGTGGAGCGAACATAGTTGCGCTGTCACCCATCATCGCACCGACTAGGGTACCGATGATCATTGCAATAACGACTTGAACGCCGATGTTGCTTAGTAAACTCTTTTCTTTTAACACTTCCATAACCTCTGTGCTACTAAATATAAAAATCCCAGAACTACTCACCAATGTACGATGTACCATTGGATTAATATTTCGCGAGAAGTTTTACACGTATCTTTTACATTTATCAATATGAGCAGAGATGAAAGAACACCAAAAAGCAGTAATCAAATGTCATTTGATGATTTTTCACACTAAGGCAAACGTTTGCCTTTTGATTTGTCATTATTTTTATAAATGGTGGTGATGTTTTGGTGGGGTGTTATAGGTGTGCTACAGGTTTGTATGAGGTGTTGTTTTTATCAGAAATTTAACAATTGAGAGGGTTTGGACGTGTTCTCGGAGAAAAACTCCCACAGCGCTAATTATCGCACTAGTGGGAGCCTATTTATTATTTTTGCGTTGCCGCTTTCATTGGCGTAACAAACTCAGCAAGTGCTTTAAGCATTGCTTCTGGTTGTTCAACGTTGTTTTCAATGATTTTCACAACCGCAGAGCCAGAGATAGCACCAGCAGCGCCAGCTTCGATGGCTTCTTTTACTTGCTCAGGAGCAGAGATACCGAAACCAAGCAGTGCTGGTGGCGCATCAAACTTGTTCAAACGGTCAAGTAGGGCTGTCACAGGCATGTTTGCTTTGGTTTCTGCACCCGTTACGCCAGCACGAGAAAGTAGGTAAGTGTAACCACCACCTAGCTCAGAAACCGATTGAAGCGTCTCATCACTTGCTGTTGGTGGAGCAATAAATATTGGGTGAATACCAAACTTCTTAGCTGCAGCAACAAACTCGCCACTCTCGTTGGTTGGTACATCAGCAATCAATACTGAATCGATACCTGCATTAGCACAACGCTCGTAGAAGTTCTCGATACCACGTGCGTACACCAAGTTTGCGTACATCAGTAGGCCGATTGGCAGATCTGGGTATTTAGCACGAATTTGACCAATAAGATCAAAACACACATCTGGCGTTACTTTTGAATCTAACGCACGAATGTTTGCACCTTGGATTGTCGGGCCATCTGCAAGCGGATCTGAGAATGGAATACCAAGTTCAAGTGCATCAGCACCCGCTTCAACGAGTGTTTCCATGATCTTAAGAGACTGCTGAGGGTTAGGATCGCCAACCGTTACGAATGGTACAAATGCGCCCTGATTCTTTTCAGCTAAGCGAGTGAAGAGTGATTGATAGCGATCCATTATAATGCTCCTTTCTCTTTAAGAATGTCGTGTACAGAGAAGATGTCTTTATCACCACGACCAGATAGATTAACCACTAATAGCTGTTCTTTCTCTGGGTCATCGTGAGCCATTTTAACAGCATGAGCCAAAGCATGAGATGACTCTAGGGCTGCGATAATACCTTCTTTACGTGCAATCAATTGGAACGCTTCTAGCGCTTCGTCGTCGGTCACGTTGTCGTATTCAGCTCGGCCAATAGCATTTAGGTGCGCGTGTTGAGGACCAACTGATGGGAAGTCTAGACCCGCAGATACAGAGTAAGACTCTTCTACTTGACCATTCTCATCTTGCATCAGTGGTGCTTTCATACCGAAGAAGATACCAGTTTTACCGTGTTTAAGCGGCGCGCCGTGTTGGTCGGTATCAATACCTTTACCAGCAGGCTCTACACCGATTAGGCGTACAGACTCTTCTTCAATGAAATCCGCGAACATACCGATAGCGTTTGAACCACCGCCGACACACGCGATAACTGCATCAGGAAGGCGACCTTCACGAGCTAGAATTTGGTTCTTCGTTTCTTCACCAATCATGCGTTGGAAATCACGAACAATCGTTGGGAATGGGTGAGGGCCCGCTGCAGTACCCAATAGGTAGTGCGCGTCTTCATAAGTTGCCGACCAGTCACGTAGCGCTTCGTTACATGCATCTTTTAGCGTTGAAGAGCCAGAATGAACAGGGATAACCTCTGCGCCCATTAGCTTCATACGGAACACGTTCGGGCTTTGACGTTCAACGTCTTTTGCACCCATGTATACACGACACTTAAGACCTAGTAGAGCACACGCTAGAGCCGTTGCCACACCGTGTTGGCCTGCCCCAGTTTCAGCGATGATTTCCTGCTTACCCATACGTTTTGCTAGCAATGCCTGACCAAGAACTTGGTTTGTCTTGTGAGCACCGCCGTGAAGTAGATCTTCACGCTTTAGGTACAGTTTGGTTTTTGTACCTTTTGTTAGGTTGCGTGCTAGCGTTAGCGCCGTTGGACGACCAGCGTACTCTTGAAGAAGCGTCATGAATTCGCTGCGGAACTCAGGATCGGCTTGTGCATCGATAAATGCTTGTTCAAGTTGGTCTAGTGCTGGCACTAGGATCTGCGGTACGTATTGACCACCGTATTCACCAAAGTAGGCATCGAGTTTAGCCATTGTGTTATTCCTTCAATTCTACTGATGTGTATTCACACCAAGTCATTTAATCTTGTTTGAGCTTCGCAAAAGGCAAAGCTCACAAATATGTTTTTAGTTTCTGCTTTCTAATTTCTAGCGCCGAGTTTGGACTAGTAATTGCGAATCGCTGCAAAAGCACGTTGCAGTTTGTCTGCGTCTTTTTTTCCTGGAGCGGATTCAACGCCAGAGTTTAGGTCTAATCCTAAGCAACCCAACTTAGCGGCTTGGTTAGCATTTTCTGGGTTTAGGCCACCCGCCAACATGATTGCGCTTTGGTTGTTGATTAGGTTCCAATCGAACACTTGGCCTGTGCCACCAGTTTGAGAACCCACTTTAGTATCTAGCAGGTGACGAGTCACGTTGCTTTCCAGTAATTCTGGTAGCGAGCTCTCAGCATCGGGAGAAACACCGTAAGCTTTCCAAATCTCAACGCTTTCAGGTAGTGACTGTTTTAGCTCATCGACAAACGCTTGAGACTCATCACCGTGCAGTTGCACCGCAAATAAACCTAGCTCAGAAACCGTTTTCGCAACGTCAGTAACGCTATGATTTTGGAATACACCCACGTAGTTCAAAGGTGCGCCGCTCATGGTTAAACGAGCTGCTTCGATATCAACATGACGCTTAGACGCTTCAACGAAAATCAAACCACCGAATACCGCACCAGCTTGATACGCTTTCGCTGCATCATCAGAGTGAGTTAAACCACACACCTTGTTTTCACCGAGTGTTACTTTACGCACCGCAAGCTCTAGGTTCTTTTCAGCCATCAGAGAGCTACCGATTAGGAAGCCGTCTGCAAATGTTGAAAGGTCACGAACTTGTTGATGTGTGTAGATGCCAGACTCTGAAATCACGACTGCGTTTGGAGCCAGTTCGCGAATCAGCGGAGCCAACTCTTTGGTACGGTTCAAATCAGTCGAAAGGTCACGAAGATTACGGTTGTTAATGCCGATCACCTTAGCGTTTAGAGCGACTGCACGGTGAAGCTCTTCTTCGTTGCTGACTTCGGTCAATACACCCATGTTGAGTGAGTGAGCGACTTCCGCCAGCGCTTTGTACTCTTCGTCATCTAATACCGATAGCATTAGCAAGATAGCATCAGCTGAGTAATGACGAGCTAGATACACTTGGTAGGTATCAACCATGAAGTCTTTACACAGGATAGGCTGCTTAGCAATGCTGCGAACTTTAGGTAAAAACTCAAAGTCACCTTGGAAGTACTTCTCGTCTGTCAGCACAGAAATCGCGTTTGCGTGGTTGTTGTAAACAGAAGCAATGTAGTCGAGGTCAAACTCGTCACGGATTAAACCTTTTGACGGAGAGGCCTTTTTACATTCAGTGATGAAAACCGTTTGTTCTCCGCTCAGAGCGTCATAAAAGCTGCGGTCTGTTGCAGTTAGTGACGCTTTAAACTCGTCTAATGGTTGAGTCTGCTTACGTGCTTCAACCCATTGGTATTTATCACGAACGATTTTTGCTAATACTTCCGCCATTTCAGCTTCTTTGACTGAAACGTGGGTCGACAGTTTATCGGTAGTCTGTGTCATGTTCTTTGTCTCGATTCGTCGTTCGTTAGGCGTGTGCAGCAAGCTTTTGTACAAGCTCGTATGCTTTGCCAGAGTTCATCGCGTCAATTGCTTGCTGTGCGTTGGCTTTTAGGTCTTCGTGACCAAACAGACGCATCAGTAGAGCAACGTTGACTGCCACTGCGCCAACTTGAGCATCAGTGCCTTTACCCGTCAGGATATCGGTTGTGATGGCTTTGTTCTCTTCTGGCTCGCCGCCCTTGATTGCTTCAAGAGGGTGAGTGTTCAAACCAAAGTCTGCTGGTGTCACTGTGTATTCGTGAATTGTGCCATCTTTGATTTCAGCAACCATGGTTTCGCCGTGAATCGCTACTTCATCAAGGCCGCTACCGTGAACAACCGCCGCGCGCTTCATGCCCATTTGCAGCATGGTTTCCGCGATAGGGCGTACAAGCTCTTTGCTGTAAACACCCATTAGCTCGATGTTAGGGCGAGCTGGGTTAATCAGTGGGCCAAGGATATTGAAGATAGTGCGCGTTTTCATGGTTTGACGAACAGGCATCGCGTGACGTACACCAACGTGATACTGCGGAGCAAATAGGAACGCTACGCCAAGTTCATCAACAGCCGTACGCGTGTCTTCTGTTGTCATCGCTAGGTTGATACCGAACGAATCCAATAGGTCAGAAGAACCTGATTTGCTCGATACGCTGCGGTTACCGTGCTTCGCGACTTTTAAGCCACACGCTGCGGCAACAAATGCAGAAGTCGTCGAGATATTGATGGTGTTGTGACCGTCGCCACCTGTACCTACGATGTCTGCGAAATCGTAATCAGGGCGCGGGAACGGGTTTGCATTCGCAAGTAGTGCTTTTGCTGCGCCTGCAATTTCATCGGGCGTTTCGCCTTTGATTTTCAGTGCAGTTAGCGCAGAAGCCATCAAGATTGGGTCAAGTTCCCCCTTGATGATCACATCAAACAATTGTTGGCTTTCTTCTTGAGTAAGAGACTGCTGTTCGTAAAGTTTATTAATCTGTTCCATGATCGTTTCCTATTTTCCAGTCTTTTCAAGGCGAAGAGGTTTCTCAAGAGCCCATTCGATAGCGTTTGCTAGAAGCGTTGCACCGTAGGTCGTCATAATTGATTCAGGGTGGAATTGGAATCCACACACCTTGTCTTGTTCTTGAACCACAGACATCACCAAATCATCGACTTCAGCTGTCACCGTTAGGCTATCAGATACATGCGTTGCCACTAAAGAGTGATAGCGAGCGATAGCCAATGGCGAAGGTAAGCCTTGGTAAGTCGCATGGTTTTGGTGTTCCATCATCGACACCTTACCATGAATGATTTCGCCAGCGCCTGCAACGGTGCCGCCATAGGCTTCAACAATCGCTTGGTGGCCTAAGCAAATACCAATCATTGGTACTTTACCTTTTAGAAGCTGAATTAGCTCTGGCATACAGCCCGCATCTGCTGGAGCGCCAGGGCCTGGCGAAAGCAGTGCAACGGGGTTGTCTAGTTCGTTGATCGCAGCTTCAACAACCTTTGCCGGAATGTTGTTACGGTAAATCTTTACGCTGTGACCTAATGAACGAAACTGGTCTACAAGGTTGTAAGTGAATGAGTCGAAGTTATCGATGAATACAATATCAGCCATGATTACGACTCCTTCTTGTTTGATGTGTTCTGATTTACTGCAGCGCTTTTAGTGTGTGCAGCTTGAATCGCTGAGATAACCGCTTGTGCCTTGCCGCGAGTTTCATCGGCTTCTGCTTGTGGGTCTGAATCGAATACCACACCAGCGCCAGCTTGTACTTGTGCTACGCCATCTTCAACGTAAGCAGAGCGAATTACGATACAAGTATCTAGAGTCCCTTCACCGGTTAGATAACCGACTGCACCACCGTAGCTACCACGACGCGTTTTTTCTACGTCACGAATAAGCTGCATTGCGCGGATTTTTGGTGCGCCCGTTAGCGTGCCCATGTTCATACAAGCTTGGTAAGCGTGCAGAGCATCTAAGTCTTCACGGAGCTGACCAACAACACGAGAAACCAAGTGCATTACATGGCTGTAGCGGTCTACTTTCAGTAAGTCTGCTACGTGGCGAGTGCCAGCTTCGGCAATACGTGCCACATCGTTACGCGCTAGGTCAACTAGCATCATGTGCTCGGCGTTTTCTTTCTTGTCGGTACGCAGTTCAAGCTCGATACGGCTGTCTAGGTCGAAATCGATTTGACCGTCAGGGCGCTTACCACGACGACGAGTACCAGCAATCGGGTAGATCTCGATTTGGTTGGTTTCTGTCTCGTATTTCAGCGCGCTTTCTGGAGATGCACCGAACAGAGTAAACAGCTCGTCTTGCATGTAGAACATGTAAGGGCTTGGGTTGCTTTGTTTGAGTTCTTTATAAGCCGCCAGTGGGGCAGGGCAAGGTAGAGTGAAGCGGCGTGAAGGTACCACTTGGAATACATCGCCTTTAACTACGTACTCTTTTAAATCACGAACCGTTTGGCAGAAGTCTTCATCTGAAACGCTAGGTACAGCTTCAACGTTGTCTAACGGCGTTACTTCAGTGATGGCTTTCAGGGACTGACACTGAGTTTGAATGTCGGCTAGACGGTCAGTTAATTGCGCTTTGATGTTGTCATCTTGAGCAAACAAGCTCGCGTGAAGTAGGCCTTCGTTCTCTTGGTGATCGAAACGCAATAGTGTTTCAGCTACGTAGAATACAAAGTCAGGACAATTGTTGGTTGCTTCAGCATCACCTAGTGGCTCAAAGTTTGCCACGATGTCGTAAGCGAATAAGCCCGCCATGAATAATGCGTGTTTGTTATCCGCGTCTTGCTCAAAGCTGTGCTGAACCAAACGCAGTGCATCGAATGAAGAGGCTTCTCTTAAACGTGAGTCTTCGTCTAATTCGTTGCTTGGTTCGATAAAAGTCAGCGTCAAAACGTTATCAGTAAGGTCAGATTTAATTTCTGCTTTCACGTTTTGAGTGAGATGTTCGATAAGCGCTTGACCGTTTTCAGTCAATGCTTGAAAGGTTACTTCATGTCCGCGACATACGATGCGAACAGCAGAGTCGATAAGGAGTAGGCTTGTCAGGTTCTGTTTAGATTCAATCTCGGCAGATTCCAACAAAAGACTATCAGTTTTGTTTTCACACAAAGTATGAAAAACGCTGGTTGGATCTTGCGAGTAAGGAACTGAGGAATTGATGACCTCAATGGTTCCCAGCTTTTTGATTTCAATGGCCTTGTTCACAAGACCTCCTTTATGATTCTTTAAATTTCCTGCCGTACATAGTCGCATAAAGATACCTTTCACCCAATCTAGAATATGGTCAATTCGATGATTTGTTAGTCAGTTGAATGTGAGATGTTCGACAAATTAAAAAGCCCGCTATTAAAGCGGGCTTAGTGATAACTTTTTTATAAACAAACTGTTTAATTAGAAGTACACGTTAGCCCACCAAGAACTTGTCCAAGTGCGCCACCAATTAAGCTCTGAACTTGCTTCTACTGAAGAAAGTTCTAAAACTTTATCTTTATGGTTTTGGTTAAATTCTTGTAACATGGTGAACCTATCAAATGTGATACTTCGTATTTGTGTACTAGTTAACTAGTTTTCTGCTTGCGGGTCAAGTGTGTTGACACAAATATAACGATAAAAATTGAAAACAATGAAAAAGAATATATGAGAATTGATCTACATAGTCATACAACAGCCTCAGATGGCCGACTTACTCCACCTGAGCTAATTGACCGAGCGCTTGGCTTTAACATCGAAGCGCTAGCGATTACAGATCATGACACGACTGATGGGCTTGCTGAAGCACGCAGCTACATTGCGGATAACAACCTTCCTATTCAGTTGATAAACGGCATTGAGATTTCGACTGTTTGGCAAAACAAAGATATCCATATTGTTGGGTTAAACGTTGATCCTGAGTCACCAGAACTCAAAGCGCTCATTGAACAACAGAAGCAACACCGTATTGGGCGTGCTGAGATGATCGCTCACCGTCTTGAGAAAGCGACTCGTGAAGGGGTGTTAGAAGAAGTTAAATTGATTGCGGGTGATGCACCAATCACTCGCGCTCACTTTGCTAAGTGGCTAGTCGACAATGGCTATGCGAAAACCATGCAGCAGGTGTTTAAAAAGTTTCTTACTCGCAATAACCCAGGTTATGTGCCGCCAACGTGGTGTTCAATGAGTGATGCTGTCACGGCTATTCATGCTGCTGGTGGACAAGCCGTACTCGCTCACCCTGGGCGATATGGACTTACAGCCAAGTGGGTTAAGCGCCTGCTAGCGGCATTTGTTGAAGCGAAAGGGGATGCGATGGAAGTAGCTCAACCTCAGCAAGCGCAACAAGAAAGACGCACACTCGCGGATTATGCTATACAATACAAACTATTAGCCTCCCAAGGCAGTGATTTCCATTACCCATCTCCGTGGATGGAACTTGGACGCAATCTCTGGCTACCTTCTGGGGTCGAAGAAGTATGGAAAGATTGGGAGTTTCAAACGGTTTCACCATCTGAATAGTCTTTAGGTGAGCCAGCTCCTTCTGATGATAGAGTCGAGAGATTCGATAACGAGGATCAACAATGAGCCAGTTTTTTTATGTACACCCAGATAACCCACAAGCACGCTTAATTACTCAAGCGGTTGCGATTATTCGCAATGGCGGCGTTGTGGTTTATCCAACAGATTCCGGTTATGCGCTGGGCTGTCAGCTTGAAAACAAACAAGCACTTGAACGTATCTGTAAAATTCGTCGCATCGATGACAAGCACAATTTCACCTTGTTATGTCGTGATCTTTCTGAATTATCACTGTATGCACGCGTCGATAACGTGGCTTTCCGTCTACTGAAAGCACATACACCAGGTGCTTACACGTTTATCTTTAAAGCAACCAAAGAAGTGCCAAAGCGTTTGATGAACGCCAAGCGTAAAACGATTGGTATTCGTGTCCCAGACAACAAGATTGCACTCGACCTTTTGGAAGCGATGGGTGAACCATTAATGTCGACGTCTCTGATTCTGCCGGGTAACGAGACTACGGAGTCGGATCCAGAAGAAATTCGTGACAGCCTAGAACATGCGGTTGATGTCATTTTGAATGGCGGTTACTTAGGTGAGCAACCGACGACGGTTATTGACTTCAGTGACGATGATGCCGTGGTTCTACGTCGTGGTGCTGGCGATCCTGCGCCGTTTGAATAATCGCTTTACTGATTAACAGTCTGTAACGATACAGCAAACCTGCCACAGTAAATAACAAGTGCTTTTTGGCAGGTTATTTGCGATAATACGCGACCGCGATTTGGTCGCGAAAAATTCATTCGACGTCTGTGAAGACGACAATTAGGTAGAAAAGAGTAAATGAGCGAAAAATTACAGAAGGTTTTAGCGCGAGCTGGTCACGGTTCTCGTCGTGAACTAGAAGGTTTAATCAAATCTGGTCGTGTAAGTGTTAACGGTCAAGTTGCGAAACTGGGCGAGCGTCTTGAAGACGAGAACTCAGTGATCCGTATCGATGGCCATACTGTTTCAGGCAAGGCTTCTGAAGAAGTGGTTTGTCGTGTACTTGCTTACTACAAACCTGAAGGTGAGCTTTGTACTCGTCACGACCCTGAAGGCCGCCGTACTGTTTTCGATCGTCTACCTAAGATCCGTGGTTCTCGTTGGATTTCAGTTGGTCGTCTTGATGCAAACACATCAGGCCTTTTGCTTTTCACTACTGATGGTGAGCTTGCAAACCGTCTAATGCACCCAAGCCGTCAGGTTGAGCGTGAGTACCTAGTACGTGTATTCGGTGAAGTGACTGAGCAAAAAGTTAAAAACGTTACTCGTGGTGTACAACTAGAAGACGGCATGGCTCGTTTTGAAGATGTTGTTTACGCTGGTGGTGAAGGTATGAACCATACTTTCTACGTAGCGATTAACGAAGGTCGTAACCGTGAAGTTCGTCGTCTTTGGGAATCTCAAGAAACGACAGTAAGCCGCCTGAAACGTGTACGTTACGGTGATATCTACCTTGATAAGAAACTGCCTCGTGGCGGTTGGAAAGAGCTAGATCTTCAAGAAGTTAACTACCTGCGTGAGCTTGTTGAGCTTAAGCCTGAGAAAGAGACACTGTTGGATCTTGATCCTTCAAACACTTCTCGTAAGCGTGAGCGTTCTCGTAGCCAAAAAATTCGTCGTGCTGTTAAACGTCACGAAGAGCGTGCAAACGCACCAAAAGGCCGTAGCAACCAAACTAAGCGTAAGAAGCCTGCAACTCGCGGTACTACAACACCTGATTCAGGTCGTAGCGCTCCAGCTGCAAACAAAGGCAAACCTCAGGCTAACAAAAGTAAGCCTAAACTGAACAACGGTCGTCCGGCTAAACCAGCTAAGCCAAGAACACGTCAGTAATTACGTAATTTCTTACGCGTAAAGCTTCATTAGCTGAAAGCACTGAATACTAAAAAACCTGCTCATTGAGCAGGTTTTTTTACGTCTAGAAGAAATAAAAGATGCGAGATACGAGTAACCGAGTAGAGAAAGGCGCAGTAGTAATCGACAGCAATTGTGCTTTGCGTTTTTCTTGCTTTGTTTACGTTAAGCTACAAATCTCTTCGTATCTCGTATCTCGT